>NZ_JAVREM010000017.1:0-109226 GCF_031845425.1 Streptomyces millisiae
GCCGCGGGCCCGCGCGCGGTGCACGGCCGATGGCCGGGCCCGCGGCGGCTGCGCCGCCGGGCCACCCGGCCCGGGCCGCGCGACGACCCGCCCGGAGGGCGGGTGGGTGGGCGCGGCACGGCCGCCAGGCCGACACGGCCGCCAGGCCGACACGGCCGCCAGGCCGACACGGCCGCCAGGCCCGACCTCGGCGGCTACGCCGCCTGGTCGGGCCGGCGGGCCGGTGGCCAGGGCCAAGCGGCCAGCGTTACCGCTGGGTGGCGCCCGTGCGGGCCGTCGCGGCGGCTACCGCCGCCTCGCGGGCGGCTGTCGTCTCCTCGGCCTTCAGGGTCCGGTCGGGTGCGCGGAACCGCAGGGTGTAGGCGAGCGACTTGCGGCCCTCGCCCACCTGTTCGCCGGTGAAGACGTCGAACAGCCGCAGGGACTCCAGCAGCTCGCCGGCCCCCTCCCGGAGCGCCGCCGCCACCTCGGCCGCCGGGACGGAGGCGTCGACGACCAGCGCCACGTCCTGGGTGGCCACCGGGAACGAGGACACCGCGGGGGCCGCCGGCAGGCCGGCGCCCGCGCGCTGGAGCGCGTCCAGGTCGGCCTCCATCGCGCAGGTGCGCTCCGGCAGGCCGAGGGCCTTGATCACCCGTGGGTGCAGCTCACCGGCGTGGCCGACCAGTGTGCGCTCGCCGTCCGCCACCGCGTACAGCGCCGCGCACCGGCCGGGGTGCCACGGGGCGTGCCGGTCGCTCTCCACGACGAGTTCGGCGCCGGCCTCGGCGGCCACCGTGCGGGCGGCCTCGACGGCGTCCGCCCAGCTGGCCGGGCGGCCCTCGCCCCACCAGCCGGCCGGCTCGCGGGAGCCGGCGAGGACCACGGCGACGCGCCGCGGCTGCCGCGGCAGCGCCGCGTCCAGCAGGGCGATCTCCTCGGCGGACGGCCGCCTGGTGACCGGCAGCCGGACGGGCGCCGGCTCGTCGCCGGTGGGCCGGAAGACCAGGCCGGTCTCGAACAGGGCCAGGTCGCCGGTGCCGCGGCCGACGTTGCGCCGCAGCGCGTCGAGCAGTCCGGGCAGCAGCGTGGTGCGCAACGCCGGCTCCTCGTCGGAGAGCGGGTTGAGCAGGCGGACGGTGCGCCGGCGGTCGTCGTCCGCCGGCAGGCCGAGCGCGTCGAGCTGGGCCTCTCCGAGGAACGGGTAGTTGGGCGCCTCGACGTAGCCGGCGCCGGCCAGCGCCCGGCCGACCCGCCGGTGGAGCCGCTGCCGCTCGGTGAGGCCGCGGCCCGGCTTGGGGCGCGGCAGCGTCGACGGCAGGGCCGCGTAGCCCTCGAGGCGGATGACCTCCTCGGCCAGGTCGTTGGGGTCGGTGAGGTCGGGTCGCCAGCTCGGCGGGGTGACGGTCAGCAGGTCGCTGCCGGTGACCGTGCAGCCGACCTCCTGGAGCCGGCGCACGACGGTCTCGCGGCCGTAGGTCATGCCGGCGACCCGGTCGGGGTGGTCGGCGCGGATGGTGATGGTCACCGGCGGCGCCTCGGTGACGACCTCGGTGACGCCGGGCTGCGCGGTGCCGCCGCCGAGCAGCACCAGCAGGTCGACGGCGCGCTGCGCGGCCGCGCCGGCCGCCAGCGGGTCGACGCCGCGCTCGAAGCGGCGGGCGGCCTCGCTCGACAGCCGGTGGCGGCGGGCGGTGCGGGCGATGGCAACCGGGTCGAAGTGCGCGGCCTCCAGGACGATCTCGGTGGTGCCGCGGCCCTCGCCGATCAGCGGCTCCGGCTCGTCGACGGGCGCATCGGCGATCTCGGTGTCCTGGCCGCCCATCACGCCGGCCAGGCCGATCGGCCCGTTGGCGTCGAAGATCACCAGGTCCTCCGGGTCGAGCGCGCGGCGCGCGCCGTCCAGGGTGGTGAGCTTCTCGCCCGGCTGGGCACGGCGCACGCCGATGGGCCCTGTGACCCGGGTGTGGTCGTAGGCGTGCAGCGGCTGGCCGATCTCCAGCATCACGTAGTTGGTGACGTCGACGGCGAGCGAGATGGGCCGCATGCCGGCCTTCTGGAGCCGGCGCTGGAGCCAGATCGGGGACCGGGCCTCGGGCCGCACCCCGGTGACGGTGCGGGCCACGAACCGGTCGCAGCCGGGGTCGGCGACCCGGACCGGGAAGCCCTCGGCGTTGGGCGCCGGCACGTCGAGCAGCGCCGGGTCGCGCAGCGGGAGGCCGAAGGCGGTGGCGGTCTCGCGGGCGATGCCGCGCATGGACAGGCAGTAGCCGCGGTCGGTGGTGACCGCGATGTCCAGCACCTCGTCGACGATCTCGAGCAGCTCGATGGCGTCGGTGCCGGCCTCGTGCTCGGGCGGCAGCACGATGATGCCGTCGTGGTCGTCGCCGAGGCCGAGCTCGCGGGCGGAGCAGATCATGCCCTCGGAGACCTTGCCGTAGGTCTTCCGGGCGGTGATCTCGAAGCCGCCGGGCAGCGTGCCGCCGGGCAGCACGACCACCACCTTGTCACCGACGCGGAAGTTGCTGGCGCCGCAGATGATGTTCTGCGGCTGCCCGGTGCCGTTGGCGGTGCCGACGTCCACCTGGCAGTAGCGGATCGGCTTCTTGAACTCGGTGAGCTCCTCGATGGCCAGCACCTGGCCGACGACCAGGGGTCCGGTGAGGTCGGCGCCGAGCTGCTCGACGGTCTCGACCTCCAGGCCGGCCGAGATCAGCCGGGCCGCGACCTCGCGGCCGGTGATCCCCTCCGGCAGGTCCACGTATTCCCGCAGCCAGGAAAGCGGGGCGCGCATCAGATCTCCATCCCGAACGGCCGGGTGAACCGCACGTCACCCTCGATCATGTCTCGCATGTCCACGATGTTGTGGCGGAACATCAGCAGGCGCTCGATGCCGAAGCCGAAGGCGAAACCGCTGTACCGCTCGGGGTCGATGCCGCAGGCCACCAGGACGCGCGGGTTGACCACGCCGCAGCCGCCGAGCTCGATCCAGCCCTCGCTGGAACAGGTGCGGCAGGGCCGGTCCGGGTTGCCGACGGACTCGCCGCGGCAGCGGAAGCACACCATGTCCATCTCGGCGGACGGCTCGGTGAACGGGAAGTAGTTGGGCCGCAGCCGGGTGCGCATTCCCTCGCCGAAGAGCGACTGGACCATGTGGTCGAGGGTGCCCTTGAGGTCGGCCATGGTGAGGCCCTCGTCGATGGCCAGGAGCTCGACCTGGTTGAAGACGGGGGTGTGGGTGGCGTCCAGCTCGTCGGTGCGGTAGACGCGGCCCGGGCAGATCACGTAGATGGGCGGCTCGCGGTCCAGCATGGAGCGGACCTGCACCGGCGAGGTGTGGGTGCGCAGCACCAGGTCGGCCTCGGCGCCGCCGGCCCGGTCCTTGTCGCCGGCGAGGAAGAAGGTGTCGTGGGTGGTGCGCGCCGGGTGGTCGGGGCCGATGTTGAGGGCGTCGAAGTTGAACCACTCCGCCTCGACCTCGGGGCCCTCGGCGACCTCGTAGCCCATCGCCGTGAAGATGTCCTCGATGCGCTCGGAGAGCGTGGTCAGCGGGTGCCGGGCGCCGGCCGGGCGCCGGTCGTAGGGCAGGGTGACGTCCACCGCCTCCTCGACCAGCACGCGCTCGTCCCGCTCGGCCTCCAGCTCCTCCTGGCGGGCGGCGAGGGCGCTGCCCACGGCCTTCCTCGCCTGGCCGACGCGCCGACCGGCGTCCGCCTTGGCGTGCGGCGGGAGCGCGCCGATCTCGCGGTTGGCCAGGGCGAGGGGCGACCGGTCTCCGGCGTGGGCCACCTTGACCTCGCGCAGCGCGTCGAGGCTGTCGGCGGCCGCGATGGCCGCGAGCGCCTCGTCGCGCGCTCGGTCGATCTCTTCCGGTTTCAGTGCCTCGACCTCGACAGGGTCGTACGACTTGTTGGGTGCCGACATATCTTCCGTTGCTTCCGTTTGGCGTGGCGCCCCGCTGCGCGCCCCGCGCCGAGTCTACGGGGGCACGCCGGGGGCGTGGGCATGCGGTGCGAGGGGGGGGTGAGCCCGCGGCCAGGGCCGGCGGTGATCCGGTGCGATCGGTGACGATCGCGGGGGTCACGAAAGGAACGCCGGGGTGCCCGCGGGCAGGGTAAATCGGAACCTGGCGCCGCCCTGGGGCGAGCGGCCGACCGCGACGGTGCCACCGTGGGCCTCGACGATGCCCTTGACGATGTAGAGGCCGAGCCCGGTGCCGCCCCGGTCGTTGCCGCGCCAGAAGCGCGTGAAGACCCGGTGGACGGCGTCCTCTGGGATGCCGGGGCCTTCGTCGCTCACGGTGACCGATGTCCCTTCCTGGCTGGGGGCGCCTTCCGGCGTCGGCGGGGAGGGGGCGCCGGACGGCGCCCTGTCCACCTCGATGGTGACGGTTCCCGCGCCGTGCCGCACGGCGTTTTCCAGCAGGTTGCCGAGGACCTGGTCGATCTTGTCGGGGTCGGCCCACAGGCCGGGCAGCGAGTCGGCGATCCGCAGGTGGAAGCGGTCGGCCTGGACGCCGCCGTTGACCAGGGTCTCGACGTGGCGGCGGACCGCCTCGTCGAGCCTGACCGGCTGGCGGCGGATCTCCAGGCGGCCCGAGTCGATCCGGGAGACGTCGAGCAGCTCCGTGATCAGCCGGGTGACGCGGTCGGCGTCGCTGTCGACGGTCTGCAGCATCAGCTTCTTCTGCTCGTCGGTGAACCGCTCCCACTTGTCGAGCATGGTGGCGGTGAAGCCCTTGACCGAGGTGAGCGGGGAGCGCAGCTCGTGGGCGACGGTGGCGATCAGCTCGGCGTTGCCGCGCTCCGCGCGCCCTCCGGTGTGGCCGCCGCGCAGGGTGAGGACCAGGCGGCGGACGGGGCCCGCCGGCCGGGACCGCGCGTAGCGGGTGGTGACCAGCAGCTCCTGGCCGCTGGGCAGCAGCAGGGTCCGCTCGGGCTGCCCCGGACGGTCCGCGGGGCCGTGGTAGGGGTCGGTGAGCCGCCACCAGTCGCGGCCGTCCGTGGACTCGAGCGGCAGCGCCTCCTCGATGCGGCGGCCCAGCGCCTCGGCGGCCGGGCGGCCGGTGAGGCGGGCCGCCTCGGCGTTGAAGCAGACGACCAGGCCGGCGTCGTCCGCGACGACCAGCCCTTCCGGCAGGTCGTCGGGGAGCAGGTCGAGCTCCCCGGCACCGGCTTCGGTGTCCATCCCCGTCCGCCCCTCTCGCAGTGCGGTCAGCGTACTAGGACGCGTCGGTTCATCCCTCCCCCGGCGGAGCGCGCGACCACCGTGCCGGCGCGCTGATGGCCGAAGGTCAACCCCCACTACGTCGCCGCCCGGCACCCGCCGGGCGCGCGCTGGGCGCGTGCCGAGGCGTACAGGCAGACGGCCGCCGCGGTGGCCAGGTTCAGGCTCTCGGCCCGGCCGTGGATGGGGACCCGGACGACGGCGTCGGCCAGCGCCCTGGTCTCGGCGGGCAGGCCCCAGGCCTCGTTGCCGAAGATCCAGGCGGTGGGCCCGCCCATGGCGCCGGCGTCGAGCTCCGCGTCCAGGTCGCGGTCGCCGCCGCCGTCGGCCGCCAGCACCCTGGTCCCGGCCGCGGCCAGACCGGCGACGGCGCGCTCCACGGGGACGCCGACGGCGACCGGCAGGTGGAACAGGCTGCCGACGGAGGCGCGCACCGCCTTGGGGTTGTAGAGGTCGACGGAGGCGTCGGTGAGGATCACGGCGTCGGCGCCGGCCGCGTCGGCGCAGCGCAGCACGGTGCCGGCGTTGCCCGGGTCGCGGACGTGGGCGAGGACGGCGACCAGCCGGGGGCGGGCCGCCAGGATCTCCTCGATCGGCCGGTCGAGGAACCGGCAGACGCCCACCATGCCCTGGGGGGTGACGGTCTGCGAGATGCCCGCGACGATCTCCTCGGTCGCCCGGTGCACCGGGGCGCCGGCGGCCAGGGCGGCCTCGACGATGTCGCCGTGCCGCTCGGCGGCCTCCGGGGTGGTGAACAGCTCGACCAGGGTGCGCTCGCCGCCGGCCCGGTGGTCGGCGGCCTCCCGTACCGCCTGGGGTCCCTCGGCGAGGAACCTGCGCTCCTTGCCCCGGAAGCTGCGGCGGGCCAGCCGCCGGGCGGCGACGACGCGCGGGGAGCGTGGGGAGGTCAGCTCGGCGGCGGGGGGCATGGCGTGGGACTCGCTATCTCTTCGGCTCGGGCGGTGGTACGCGTGGCCGCACCGGGACCGGTGAAAGCACGAACCCGCAGGCACGTGGCCTGCGGGTCCGGACTCGGTGTGCCAGCGAGGAGCGGGCTGGCTCAGGCGGCGGCCCTGGGGGCGTTGACGTCGCTGGGCAGCGCCTTCTGAGCCGTCTCGACCAGGACCGCGAACGCGTTCGGGTCGTTGACCGCGAGCTCGGCGAGCATCTTGCGGTCCACCTCGATCTCGGCGGCCTTCAGGCCCTGGATGAACCGGTTGTAGGTGACGCCGTTGGCGCGGGCGGCGGCGTTGATCCGCTGGATCCACAGCTGCCGGAAGTCGCCCTTGCGCTTCTTGCGGTCGTTGTAGTTGTAGACGAGGGAGTGGGTGACCTGCTCCTTCGCCTTGCGGTAGAGGCGCGAGCGCTGACCGCGGTAGCCGCTGGCCTGCTCCAGAACAGCCCGGCGCTTCTTGTGGGCGTTGACTGCCCGCTTGACGCGTGCCACGTGTGTACTCCTTGTAGGGGGGCCGCGGGACGGTCACGCGGCCCGGAACGGATGGGGTCCCGGTCGGACGCCCGGATGTCCGCGGCCGGTCGGCCGGCGGACGCGCCGGGTCACTTGCCGAGAAGCTTCTTGATCCTCTTGGCGTCGGCCGGAGCCGTCTCCGTCACACCGGCGAGGCGACGGGTCAGCGTCGACGGCTTGTGCTCCAGGTAGTGACGGCGACCGGCGCGAGGGCGCATCACCTTGCCGGAACCAGTGATCTTGAAGCGCTTACTGGTACCGCTGTGCGTCTTGTTCTTCGGCATGTCGCCGTTCTCTCCTCGTCGTCTTCCTGATCCTTGACGCCCGGCAGGGGGCGCCGGCCTTGTCAGGCCGACGCCTTGCCCTGCTGGCGCTCGGCCTTGCGGGCGGCCTGGGCCTCCCGCGCCTCGGCCATCGCCTCGGTCTTCTTCTTGTGCGGACCGAGAACCATGATCATGTTGCGCCCGTCCTGCTTGGGGTTTGACTCAACAAAGCCCAGATCCTGGACGTCCTCAGCGAGCCGCTGCAGCAGCCGGTAGCCCAGCTCGGGGCGGGACTGCTCACGACCGCGGAACATGATCGTGATCTTGACCTTGTCCCCCTGCTTGAGGAACCGGACGACGTGACCCTTCTTGGTGTCGTAGTCGTGCGGATCGATCTTCGGCCGGAGCTTCATCTCCTTGATCACCGTGTGCGCCTGGTTCTTGCGCGCCTCACGGGCCTTCATGGCCGACTCGTACTTGAACTTTCCGTAGTCCATGAGCTTGCAGACCGGCGGGCGGGCGTTGGCCGCCACCTCGACCAGGTCCAGGTCGTACTCCTGGGCAAGCTCCAGGGCCTTGGCAAGCGGCACGATGCCGACCTGCTCGCCACTGGGACCGACGAGTCGCACCTCGGGGACGCGAATCCGGTCGTTGATACGGGGCTCGGCGCTGATGGGGCCTCCTCGGTTGCGCCGCACGGTTGCCTGGCGGACAGCCGTGCCGGGATCGTTCCTGGCGGACAGCCGTTCGGCGGCGTGAAAAAACGCCCCGAACGGCACACAGGCGGGGCTCCTTGGGGATCCGGGAGCACCGCCGCAGATCACCGCGGGGCGCAGCCTGACCAGTGACCTGCCGGCCCGGGGGGCCAGCCAGGTGGGAGTACGGAGCCTCCACTTGTGGGTCAGCCACATGAGTGACCGACCGGTCGAATTCCAGACTACACGAAGTACCCGGTGGTCGCTTGCGCACGGTATGGGTGCGCGACCGGGGGCCGCGCGTGACACGGTCGGGCCGGGCCTACCCTGGACGGCATGAGCGAGACCGCACCGGCCGACCGTCCCGGCGAGACCCCCGACCCCGCCCCCGCCGCACCCGACGTCGAGGGCCTGACCCGCGACATCGCCGACGTGCCCGCGGTCGAGGTGATCACCACCGTGGCGGTGCACCTGATGAGTTCGGCCGCGGTCAACCTGGGCCTCGCCGAGGGCGGCGAGGAGCACAAGGACCTGGACGAGGCGCGCAAGCTGATCACCGCGCTCGCCGGCCTGGTCACGGCGAGCGCCACCGAGGTGGGTTCCTACCACGCGGCGCCCCTGCGGGACGGTCTGAAGTCGCTGCAGCTGGCGTTCCGTGAGGCGTCCGCGGTGCCGGACGAGCCGGGCCAGGGGCCTGGCGAGAAGTTCACCGGGCCGGTCCTCGGCTCGCCCGCCGCGCGTTCTGCTCGCTGAACCAGCCGCCGTTCTCGGTGTGCACCAGCTGGTGCACCAGCACGGCGACGGCGGCGCCGACCAGCGGGGCGACGATGAAGAGCCACAGCTGCGTGAGCGCGGAGCCGGTGGCGAAGATCGCGGTGGCGACGCTGCGCGCCGGGTTGACGCCGGCGCCGGTCAGCGGGATGCCGACGAGGCTCACCGCGCCGAGGGCGAGGCCGATCGGCACGCCGTCGAAGCCGCGGAGCAGGAGGCCGGGCCCCGGGGTCGCGGCGAGGTAGACGAAGACCAGCAGGAAGGTCAACAGCGCCTCGATGACGAAGGCGCCGCCGAGCGAGATGCCCACCGCGGAGCGGCTGTCGAAGCCGTTGCTGCCGAAGGCGCCGTGGGTGCCGAGCCCCGGCACCTGCTTGGCGACCAGGAAGAGCAGCGCGGCGCCGACGATGGCCCCGGCGAACTGGGCGATCCAGTAGGCCACGGCGGCGCGTGGGTCCATCCGCCCGGCCAGCAGCATGCCGAGCGTGACGGCGGGGTTGACGTGCGCGCCCGAGACGTGGCCGAACACGTAGACCAGGCCGATGAGCACGAAGGCGAAGGCCAGCGAGATGCCGAGGGTGCCGATGAACTCCCCGGCGAGCACGGCTGATCCCACGGCGAAGAAGACCAGGAGCAGGGTTCCCACGAACTCGGCGACCAGCGGTCGCGGGTCTATCGCGGCGGGGCCGCCGGCGTGGCGGGTGTCGGCGGAGTCGGTCGTGCCGGGCTCGGTCTCGGCGGACATGGCGCCCTCCTGTGCCAGACGTCGGTCGTGCTGGCAGTCTCCGACACCGGATCGCGACCCGCACGCGCATGCCGCCATGCGGGTGGCGGTCGCCGCCGCCAGGACCGCGGCTCAGCGGCGGTAGGTGGGCTCGCCCGGCAGCTTCGCGTCGGGGGGCAGCACGGCGAGTTGGAGGCCGCGCACCAGGTGGGCGCGGAGCGTGGCGTCGGCGGCCAGCGTGCCGGCGAGTCGGCGCACGGTCTCGGCGGTGGGGGCGGCCGGGTCGAGCAGCAGCGCCAGGGTGGCGTCGGCGTCCTGGCCGCCCGGCACCAGGCGGGCGACGCGGACGGCGGGCTCGGCGGCGAGCGCGGCGCGGACGGCGTCGAGCACGGCCGGCGCGCCGGCCGGGTCGCCGCCGCCGGCCACGGCGCGCAGCGCGGGGCCCGAGAGTTCGTAGCTGACCGGTCCCGCGACGTCGACGACGAGGGCGCCGGCGTTCTCCTGGACGGCGGCGCGCAGCGCCTGGGCGGTGGTCACGGCGACGGGGCGGGCGTCCGGGCGCCAGCGGGCCAGGGTCTCGGTGGCGGTGAAGACCGGAAGCGCGCGGCGGCCGCCGGGCAGTTCGAGGGTGAGGACGGCCATCTCGCTGCTCTTCTCGCGGCGCAGCCCGTCGGGTCCGGTCTCGGCCTCGCCGAGCACGGCGACCACCGGGACGAGCAGCCGGGCCGGCCCGAGCGCGGCCAGCAGTCGCGGCTCGGTCCGTGGATCGCGGGCCCAGGCGTCGAGCGCCTCCCGCACCGTGGGGTCGGCCGTGCCGTCGTCGTCGGCGAAGGCGGGTCGCGGGATGTTCTTCGGGGCCACGGTGAGGAGACTATGCGGGGCCGCCGCGGGGCGCCGTGGCGGGGGTGGTGCCGGCGAGCCAGGCGGTGGCCGTCTCGGTGAGGGTCCGCGTCACCGCGGCGGCCTGGGTCGTGAGGTAGAAGTGGCCGCCCGGGAAGGTGTGGACGGCGCAGGGTCCCGTGGTGTGGTCCTGCCAGGCGCGGACGTCGTCCACCGGCGCCAGGGGGTCGTCCGCCCCGGTCATGGCCGTCACCGGGCAGTTCAGCGCGGTGCCGGGCCGGTGGCGGTAGGTCTCCACCGCCGTGTAGTCGGCGCGGATCGCCGGGAGGAGGGAGCGCAGCAGTTCGTCCTCGCCGAGCACCTGGGTGGCGGTGCCGTCGAGTCGGCGTAGTTCCGCGAGTACCTGGTCGTCGTCGCGGCGGTGGACGAACTCCCTGGGCTGGCGGGAGGGGGCGCGGCGGCCGGAGACGATGACGCCCAGGGGCCCGGTGCCGCTCTCCTCGAGGCGGAGGGCGACCTCGAAGGCCAGGGTGGCGCCGAGGCTGTGGCCGAAGAGGACGACGGGGCGGTCGAGGCACGGCCGCAGGGCCTCGGCCGACTGGTCGGCCAGCTCGGCCATGCTGTCCACGCACGGCTCGTGGCGGCGGTCCTGCCGCCCCGGGTACTGGATGCCGAGGACGTCGTAGGCGGGGGCCAGGGCGCGGGAGAGCGGGAAGAAGTAGCTGGCGGATCCCCCGGCGTGCGGGAAGCAGGCCAGGATCAGGGGCGCCTGTGGGGAGGGGTGGAAGCGGCGCACCCACCGGGTCGTCGCTGCGGGGGCCGTCATCGTCTCGGCGCCTTTCTCTCCGTCTTCGCTCCGTGCGGCCGTGCCACCGCGTGCCGCTCGGTCCACGGTGAGCCAGGGGGCGGTCGCCGGGCGACCCCTATCCGCCCCTTACCAGGAGCCCTCGACCACGGGGCTGCGGCCCTTCAGGGGCTCCCACCAGTCCCGGTTCTCGGCGTACCAGCGGATGGTGTCCCTGACGCCCTCGTCGAAGGGGATCTCCGGCCGCCACCCGAGTTCGCGGCGGATCTTGCCGGAGTCCAGCAGGTAGCGGCGGTCGTGTCCCGGGCGGTCGGGGACGACCTCCGTGAGCGTGGTCGGCAGGCCCAGTTCGTCGAGTACGAGGTCCGCGAGTTGTCGGACGCTCGCCTCGACTCCCGTTCCGACGTGGTAGGTCTCGCCCGACTGCCCTTTGAGCAGCACCGCCTCGACGGCCCGGCAGTGGTCGAGCACGTGGATCCACTCGCGGCGGTTGTCGCTCGACTCGTACATCGGCAGCGGTCGTCCGTCCAGTGCCCGGGTGGTGAACAATGGGAGCACCTTTTCCGGGAACTGGTGGCTGCCGTAGTTGTTCGCGCAGTTGGTGATGGTGACGGGCAGGTCGAAGGTCTCGTGGTAGGCGCGCACCGCGTGGTCGGCTCCGGCCTTGCTCGCGTTGTAGGGGGTGCGGGGCCGGTAGGGACTCCTTTCGGAGAAGGTCTGCGTGGAACGCAGCGAGAGATCGCCGTACACCTCACAGGTCGAGATGTGGTGGAAGCGTTCCACGCCGGTCTCCCGGCAGACCTCGAGGAGGTTCTGGGTGCCGAGCACATTCGTGCGGAAGAAACGCCCGGGGTCGAGCACCGCGAGGCTGTTGTGGGATTCCGCGGCGAAGTTGACCACGATGCCGACCCCGTGCTCGTCGAGGAGTCGTCTGACGAACGGGGCGTCGCCGATGTCGCCGTGCGCGAAGACGATGTCGTCGCGTACGTCGGCGAGGTTGGTGAGGGTTCCCGCGTACGTCAACGCGTCCAGCGCGACCACGGTGTCCCCGGGGTGCTGCCCGAGCCAGTACCGCACGAAGTGCGAGCCGATGAAGCCTGCCGCGCCGGTTACCAGGAGAGAGGTCATGCCGAACACGCTAACGAGATCACGGCCGCGCGTCCCCGGCCGGCGCGGTGCGTAGCGGTTCATAGGGGCCCGACTCCGGGCCCTGGCGGCGCCGCGCCCTTCCCCCGCGCGAACCCGGTCCGGCCCCCCGGGGGGTCACGCGTCGGCGCCAGCGAATGGTGGCAGTGAATGAACCGAATTGGCAGGAGATGACCGAACTGGCGTGGTTGTGGGGAAGTAATCACCAAGATGTAATTCTACAGAACCCTTTCACGACCTGCGTGTACGTGATACAGTCGCGAAATTCCGGCTAAGTCAACCCAAGAAGCAAGTAAAGCTACACCCTAGAGGTCGACCACATCATGTGCCCCACGGCGCATTGAAAAACAAATCAGGGGGAAAGTTTTACCATGTTCACGGGGAGAAAAAAACATCTGGACGTCCTGCTTTCCTCGCTCACCCAGGCACAAAGCGGAAGTGGGCAGGTGGCGCTGGTTACCGGATGTCTCGCCTCCGGAAAGAGCGCACTGCTTCAGCAATTCTCCGAAAAAGCCGATTCCTCGGGCGCCATCGTTTTCAACGCCACGGGTTCGAGAACCGAACGCGACCTGCCCATGGGAGTCGTCTGGCAGCTACTGCACAGCACCCCGATCCCCTCCAAGGTAATCCGCCGTTTTTCTCGGTTCAGCAGAGCGGAAACCGCGGGGAGAAGCGAGGAGGATTCTCCGTCGGGAGGGCTCAGACGGGGCGAGGTTCTCGCCCTGAACAGCCTGTTCTCGTCCCTGCTGATCCTGGCCAGGTCGCGTCCCGCCGTCATCATCGTCGACGATCTCCACTTCGCCGACAACGCCTCGTTGCAGGCGCTACTCTTCCTCCGGCATCGCCTGCGGTCCTCGCGGGTTCTGGTCGTGCTCTCCTCCTGGGACCGGCCCGGATATGTGGGCCCGGCCGTGCAGATGGAGCTGATGCGCCAGGCCCACCACCGTATCCGTCTCGGTCGGCTGTCGACCGAGGAGATCACCGAACTCGTCCTGGACGCGGGCCACCGGGATCCTTCCTCGGCGGCGGATCTCGCCGCCGGCCTCGGCGTGCTCAGCGGCGGCAATCCGCTGCTGGTCCGTGCCCTTCTGGACGACAGTCCACTCGGCGTGGACGAGGGGCCGGGGCCGGCCGGGCGCCCCGTCGCCGGCGAGGCCTTCCAGCGGGCCGTGCTCGACTGTCTGCACCGCTGGGACCCGGCGTTGATGGAGGTGGCCCGCGGTCTCGCCGTGCTCGACGACCACGCCGCGCCGGAGCTGATCGCGCGCCTGCTCCCCATGCAGCCGGACACGGTCCCCCAGCTGTTGGCCGTCCTGGAGAAGGCGGGGCTGCTGCACCAGGGGCGTCTCGGCAGCCCCGAGATCGCCGCCGTCGTCCGGGGCACGCTCTCGGGCGAGGAGACCACGCGGCTGTACTCCCGCGCCGCGGAACTGCTCTACGAGCACGGCGCCATGGCGAGGGACGTCGCCCGCCGCCTGCTCCGCGCCGACACGGTGCCTGGCCCCTGGGCGCTGCGGGCCCTGCGGCAGGCGGCCGAACAGACCCTGGCCGAGAACGACGTGGACTCCGCGGTGCGCGGCCTGGAGCTGGGGCTCCGCGAGTGCGGCCAGGGGCCGGAGGCCCTGAAGTTCCGGGCGGCCCTGGTGCGGGTGGCGTGGCGGGTCAATCCCTCCGCGGCGGCGCGCCACATCTCGCCCCTGTACGACGCGCTGAACCTCGGCCAGTTGAGCGCGCGCGACGCCGCGCCACTCATCCGGCACCTGCTGTGGCAGGGCGACCGGGCGACGGCCACCCGCCTGCTGTGGTCCATCACCTCCTCCCCCGAGGCGGGGCGGACGGCGGGGCTCGCCGAACTCCGGATCGCCCACGAGTGGATCTACGGCGCGCCGTGCGAACCGCCGGCCGCCGAGCCCACGGCGCCCTCCGACCGGAGCAGGGCGCGAAGGCCGGCGGCCGGCCCGCAGCCGCGGGGCAGCGCGACGCTGAGCACGCTGTGGCGGCAGGGGATGAGCGAGGCGCTCCTCAACGGCGTGGAGCACATCCTGCAGGGCCGACTCGGCGACACCATCCCGGAGGCCGGCGCGATGGCGCTCCTGGTGCTGCACCACTCCGGGCACCGCAAGCGGGCCGAGTATTGGCACGGCGTGCTGTCCGCGGAAGCGGCCCGGTTGGACGCCCCGACGTGGCAGGCCGTCCTGGCCAGCGTCGGCGCCGACATGGCGATGCGGCGCGGCGACCTGGCACGGGCGGCGGCGCTGGCCCGGGACGCGCTGAGCCGGCTCCACGCCCAGAGCTGGGGCGCGGCGATCGGCTTCCCGCTGTCCACCCTGATTCTCGCCGAGACGGCGATGGGCCGGTACGAGGAGGCGTCGAAGCTGCTCGACCTGGTGGTCCCCGAGGCCGTGTTCGACACCGTTGCCGGACTGCAGTACCTCTACGCGCGGGGACACTACAACCTGGCCGTGGACCGGGTGCTCGCGGCGGCCGGCGACTTCGAACGGTGCGGCGCCCTGATGCGGGAGTGGGACGTCGACTTCCCGGCGCTGGTGCCCTGGCGCAGCAGCCTGGCCCAGGCGAACCTGCGGCTGGGACGTTCCAGGGAGACCGCCGAGCTGATCGCCCAGCAGCTCGACCTGCTCGGCCCGTCCGAGTACGCCCGCACGCGCGGCGTCTCGCTGCGGGTGCTGGCGGCCGCCAGCCCGCTCAAGGAACGGTGCGCCCTGCTGCAGGAGGCCGCGCTGCTGCTGGAGCAGAGCGAGGACCGCCTCGAACTCGCCCGAACCCTCAACGACATCAGCCAGGTGTATCAGACGCTCGGTGACCTCGGCCGGGCCCGTCTGGTGGCCCGGCGGGCGACCCAGGAGGCCAAGGCGTGCAACACCGATGTCGTCACCCCGCTCCAGGCCCTCCGGGTGCCGAAACATGTCATTCGGAGCCAGTCGGAGCCACCGGCCCACCAGACTGACGGGCTGGTGGCGCTGAGCGAGGCCGAGCGGAAGGTCGCCACGCTGGCCGCCTACGGCCACACCAACCGGGAGATCGGACGCAAGCTGTACATCACGGTGAGCACGGTCGAGCAGCACTTGACGCGCGTCTACCGGAAGCTCAACGTCCGGCAGCGGACGGACCTGCCGTCCGAACTGACCCGCTACGCCTCCGACATCAGGCCGTAGCAAGCCGGCCGGAAACGCCGGAAGGGCCGGGGCGACGCCCCGGCCCTTCGGCGTGCTCGGCTCCGGCCCCTCACCCCAGGGCGCCCAGCTCGTCGTCGAGGATCTCGAAGAGCTCCTCCGCGGTCGCCCCCTCGACGTCGTTCCCCGGCTCCTGCTCGGTGCCGGTGCCCCGAGCCAGCGTGGCGGCGAGGGACCGCATGCGGGCGGCGAGCCCGGCGCGTTGCTCCGCGGTGAGCGGCGCGCTGTCCGCCAGGGCCGCCTCCAGGGCGGTGAGCCGCGCCTCCGGCGACGGGCCGGCCGCCTCCGCCGCCGGCTCCTCGTCCCCCAGGCCGGCCAGCAGCCGGTCGGCCACGGCGGCGGCCGTGGGGTGGTCGAAGACCAAGGTGGCCGGCAGCCGCTGCCCGGTGACGGTCTCCAGGTGGTTGCGGAGCTCGATCGCGGTGAGCGAGTCGAAGCCGAGGTCAAGCAGCCCACGCTCGGGCTCCACCATCTCCTTCCGTTCGTGGCCAAGCACCATGGCGGCGGTCGACCGCACCAGGTCCAGCACCGCCCGCTCGCGCTCGCTCCCGGTCAGGGCCAGCAGCCTCCCCCGGACCGCCGTCGCGCCGCCGGACGGCGCCACGCGGCGCCGGGCGGGCGCGACCAGGGCGCGCAGCATGGCCGGCACGCCCTCGGGAGCACGGGCGACCCCCGACAGGTCGAGCCGCGCCGGCACCAGGGCGGGCTCGTCCGAGCCGAGCGCACGGTCAAGGAGCGCGAGCCCGTCGTCGAAGGACAGTCCGAGCACACCGGAGCGGGCCATCCGGACGAGATCGGTCTCCGACAGGGCGCCGGACATGCGGCCGTTCGCCCACAACCCCCAGGCCAGCGACACGGCCGGCAGCCCCCGCGCCCTGCGGTGGTGGGCCAGCGCGTCGAGGAACACGTTGGCGGCGGCGTAGTTGGCCTGCCCCGCCGCCCCGAGCGTCCCGCCCATCGAGGAGAAGAGCACGAAGGCGGCCAGGTCGAGCCCCAGGGTGAGTTCGTGCAGGTTCCACGCCGCGTCGACCTTCGGGCGCAGCACCGCGTCCATGCGCTCCTCGGTGAGGGTGGTCAGCACCCCGTCGTCGATCACCCCGGCGGTGTGGACGACCGCGGTCAGGGGGTGGTCCGGGGGGATGGCGGCGAGGAGTGCGGCGAGGGCGTCCCGATCCGCGACGTCGCAGGCCGCGACCGTCACCTCGGCACCCAGTTCGGTGAGCTCCGCCCGGAGTTCGCCGGCCCCTGGGGCATCCTGACCACGGCGGCTGACCAGCAACAGATGCCGGACACCATGCCGAACGACGAGGTGTCGGGCCAGCACCGCACCGAGCCCACCCGTCCCACCCGTGACCAGCACCGTCCCCACCGCATCGAACCCCACCCCGAGACCCGGAACGTCGACAGCGGGCGGAACGGCCGCACGGGCCACCCGGGGAACCCGGATTCCCCCGTCACGCACCGCCATGTCCCGCTCGTCGGCGTACGCGGCGGCACGGACGGCCCGCACGAGAAGACCGGGTTCCGCAGCCCCGGCACCCGCCCCTTCGACGTCGAGCGCCGCGAACCTGCCCGGGTATTCGAGTGCCGCCGTGCGCACCACTCCCCACACGGCCGCGCTCGTCAGGTCGGGAACCTCCTCCCCCGGCCCTGCCGCGATCGCGCCGCTGGTGACGACGACCAGCCTGGACTCCGCGAACCGCTCGTCGGTCACCCAGTCCCGAGCAACCCCGAGCACCGCGTTGGCCGCCGCCCGGACGGCCGAGGCGCTCTGCGCCACCCCTGCCCCCTCGCCGGCGGCCCGGCAGAAGTGGAACAGCACGTCCGGGGCAGGCTCCCCCGAGTCCACGTCGGCGGTGAGGGCGGCCCAGTCCCGGTACGTGCGCACCCGTCCCCCGGCCGACTCGATCGCCCGGGTCAGTTCCGGGAAGCCGTCGCCCAGAACAGCGCAGTCACGAACGGGCGGCAGTCCCCCGGCCGGCGTCCAGGGGATCCACTCGACGCGGTACATGGTGTCGGGTGTGGTGGGGTCGACGGGGCGGACGGCCAACGACGCGACCGAGACCACGGGTTGTCCCTGCCCGTCCGTGACGAGCAACGAGACCGCGCCGGTTCCCGCACTGGTATCGGCTGGGGTGATGCGGACCCGCAAGGAACCCGCCCCAGGGCCGTGCACCACCACGCCGGACCACGAGAACGGCAACACCGGACCACCAGCCACATCAGCGTCAAGGAGTTGGGCGTGCAACGCCGCGTCCAACAACGCCGGATGAAGCCAGAACCCCGACACATCCACCCCGGCCCCCTCCGGCACCGCGACCTCGGCGAACACCTCCTCCCCACGCCGCCACACCGCGCTCAGACCACGAAACGCCGGCCCATAGCCATACCCCGCCGCCTCCAACTCCTCATACACACCCCCCAACCCCACCTCCACCACCCCCACCGGCGGCCACACCACCAACCCCTCCCCATCCTCACCGGCCACCTCCAAAAACCCAGCCGCATGCCGCACCCACCCACCAACGCCGTCCATGGCACGGGAGTGAATCGCGAACCCACGCCGGCCCTCCCCATCCGCACCATCCACACTCACCCGCAGATCAACCGCACCACGCTCCGGCACCACCAACGGAGCCTGGAGGGTCAACTCCCCCACCACCCCACACCCCACCTCAGCCCCAGCCCGCACCGCCAACTCCACAAACGCCGTCCCCGGCAACAACACCCGCCCCAACACCCGGTGATCCCCCAACCACCCCTGATGGCCAACCGACAACCGCTCCGTCAGAACAACCCCACCCGACTCCGGCAACTCCACCACCGCACCCACCAACGGATGCTCCAACCAGAACCGCCGACGCTGAAACGCATACGTCGGCACATCGACCCAACAAGCACCAGAACCAGCGAACAGCGCCTCCCAGTCCAGTTCCGCGCCGTGGACGTGGAGTTGGGCCACTGCCTCGGCCAGGGCGCGGGGCTCGTCCCGATCCCGGCGCAGGGTCGGCGTCAGCACGACACCGTCGGTAGGGCTCAGGCACTCCTGAGCCATGGCGGTGCATGTGGCGTCCGGACCGATCTCCACCCACCGGCCCACGCCCTGGCTCTCTGCCGCCCGGATGGCGTCGGCGAACCGCACGGGGCGCCGTACCTGCGACACCCAGTACTCCGGATCACACCAGTCCCCGGCCCCACCGCTCACGGTCGACACGATGCCGACACGCGGCTCCCGGTACGTCAGCCCCTCGGCCACCGCCCGGAACTCCCCCAACATCGGCTCCATGAGCGCCGAATGGAAGGCGTGCGAGACACGAAGCCGCCGCGTCCGGCGGCCCGCCAACTCACGTTCCAAGACGGCCACCGCCTCCGCGTCGCCGGAGACGACCACCGATGAGGGGCCGTTGACGGCCGCCAGGTCCAGCCCCTCGCCAAGCAGCGGCAGGACCTCCTCCTCGGAAGCCGCCACCGCGAGCATCGCCCCACCCGCCGGCAACGCCTGCATCAACCGACCGCGAGCCGCCACCAACGCACACGCATCCGGAAGCGACCACACCCCGGCCACATACGCCGCCGCCAACTCCCCGATCGAATGACCGACCACCACATCAGGCCGCACACCCCACGACTCCAACAGCCGGAAGAGCGCCACCTGCACCGCGAACAACCCCGGCTGCGCGAACTCCGTACGATCAAGCGCGGTCGCGTCCTCAAAGACGACTTCACGCAACCGTCCGCCGAAGCCCGCACACACCTCGTCAAACGCCTCAGCGAACACCGGGAACGCCTCATACAGCCCACGCCCCATCCCCACCCGCTGCGAACCCTGACCCGAGAACACGAACGCGAGCCGACCGCTGCCCTCGGTGCCCGTGAACGCTCCGGAGGTCGTCTCGCCGGCCGTCAGTGCCTTCAGGCCGCGTAGTAGTTCCGCGTGGTCGTCGGCGATCAGCGCGGCCCGGTACCGCAGATGTGATCGGCCCGTCGCCAAGGACCACCCAACGTCGGCAGGATGGAGCTCCGGCTGCTCTCCGACCAGTGACAGCAGCCGAGCCGCCTGTGCGCCCAACGCCTCAGGGGTGTCTCCCGACAACACCCATGGGGCCACTACCCCACCGGCCCGCGGCGCCGACTCCGTGGCGGGTGCCTCCTCGATGATCACGTGCGCGTTGGTGCCGCTGATGCCGAAGGAGGAGACGCCAGCCCGCCGGGGGCGGTCGGTCTCCGGCCACTCCCGGGGTTCGGCCAACAGCCGCACCTCGCCGGCCGACCAGTCCACCTGGGGCGTCGGCTCGTCCACGTGCAGCGTGCGCGGCAGGACCCCGTGCCGCATCGCCATCACCATCTTGATCACGCCCGCCACACCCGCCGCCGCCTGCGTGTGCCCGATGTTCGACTTCAGGGAGCCCAGCCACAACGGACGCTCCTCCTCGCGCCCCTGACCGTAGGTGGCCAACAGCGCCTGCGCCTCGATCGGATCGCCGAGCCGCGTCCCCGTGCCGTGCGCCTCCACCGCGTCCACCTTGGAAGGGGCCAACCCGGCGTCGGCCAACGCGGCCCGGATCACCCGCTGTTGCGCCGGACCGTTCGGCACGGTCAGGCCGCTGCTGGCGCCGTCCTGGTTCACCGCGCTGCCCCGCACCACCGCCAGCACCCGATGCCCGTTCCGCCGCGCGTCCGACAACCGCTCCAACACCAACACACCCACCCCCTCAGAGCAGCCGACGCCGTCGGCCGAGGCCGAGAACGCCTTGCACCGCCCGTCGGGGGCCAACCCGCGCTGCTCGCTGAAGTACACGAACATGTCCGGTTCGGCCATGACGGTCACGCCGCCCGCGAGCGCGAGGGTGCATTCGCCGCGGCGCAGCGCCTGGGCGGCCAGGTGGAGGGCGACCAGGGAGGACGAGCAGGCGGTGTCCACGGTGATCGCCGGGCCTTCGAGGCCGAGGGTGTAGGCGACCCGGCCGGAGACGATGCTGCCGTCGCTCGTTCCCGCCCCGTAGTCGTGGTACATGACGCCGGCGAAGACCCCGGTGGCACTGCCCCGCAACGACAGCGGCGGCACACCCGCCCGCTCCAACGCCTCCCAGGACGCCTCCAACAACAACCGCTGCTGCGGATCCATCCCCAGCGCCTCACGCGGCGAGATGCCGAAAAGCCCGGCGTCGAACTCCGCCGCGTCGTAGAGGAACCCGCCCTCGCGACCGTAACTGGTACCCGGCCGCTCCCCCGTCGGGTCGTACAACCCGTCCAGGTCCCAGCCCCGATCGACAGGAAACCCCGAAACGGCGTCCCGCCCCTCGACGACCAGCTCCCACAACTCCTCCGGGGAACCCACCCCACCCGGATACCGGCACGCCATCCCCACGATGGCGATGGGCTCCGTCGCGGCTGCCGTGAAGCGTTCGTTCTCGCGGCGCAGTCTCTCGTTGTCGAGCATGGACTGCCGAAGGGCTTCGACGAGCTGTTCGGTGGAGGGCCCCGTGCTCATGATGTCTCCTCTTCACCAGCGTGTCCGACGGAGCCGCCGGATGCCGGGAACGCGTCCCCGAGGACGGCACGGACGAGATCCCCGGCGTCCATCTCCTTGATCGTCCTGGCCCGTTCGTCGGTGTTCTCGGTTTCCTCGGTGCTCTCGGCGCTCGACTCGTCCGTCTCGTTCTCCGACAGTTCGGCCAGGAGGTACTTGGCCAGTGGGGTCGGGCTCGGGTAGTCGAACATCAGCGTGGCCGGGAGTCTGAGGCCGGTCGCCTCGCCCAGCCGGTTGCGGAGTTCGATCGCGGCCAGCGAGTCCAGGCCCAGGTCGGTGAACCCCTTGTGGGGGTCGACCGCCCTGCCGTCGGTGTGTCCCAGCACGGCTGCGGCCTCGGTGCACACCAGGTCCAGCAGGACCCGCTGCCGGTCGCCGCTTCGTTGGCCGGCCAGCCGCTCCGCGAGGGTGTTCACGCTCGCGGCGTGCGCGGCGGCGGGTGGCTCGGTCGCGTGAGCGGGGTCGGGAAGCAGCAGGGCGGGTACGTCGTGCCGGCCGCGCAGGGCGGACCGGTCTATTCGGACCGGCACGAGCACGGCGTCCGGCGCCGCGAGGGCGGCGTCGAACAGGGCTAGGCCGTCGCGCGCGGTCAGTGGCGGGGTGCCGTTGCGGCTGAGCCGTTCCATGTCGATGTCGTCCTCGCTGCCCTCCCATGGGCCCCAGGCCAGGGAGAGGCCGGGCAGGCCGAGGGCGGCCCGGTGTTCGGCGAGCGAGTCGAGGAACACGTTGGCCGCCGCGTAGTTGGCCTGCCCCTCGGCGAGGATCAGTCCGCCCGCCGAGGAGTAGAGCACGAAGGCCGCGAGGTCCAGGTGCCGGGTCAGCTCGTGGAGGTTCCAGGCACCGTCCACCTTGGGGCGCAGCACGTCGTCGACCTGGCGCGGTGTCAGGGTGTTGAGCGTTCCGCCGTCCAGGCGGCCCGCCGCGTGGATCACCACGGTGAGCGGGTGCTCGGCCGGGACCCGGGCGAGCACCGCGGCGAGGGCGTCGCGGTCGGCGACGTCGCAGGGCGCGAGGGTGACGGGGGCGCCGAGCCGGGAGAGATCGGCGCTCAGTTCCGCTGCTCCCGGCGCGTCCGCGCCGCGTCGGCCGACGAGGAGCAGGTGCCGTATCCCGTGCTCGGTGACCAGGTGCCGGGCCAGGGCGCCGCCGAGGAGGCCGGCTCCGCCGGTGATCAGTGCCGTGCCCTCGGGATTCAGCACCGGTCCGGTGCCGGTCGTGGAGACCCGGTCGAGCCGGGGCTCCAGGAACTTTCCTGTCCGTACGGCGAGTTCCGGACGGTTGAGCGCCACGGCGGTCGGCAGGGCACGCAGTGAGGCGTCCGTGGCATCGGTGTCGATCAGGGTCACCCGCCCCGGGTTCTCCGCCTGTGCCGCGCGGACCAGTCCCCAGAGGGGTGCGGTGGCGAGATCCGGTCCTGCCGGCGCGTGCACCGCGTGCCGGGTCAGGACGGCGAGGCCGACCCTGGACAGGCGCGGCTCGGCCAACAGGTCGCGTACCAGAGCCAGGGTCCGGTGCACCGCGTCCCGCGCGGCGGCGGGCGGATGGTGTCCGGACGCGGCGTCGGCCGACGGAGGGCAGGGCAGCAGGACGGTGTCGAGCGCCGCGGCCGACTCGGCGAGCGATGCCACGTCGTGGTGGGTGGGGAGGTTCAGGCCGAGGTCGTCGGTGCCGAGTACGGCCAAGCGCCGGTGGTGGGGCGCTGCGGATGCCCGCGGTTGGGGCATCGGCCGCCAGGCGACGCGGAACAGGGACTCCGGTGTGTCGGTGCTGTCGGCGAGCCGGGTCGCACCGATCGGCCGGGTCACCAGGGATGCCACGCTCGCCACGGGGCGACCGGAGGTGTCCATGAGGTCCAGTGCCGCGGCGCCGTCACCGGACGCGGGACGGACCCGGACCCGGAGGGCCGTGGCTCCGGTGGCGCGCAGCGACACGTGGTTCCACACGAAGGGGATCGTGGTCTCGGTGAGTGCCTTCGGGCCACCGTCGGCGAGGAAGTCGACGGCGCCGAGGGCCGAGTCGAACAGAGCGGGGTGGAGGCCGTAGGAGGCCGCGTCGGTGTCGGCGGGCAGGGCAACCTCCGCGTACACCTCGTCGCCCCTTCTCCAGACGGCCCGCAGATTGCGGAACACCGGGCCGTAGCCGTACCCGGCCTCCGCCAGGTCCTCGTACACGTCGTCGATGTCGATCCGTCGCGCGCCGTCGGGAGGCCAGGCAGCGGGGCCAGGGGCCCTTCCTCGGTCGGTCGCGTCCGGGGGGTTCGCGGCGCTCGTCGTCAGCGTGCCGGCCGCGTGCAGGGTCCAGGCGGTGTCGGGGGGTGCGCCTTCGGGTCGTGAGTAGACCGACACCGGTCGCCGGTCGTCCTTCTCGGGCCCGACGACGATCCTGGTCAGCGCTCCGCCCTCCTCGGGCAGCACGAGCGGCGCCCGCTGTGTCAGTTCCTCGATGACGTCGCAGGCGGCGTGCTTCCCCGCGTGCAGGGCCAGTTCCACGAAGGCCGTACCGGGCAGCAGTACCTGGCCCATGATGCGGTGGTCGGCGAGCCAGGGCTGCTGGCCGGTGGAGAGGCGGCCGGTGAGGACGACGCCGCCCGAGTCGGGCAGTTCGACGACCGCGCCGACGAGCGGGTGGTCGTCCCCGCCGACACCGGCCGAGGCGATGTCACCGGAGGCGGGTGTGGCGTTCAGCCAGTACTCCTGGCGTTGGAAGGGGTAGGTGGGGAGGTCGACGCGGTGGGCCCCGGTCCCGGCGAACAGGGCCTCCCAGTCCACGGCGCCGCCGCTCGCGTAGTGCGTACCGATCGCGGTGAGCAGCGCCGTTGCCTCCGGACGGCCACGGCGCAGGGTCGGGGTCAACGTGACCTCGTCGGCGTCGGTGAGGCACGCCTCGGCCATGGCCGTGCAGGTGGCGTCCGGGCCGATCTCGACGAACCGGTCCATGCCCTGGGCCTCCACCGCCCGGATGGCGTCGGCAAACCGCACCGGCTGCCGCACCTGCGACACCCAGTACTCCGGATCACACCAGTCCCCCGCACCCGCGGCCTGGCCGGTCACCGTCGATATCGCCCGCAGGCCCGGCTCCCGGTAGGTCAGCCCCTCGGCCACCGCCCGGAATTCGTCAAGCATCGGCTCCATCAAGGCCGAGTGGAACGCGTGCGACACGCGAAGCCGCCGCGTCCGGCGGCCCGCAAGCCTGGCCTCCAGGCCGGCCACCGCGTCCTCCCTGCCGGAGACGACCACCGACGAAGGACCGTTCACCGCCGCCAGGTCCAACCCCTCACCGAGCAGCGGCAGGACCTCCTCCTCGGAAGCCGCCACCGCGAGCATCGCCCCACCCGCTGGGAGGGCCTGCATCAACCGGCCGCGAGCCGCCACCAGAGCACAGGCGTCCTCAAGCGACCACACTCCGGCCACATACGCCGCCGCCAACTCCCCGATCGAATGACCCACCACCACATCAGGCTTCACGCCCCACGACTCAAGGAGCCGGAACAGGGCCACCTGCATCGCGAACAACCCCGGCTGCGCGAACTCCGTACGATCCAGCGCCCCCTGATCCGAACCGAAGACCACCTCACGCAACGACCCACCGAAGCCCGCACACACCTCGTCAAACGCCTCGGCGAACACCGGGAACTCGGAGTGGAGTTCACGCCCCATCCCCACCCGCTGCGAACCCTGACCCGAGAACACGAACGCCGTCCCACCCGTGCGGGCGTGTCCCCGTACGACGTCGGCCGGGAACGTTCCGGAGGCGATTTCGGTGAGCGCGCGGAGCGCGCCCTCGGGGTCGGCGGCCAGGACGACCGCGCGGTGGTCGAGGCCGGCGCGGGTCGTCGCCAGCGAGTAGCCGAGGTCACGCAGCGACGGTGCCTCAGCCGCACGCGCGGTGAGGTGCTCGACGAGGCGCGCGGCCTGGGACCGGAGTGCGTCCTCCGTGCCTGCCGTGATCGGCAACGGCACGGGGTCGGGTGCCGGCGCCGGGAGGGCCGGGAGGCCGACGGCGGGCGCGGGCGCCGGCGCCTCCTCGATGATGACGTGCGCGTTGGTGCCGCTGATGCCGAACGAGGAGATCCCCGCCCGACGCGGGCGACCCGGGTCGTCCCACGCCCGCGGCTCCGTCAGCAGCTCCACCGCGCCGGCCGACCAGTCGACGTGGGGGGAGGGGGCGTCCACGTGGAGGGTTCTGGGCAGCGTGCGGTGCCGCAGGGACTGCACGATCTTGATGACCGCCGCGACGCCGCCGGCCGCCTGGGCGTGGCCGATGTTGGACTTGATCGACCCGAGCCACAGCGGTCGGTCCGCCGGCCGGTTCTGTCCGTAGGTGGCCAACAGCGCCTGCGCCTCGATGGGATCGCCGAGGCGGGTCCCGGAGCCGTGTGCCTCGACCGCGTCCACGTCGCCGGGGGTGATTCCCGCGTCGGCAAGCGCCGCCTGGATCACCCGCTGTTGGGCGGGACCGTTGGGCGCGGTCAGCCCGTTGGAGGCGCCGTCCTGGTTCACCGCGCTGCCCCGCACCACCGCCAGCACCCGGTGCCCGTTGCGGCGGGCGTCCGACAGCCGTTCCAGGAGCACCAGGCCCACGCCCTCGGCCCAGCCGGTGCCGTTGGCCGCGGCGGAGAAGGACTTGGAGCGTCCGTCGGGGGCGATGACGCCCTGCCGGCTGGAGTCCACGAACAGGGCGGGGCTGGACAGGACGGTGACGCCGCCGGCCAGTGCGAGCGAGCACTCGCCGTTGCGCAGCGCCTTGGTGGCGAGGTGGAGGGCGACCAGCGACGACGAGCAGGCGGTGTCGATCGTCATGGAAGGGCCTTCCAGGCCCATGACGTAGGAGACGCGGCCGGAGACGACGGCTCCCGAGCTGCCGTTGGCGAGGTACCCGGCGACGGCGGCGGGCGCGTCGTGGACCCGGCTGCCGTAGTCGTCGTACATCGCTCCGGCGAAGACCCCGGTGGAGCTCCCGCGCAGCGAGCTCGGGTCGATCCCGGCCTGCTCGACGGTCTCCCAGGCGGTCTCCAGCAACAGTCGCTGCTGCGGGTCCATGGCCAGGGCCTCGCGGGGGCCGATGCCGAAGAACTCGGCGTCGAACTCGGCCGCGCGGTGGAGGAAGCCGCCCTCGCGGGTGTAGCTCTTGCCGCGCCGGCCCGGCTCGGGGTGGTAGACGCCTTCGATGTCCCAGCCCCGGTTGGTGGGGAACCCGCTGATCGCGTCGGTGCCTTCGGCGAGCAGCCGCCACAGGTCGTCGGGGGTCATGACGTCGCCGGGGTAGCGGCAGCCCATGCCGATGATGGCGATGGGGTCGTCGTCGTGCGAGGTCGTCGCGGCCCTCGCCGCCGGGGTGGGCGCGGCTGCCGGGGCGGGCCCCGCGATCCTGCTCCTGAGGTAGTCGGCCACGTGATGGACCGTGGGGTGGTCGAAGACCAGGGTCGCGGGCAGGGTCAGGCCGGTCGCCGAGCCGAGGAGGTTGCGCAGTTCCACCGCGGCGAGCGAGTCGAAGCCCAGTTCCTTGAAGGCCCGCCCGGCGTTCACGTCCGCCGCGCTCGCGTGGCCCAGGACGGTCGCGACGTGCTGGGTGACCAGCTCGGTGAGGGCCTGGTCGCGCTCGGCGTCGGGGAGTTGGGAGAGGCGTCGGGCCAGGTGCGATTCCTGTCCCGCGGGCGTGCCGGTGGTGGCCGCGCGGCGACGGGCGGCGGTGACCGGCAGGCGGGCCGGGGTGAGCGAGCGCAGCAGCGCGGGCAACTCGTCGGTGCGGGCCTTCAGGGCGTCCTGGTCGATCCGCAGCGGCGCGATGACGGGTTCCGTGGCACGCAGGGCCTCGTCGAACAGGGCCAGCGACTCCTGTGCGTCCATGGCCGGCAGTCCGAGGCGAGCCATGCGGTGGAGGTCGTCCGCGCCGAGTTCGCCGCCGAGTCCGGTGTTCTCGGCCCACAGGCCCCAGGCCAGGGAGCTCGCGGCCAGGCCCGCCGCGTGGCGGTGCTCGGCGAGGGCGTCGAGGAAGGCGTTGGCGGCGGCGTAGTTCGCCTGGCCGGCGGCCAGCACGCTGCCGCCCGCCGAGGAGAAGAGCACGAAGGCGGCCAGGTCGAGGTCCCGGGTCAGCTCGTGAAGGTGCCACGCGCCGTCGACCTTCGGGCGCAGGACGTTGTGGAGCTGTTCGTCGGTCAGTCCGGCGACGAGGCCGCCGTCGGCCGTGCCGGCCGCGTGGACGACGGCGGTCAGCGGCTGGTCGGCCGGGATGGCGTCCAGTACCGCGGCCAGTGCCGGCCGGTCCGCGGTGTCGCAGGCGGCGATCGTCACCGAGGCGCCGAGGGCGGTCAGTTCCTCGCGCAGCTCCTCGGCGCGGGGGGCGTTGGGCCCGCGGCGGCTGGTGAGCACCAGGTGCCGGACGCCGTGTTCGGTCACCAGGTGGCGTGCCACCAGGCGGCCGAGGCCGCCGGTGCCGCCGGTGACGAGCACGGTTCCGTCGGGCTTCGGCGGGGTGGGCGGGGCGTCGGCCTGGGTCGCGAGGCGGGCGAACCTGGGCACCTGGGCGGCCGAGCCGCGGATGGCGAACTCGGGTTCGCCCGAGGCGATGGCGGCCAGGAGCAGCCCGGGAGGGGCGTCGTCGGCGTCCACGAGGACGAGGCGCCCGGGGTGCTCGGCCTGGGCGGCGCGCAGCAGTCCCCATACCGGGCTCGCGGCCGGGTCGGGGGTGCCCTGTGGGGACACGGCTCCCCGGGTGAGTGCCACCAGGCGGGCGCCGTCGAAGCGTGCGTCGGCCAGCCAGTCCCGCAGGGTGCGGAGGGCTCCGGTGGTACGGGCCCTGGCCTGGGCGGGCACGTCGGTCGGGTCGCCCCCGGCGGGAGGGCGGCAGTCGAGGACCACAACCTGGGGGAGGGGCGCGCCCGCCTCGATCGCGGCGGTCAGCGCGCCGAGGTCGTCGTGCACGGCGTCGGCGGGGACGAGGTGGCTCAGGACGTCGGTCGCCGGCGACGCCGCTCCCTCCGTCTCCTCCTCGACCGTGCCGGTGCCGACGACGGCCCAGCCCGCGGCGGGCCGGGACTCGTCGGCGGTGAGGGGGAGCGGGCGCCACTCCACCCGGTAGAGGGCGCCGTTCGAGGCGTGATCGGCGGGCGGGGCGAGCGGTTGTCCCGAGACCGGCCGCGAGACCAGGGATTCCACGGCGGCGACGGCCCTGCCCTCGCGGTCGGCGATCTCGATCGCGGAGACCTCGTCACCGCTGACGCGGGTGATCCTGACGCGCAGCCCGGTGGCCCCGGCCGCGTGCAGCGTGACGCCGTTCCACACGAAGGGCAGCAGCGTCGCGCCGTCCGGGTCGGTGAGCAGGTCGGCGTGCATCGCCGCGTCGAGCAGGGCGGGGTGCAGGCCGTACGCGGCGGCGGTGCGGGCGGTGGTGTCGTCGGCCTCGATCTCGGCGAACACCTCGTCGCCGCGCCGCCACGCGGCCCGCAGTGCCTGGAACGCCGGCCCGTAGTCGTAGCCCCTGGTGCGCAGGGTCTGGTAGGCGCCGTCCAGGTCGATCGGCTCGGCGTCGGCGGGCGGCCAGTGGCTGAGGTCGAACGACTCCGGACGGCTCTCCTCGGCGAGCACGCCGGTGGCGTGGCGCGTCCACTCCTGGTCGGCCGGGGCGTCCTCGGCACGCGCGTACACCGCGAGCGGGCGCCTCCCCCGCTGCGGTGCGCCGACGACCACCTGGACGGCGACGCCGCCCGCGTTCGGCAGTGCCAGCGGTGTCTCCAGCGTCAGTTCCTCCACGGTGCCGCAGCCGACCTGGTCGCCCGCCCGGACGGCGAGTTCGACGAAGCCGGTGCCCGGCAGCAGGGTCGTTCCGTGCACCACGTGGTCGGCGAGCCACGGCTGGCTCTGGACGGACAGCCGGCCGGTGAGCACCACGGTGTCGGCGCCGGGGAGGGCCACGACCGCCCCCAGTACCGGGTGGTCCCCGGGGAGTTGGCCGAGTCCCGCGACGTCGGTCGCGGGCGTGGCGTCCAGCCAGAACCGGCGGTGCTGGAAGGCGTAGGTGGGCAGGTCGAGCAGGTTGCCGCCCCGGCCGAGCAGGGCCGGCCAGGTGATGGGTACGCCCCGCACGTGCAGCCGGGCCAGGGCGGTGAGCGCTTCGGACGGTTCGGCCCGATCGCGCCTGAGCAGGGAGAGGAAGTTGAGGTTCGGAGGGTTCTGGAGCGCCTCGGCGCCCATGGCGGTGAGGACCCCGTCGGGGCCGAGTTCCAGGAAGGTGGTGGCTCCCTCGTCCGCCGCCACCCGGACGGCGTCGGCGAACCGCACCGGCCGCCGTACCTGCGACACCCAGTACTCCGGATCACACCAATCTGTGGCCCCACCGGTCACGGTCGAGACGATGCCGACACGCGGCTCCCGGTACGACAGTCCCTCGGCCACCGCACGGAACTCCCCCAACATCGGCTCCATGAGCGCCGAGTGGAACGCGTGCGACACCCGGAGCCGTCGCGTTCTATGGCCCGCAAGCCTGCGCTCCAGGTCAGCCATCGCCTCCGCGTCACCGGAGACGACCACCGACGAAGGACCGTTGACCGCCGCCAGGTCCAACCCGTCGCCAAGGAGCGGCAGGATCTCCTCCTCTTGGGCCGCCACCGCGAGCATCGCCCCACCGTCTGGGAGGGCCTGCATCAACCGGCCGCGAGCCGCCACCAACGCGCACGCATCCGAAAGTGACCAGACCCCGGCCACATACGCCGCCGCCAACTCCCCGATGGAGTGACCGACCAGCACATCAGGGATCACACCCCACGACTCAAGGAGCCGGAAGAGCGCCACCTGCACCGCGAACAAGCCCGGCTGCGCGAACTCCGTCCGATCAAGCGCCGCCGTGTCCTCGAAGACCACCTCACGCAACGACCCACCGAAGCCCGCACACACCTCGTCGAACGCCTCGGCGAACACCGGGAACGCCTCATACAGCCCACGCCCCATCCCCACCCGCTGCGACCCCTGACCCGAGAACAGGAAGGCGAGACCGCCGCCGTCCTCGGTGCCCGTGAGCGTCCCGGGGGCCGTTTCGCCGGCCGCCAGGGTCTCCAGGCCGCGCATGAGGTCCGCGTGGTCGCCGGCGAGCACCGCCGCCCGGTGTTCGAGCGGTGCGCGGGTGGTGGCGAGGGAGCGTGCGAGGTCGCCGAGGTCCGTGCCGGGCCGCTCGCCCAGGAAGGAGCGCAGCCGGGCGGCTTGGTCGCCGAGCGCGGCGGGGCCGCGCGCGGAGAGCACGAACGGCAGGACGGGCAGGCTCGGTTCCCCGGTCCCCCTGCTGGGCAGGTCGGGGGCGGGCGGCGCCTGTTCGACGATGACATGGGCGTTGGTACCGCTGATGCCGAAGGAGGAGACGCCGGCCCGGCGGGGGCGGTCGGCCTCCGGCCACTCCTGGGGTTCGGCCAACAGCCGCACCTCGCCGGCCGACCAGTCCACCTGGTGCGAGGGCTCGTCCGCGTGCAGGGTCCTGGGCAGGACGCCGTGCCGCATCGCCATCACCATCTTGATCACGCCCGCCACACCCGCCGCGGCCTGCGTGTGCCCGATGTTCGACTTCAGGGAGCCGAGCCACAGCGGGCGGTCGGCCGGCCGGTCCTGGCCGTAGGTGGCCAACAGCGCCTGCGCCTCGATCGGATCGCCGAGCCGCGTCCCCGTGCCGTGTCCCTCGACCGCGTCCACCTCGGTTGGGGCGGCTCCGGCGTCCGCCAACGCGGCCCGGATCACCCGCTGTTGGGCGAGGCCGTTGGGCGCGGTCAGACCGTTGGAGGCGCCGTCGTGATTGACGGCGGAGCCGGAGACGACGGCGAGGACGCGGTGCCCGTTGCGGTGGGCGTCGGAGAGCCGTTCGACGAGCAGCATGCCCACGCCCTCGCCCCAGCCGGTGCCGTCGGCCGCGGCGGAGAAGGACTTGCAGCGGCCGTCGGCGGCGAGCCCACGTTGGCGGCTGAAGTCGATGAAGGTGTCGGGTGTGGACATGACCGTCACCCCGCCGGCCAGGGCCAGGTCGCACTCGCCACGGCGCAGCGCCTGGACCGCCCAGTGCAGGGCGACCAGGGAGGACGAGCAGGCCGTGTCGACGGTGACGGCGGGTCCCTGGAGGCCCAGCGTGTAGGCGATGCGGCCGGAGACGACGCTGGAGAGGCTTCCGTTGCCGAGGTAGCCGGCCATGTCCTCGGGCACGGTGCCGAGTCTGGTGCCCCAGTCGTGGTACATGACGCCGGCGAACACGCCGGTGTCGCTGCCGCGCAGCGAGCGTGCGTCGATGCCCGCCCGTTCCAGCGCCTCCCAGGAGACCTCCAGGAGCAGCCGCTGCTGCGGGTCCATGGCCTGGGCCTCGCGCGGGCCGATCTCGAAGAACTCGGCGTCGAACTCGGCCGCCTCGTACAGGAACCCGCCCTCGCGGCTGTAGCTCCTGCCCGGTGTCCCGGGTTCGGGGTCGTAGAGGGCGTCGACGTCCCAGCCGCGGTCCGTGGGGAATCCCCCGATGGCGTCGGTGCCCTGGGCGAGCAGCCGCCACAGGTCCTCGGGGGAGGTGACGCCGCCGGGGTAGCGGCAGGCCATGCCGACGATGGCGATGGGCTCGTCCGCCACGGCGGGGGCGGCCGGGGTCGGGGCCGGGGCCGGTTCGTCGTCCGGCTGGTCGGCGAGCAGCCGCAGGATGTGGTCGGCCAGGGCCTGCGGTGTCGGGTGGTCGAAGACGAGTGTGGCGGGCAGCCCGAGACCGGTGATGGCGTTGAGCGCGTTGCGCAGGTCGACGGCGGCCAGCGAGTCGAAGCCGAGGTCGGTGAAGGGGCGGCGGGGGCTGACGGCGTCCCGGTCGGTGTGGCCGAGGACCTTGGCGACCTGGCTGCGCACCAGTTCGAGGACGGCGCGCTCCCGGTTGGGCCCGGCCAGCTCCGCCGGGGGCCGCCCGGGTCGGGTCCGGTGGGGAGCGTTCCGTGCGGCGGCCGGGTGGCGGGCCGGTGCCGGGACGAGGTCGCGGAGCAGGCCGGGCAGGGTGTCGGCGCGGGCCCGCAGGGCGGTGGGGTCGACGGTGACCGGCGCCAGGGTCGGTTCCGGGGTGCGCAGGGCGGCGTCGAGTGCGGCGAGGCTCTGTTCGGCGGTCAGCGGAACGAGCCCCAGGCGGTCGACGCGGCGCCGTCCGGCCTCGGCCAGGCGGCCGCCCATGCCGGTGTCGCCGGACCACAGTCCCCAGGCCAGGGAGTGCGCGGGCAGGCCGAGCGACGCGCGGTGGGTGGCCAGCGCGTCGAGGAACACGTTGGCGGCGGCGTAGTTGCCCTGTCCCGCGCCGTCGACGAGGCCGGCGGAGGAGGAGAACAGGACGAAGGCGGCGAGGTCCTGGTCCCGGGTCAGCTGGTGGAGGTGCCAGGCGCCGTCGACCTTGGGGCGCAGGACGGTTCCCAGCCGGTCGGCGGTGAGGGTGCCGATCAGGGCGTCGTCGAGCACGCCCGCGGTGTGCACCACGGCGGTCAGCGGGTGCTCGTCCGGTATCCCGGCCAGGGCGGCGGCCAGGGCGGTGCGGTCGGCGACGTCGCAGGCCCTGACGTCGACCGTGGCGCCCAGCTGCCGCAGTTCCGCGGTGAACGGCTCGGCGCCCGGGGTGTCCTGGCCGCGCCGGCCGAGCAGGAGCAGGTGGCGGACGCCGTGGGCGGCCACCAGGTGGCGGGCCACGAGCCGGCCGAGGCCGCCGAGACCGCCGGTGACCAGCACGGTGCCGTCCGGGTTCCAGCCGGCCGTTCCCTCGGCGGAGTCCTCGGCGGAGTCCTCGGCGGGGTCCCGCGCCGGGTCGTGGGGGTACCGGGTGAGCCGTGGTGCGAGCAGCGCGCCGTCCCGGCGGCGGAGTTCGGGCTCTCCGGTGCCGAGAGCCGCGCGCAGGGCGGGCGCGGGCAGGGGGGTGTCGTCGAGGTCGAGCAGGACGATCCGGCCGGGATGCTCCGCCTGGGCGGAGCGCACCAGGCCGCGCACGGGTGCCACGGCGAGGCCGGCGGGGGCGGCCGGGTCGGCGCCGCGGGTGACGACCACCAGTCGGGAGTCGGCGAACCGTTCGTCGGCGAGCCACCGCTGGAGGGTGGCGAGGACGCGCAGGGTGGTCTCGAACGCGGCCTCCGGCATGCCGGAGGGTTCCGTGCCCGGGGTGGCGGCGATGGGCAGGAGGACGGTCGTGGGCACCTGGGACGCCGCGAGGGAGTCCAGGTCCTGGTGCGGGTCGGCGTCGAGCCCGAAGGAGTCGGTCCCGAGCAGCGCCGGCCGCTCGCCCCCGTCGTCGGCGGGGGCGGCGGCCACCGGGACCCAGCGGACGGTGTGCAGCGGCTGGTCCTTCGGGGCGGTGAGCGCGCCGGGCGGCACGGGCCGGCTGCGGAAGGACTCGGCGGAGGCCACCGGCGCGCCGGACGGGTCGGTCAGGAGCAGCGAGACCCCGCCGGACGGGAGCGAGGTGATGCGGGCCCGCACCTCGCCGGTGCCGGGGGCGTGGCGGCGGATCCCGGTCCAGGCGAAGGGGAGGTGGACCCGCGCCGGATCGCGGGCCTCGCCGGCGGCGAAGTCCGTGGCGTGCAGGACCGCGTCGAGCAGCGCGGGGTGGAGGCCGAAGGCGGTGGCGTCGGGGCCCGCCTCCTCGGGGAGCACCACGTGCGCGTAGACGTCGGTGCCGTGTCGCCAGACGGCGCGGAGGCCGTGGAAGGCCGGGCCGTAGCCGTAGCCCTGGTCGGCCAGCGTCTCGTAGAGCCCGTCGACGGCGACGGGCTCGGCGTCCTCCGGCAGCCAGCCGGGTCCTGGCAGTCCGCCGGTCCCGGTGTGTCCCGGGGGCGGCGACGGCGGTTCGTGTCCTGGCGCGTCGGCGGTCAGGACGCCGGTGGCGTGCCGGGTCCAGACGGCGGCCTCGGCGTTCCCCTCGGGGCGTGCGTAGAAGTCCAGGGAGCGGTGGCCGGCCTCGTCTGGTGCGCCGACGATGGCCTGGAGGATGACGCCGCCCGTCCGGGGCAGTGTCAGCGGGGTGTGCAGGGTGAGGTCCTGGACGGCCGTGCCGCCGGCGTGTTCGGCGGCGTGCAGGGCCATGTGCACGAAGGCGGTGGCGGGCAGCAGCACCGTTCCGGCGACGGTGTGGTCGGCCAGCCAGGGCTGGGTGTCGAGCGTGACGCGGCCGGTGAGCACGATGCCGTCGTCGTCCGCGCGGCGGACGGCGCCGGCGAGCAGCGGGTGTCCGGACGCGGTCTGGCCGAGCGCCGCGGCGTCGCCCCCGCCGCGGGGCGCATCGAGCCAGAAGTGTCGCCGTTGGAACGGGTAGGTGGGCAGGTCGACGACGCGGCCGCCGTGTTCGGCGTAGTAGGCGGGCCAGTCGACGGCGGCGCCCCCGGTGAAGGCGGTGGCCAGCGCGGTGAGCAGGGTGCGTGCCTCGTCGGAGTCCCGGCGCAGGGCGGGGGCGCAGACCAGGTCCTGGCCGGGCAGGGCCTCGGCGGCCAGGGCGGAGAGCACCGGGTCGGGCCCCAGTTCCAGGCAGGTGGTGACGCCGGCCCGGACCAGGGCGCGCAGCCCGTCGTGGAAGCGGACGGCGTCACGGGCCTGGCGGACCCAGTAGTCGGGCTCGTGCGTCTCCCGTGGCCCGGCGGGGTGGCCGGTCAGGCCGGAGACGAGGGGGATGCGGGGCTCGTGGTACTCGACGACCTGGAGGACCCGGCGGAACTCGTCCAGCATCGGGTCCATCAGTGGCGAGTGGAAGGCGTGCGAGACCCGGAGCCGGGTGGCCCTGCGGTCCTGTTCCCGGAGGTTCCGCTCCAGGGCGGCCACCGCCTCCCCGTCGCCGGAGACGACGACCGCCGAGGGGCCGTTGACCGCCGCGATGGCGAGTCCCGCGCCGAGCAGCGGCCGGATCTCCTCCTCGCCGGCCGCCACCGCGAGCATCGCCCCGCCGTCCGGCAGCGCCTGCATCAGCCGGCCCCGGGCCGCCACCAGCGCGCAGGCGTCCGCCAGCGACCACACGCCCGCCACGTGCGCCGCCGCCAACTCCCCCACGGAGTAGCCGAGCAGCAGATCGGGCCGCACCCCCCACGACTCGAACAGCCGGAACAACGCGACCTGCACGGCGAACAACGCCGGCTGCGCGAACTCCGTACGGTCCAGCGCCCCCTGGTCGGAACCGAACACCACCTCGTGCAGCGGACGGTCGAGGTGGACGTCGAGATGCGCGGCCACCTCGTCGAACGCCTCGGCGAACACCGGGTGCCGGGAGTGGAGTTCGCGGCCCATGGCGATGCGCTGCGAACCCTGGCCGGTGAAGAGGAAGGCCAGCCGGCCGCCGGTCGCGGCGCGGGCGACCACGCCGGGGCCGGTGTTTCCCTCGGCGAGGAGCGCCAGACCGCGCCCGGCCTCCTCGGCGTCCGCGGCGATGACGACGGCGCGCCGCGTCAGGGCGGCCCGGGTGGTGGCGAGGGACCGCCCGAGGTCGGCGGCGGTCACGCCGTCCCGCGCCAGGGCGCCGAGGCGGCGGGCCTGGGCACGCAGGGCTGCCGCGTTCCGCGCGGTGACCGGGATGGCCACGGCCGGCGGGGGGTCGGCGGGGGCGTGGTCCGGCTCTTCGGTCGCCGCCGTGGCCGGGGCCTGTTCGATGATGAGGTGGGCGTTGGTGCCGCTGACGCCGAAGGAGGAGACGCCGGCCCGCCGGGGGCGGTCGGTCTCCGGCCAGGCCCGGGGTTCGGTCAGCAGCTCCACGGCGCCGGCCGACCAGTCCACCTGGGGCGTCGGCTCGTCCACGTGCAGGGTGCGCGGCAGGACACCGTGCCGCATCGCCATCACCATCTTGATGACGCCCGCCACACCGGCCGCCGCCTGCGTGTGCCCGATGTTCGACTTCAGGGAGCCCAGCCACAGCGGGCGCTCCTCCTCACGCCCCTGACCGTAGGTGGCCAACAGCGCCTGCGCCTCGACCGGATCGCCGAGCCGCGTTCCGGTGCCGTGCGCCTCCACCGCGTCCACCTCGGAAGGGGCCAGCCGGGCGTCGGCCAACGCGGCCCGGATCACCCGCTGTTGGGCGGGGCCGTTCGGCGCGGTCAGGCCGTTGGACGCGCCGTCCTGGTTGATCGCGGAGCCACGTATCACGGCGAGCACGCGGTGCCCGTTGCGCCGGGCGTCGGAGAGCCGTTCCAGGACGAGGATGCCCACCCCCTCCGCGAACCCGGTGCCGTCGGCGGCCGCGGCGAAGGCCTTGCAGCGTCCGTCGGGGGCCAGCCCGCGCTGCCGGCTGAACGCGGTGAAGGTGCCGGGGCCGCCCATGACGGCGACGCCGCCGGCCAGCGCCAGCGGGCACTCGCCGCCCCGCAGCGACCGCACGGCCAGGTGCAGGGCCACCAGCGAGCCGGAGCAGGCGGTGTCGACGGTGAGGGTGGGGCCTTCGAGGCCGAGGGTGTAGGCGACCCGGCCGGAGACCACGCTGGGCGCGTTGCCGGTGAGCAGGTATCCGTCCAGGCCCTCGGGCGCCTCGTGCAGCCGCGGCCCGTACTCCTGTGCCTCGGCGCCGACGAACACGCCGGTGGGCGTGGCGCGCAGCGTGGCCGGGTCGATGCCGGCCCGCTCCAGGGCCTCCCAGGAGGTTTCGAGCACCAGCCGCTGCTGCGGGTCCATGGCGGACGCCTCGCGTGGGCTGATGCCGAAGAAGTCGGCGTCGAACTCGGCGGCCTCGGGCAGGAAGCCGCCGACGCGCACATAGCTGGTGCCGGGGGTCTCGGGGTCCGGGGAGTACAGGGCGTCGAGGTCCCAGCCGCGGTCGGTGGGGAAAGGGGAGAGGGCGTGGCCGCCGTCGTCGACCAGTCGCCACAGGTCCTCGGGCGAGGCGACGCCGCCGGGGAAGCGGCAGCCGACGCCGATGACGGCCACCGGTTCGTCGTCGGCGGGCGCGGTGCCGGTGTCGGTGGTCCTTCGCTCGTCGGCGCCGAGGAGTTCGGCCCGTAGCCTGCGGGCGACCGCGTCGGGTGTGGGGTGGTCGAAGGCGAGGGTGACGGGCAGCGGCAGCCCGGTGTCGGTGGTCAGCCGGGCGTGCAGGGCGACGGCCCCCAGCGAGTCGAGTCCCAGGTCGCGGAAGGCGGTGCCGGGGTCCACGGTCTCCGGCGCGTCGGGCAGCACGTCACGGAGCACGGCGATGGCGCGGTCCCGCACGAAGTCGAGCAGGAACCGGTGCTGCTCCTCGGGTCCGAGGTCCGCCAGCAGGTGTGCCAGCGTCGGTCGCTGGTCCGTCGCTTCCTGTGCCGCCGGGGCGTCCTGGCCCGAGGGGGTGTGCATCTCGCTCATTTCCGCTCTCCGCTGGTCTGGCAGGCAGATGGTCGGGCGGGCACGCCCGGTCGTCGTGGTCGCCGTCGGGTGCTCGGGGTGTTCACCAGGAGATGTGCAGGCGGGAGGGGCCGCGCACGATCACCCCGTACTTCCACGCCACGCCCTCCGGTCCTTCGGCGAGCCGGAGCTCGGGGAAGCGCTCCAGGAGCGCCTTCAGCGCCTCCTGGAGTTCGAGGCGGGCGAGTTGGGCGCCGATGCAGTGGTGCGGGCCGTGTCCGAACGTGACATGGGGGTTGTGTTCGCGGGTGAGGTCGAGGCGCTCGGGGTCCTCGAAGATTTCGGGGTCGCGGTTGGCCGCGTGCAGGGCGGCCAGTACCGGGTCGCCGGCCCGTACCAGGGTGTCGCCGAAGGTCACGTCCTCCAGCGCGTAACGGGCGAACATGGCGGCGGTGTTGATGGGCACGTAGCGCAGCAGTTCCTCGACGGCGCGGGGCAGCAGCTCGGGTTCGCGGCGCAGCCGGGCGAGTTGTTCGGGGTGGGTGAGCAGGGTGAAGACGAAGCTGGGCAGGGCGGAGGAGACGGTCTCCACGCCGCCGGTGAGGAGTCCGGCGCCGGCGATGGAGATCAGTTCGTCCTCGGTGAGCCGGTCGCCGTTGTCGCGGGCGTAGACGAGCGCGCCGAGCAGGTCGTCGGTGGGCTCCGCCCTGCGCCGGGCGACGAGTCCCGCCATGTACTCCTCCAGCTTGCCCCCGACCTCGTACAGCACGTCGCCCCTGGCGGTGGAGTCGTCGGTGAGGCCCGCGGTCCACTCCCGGAAGACGTGGTGGTCCTCGACGGGCACCCCGAGCAGGTCGCAGATGACGGTGACGGGCAGCGGGGTGGCGAAGTCCTCGACGAGGTCGGCCGGCCGTCCGGCGGCCTCCATGCGGTCGATCAGCCGGTGGCTCAACTCCCTGATGGAGGACCGCATCCGCTCGACGCGGCGCGCGGTGAACGCCTTTCCGGCGAGCCGGCGCAGCCTGGTGTGGTCCGGCGGGTCCATGCCCATGATGCCGTCGCCGGTCGACTCCCTGCGGAGCCGCGGCTGGTCGAGGCCCTGGGCGATGGCGCGGCTGAACCGCGGGTCGGTCAGCACGAGTTTGACGTCGGCGTGCCGGGTGGCGAGCCAGGCGGGTTCTCCGTAGGGCAGCGCGACGCGGCTCAGCGGCTCCTCGGCCCGGAGCCGCGCGTACAGGGGGGAGATGCCGATGTCGTGCATCTCGAAGGGGTAGCTGCGGACTTCGCTGCTGGTCGTCATAGCGGCTCCTCCTCGGGGACCGTGCGCCGGCGGGCGTCCACCGGGCGGCTCGCGCGGTGCTCGAGCGCCTCCGCGTCGTACGTGTGCTGGACGTGGGAGAGCGCCCGCATGAGTTCGGCGGAGCCGACCGGGCGGGCGCGGCGCGTCTCGGTGACGCCGGCGAGCGGCAGGGAGCCGATGTCGGCCCAGCCGAGGCGTCCTTCGGCGTCGATGTAGCCGCGGCTGCGGCCGGCGTTGTCGGGGTGGACGCAGTAGGGGATGTCGAGGATGCCGCGGCGGAACGCCTCGACCAGGGCGCGCCCGATGTCGGGGTGGCAGTCGAGCACGGCGTCGATCAGCGCGCGGGCCTCGCGGTGGGTCTGGCTGTCGGTGCCGGCGGGCGGGACGGCCGGGCGCGCGACGGACTCGGCGGTCGCGGCGGCGTGTTCGAGCGCGGCCACGTTCTCGACGATGGTGGGGATGCGGTGGGCCTCGGCGGCGGTCTTGACGATGAGCCGCTCCGAGCCGGTGTCCACGGCGAGCCGGGCGGCCCGGGCGAGGAGCGCGAACGCCCCCTGGGCGGTCCTCGGGTAGAGGCCCATGTAGGTGTAGACGACGACGTGCCAGTCCACCGCCGGGGACAGCAGCTCGGCGCTGAGCGCGCGCAGGGCGGCGACGGCCTCCCGGTCCTGTTCCTGGCTGGTCTGCTGGGCGTAGCTGAGGGAGATGCTGCGCAGCCCGTGTTGCTCGAAGAACAACGCCTCCAGGACGCTGAGCGCGACGAGCTGACTCGGCGGGCACAGCTGGCCCATCATGCAGCCGCCGAAGGTCTCCAGATGGGCTTCGACGCCGAAGTCGCAGCCCTTCAGCAGCAGTTCGCAGGCGTGGGCCCAGTTGCGCACGGACTCGGCCAGCGGGGTGCGGCCGTAGGGCAGGCAGTAGGAGACCGGGCCGCCCTCCGTGGCGTGCAGGAGCGCGGCGGTGAGGGCCCGCACGATGGCCTGGGGCCGGCCGGAGCCGTGCCGGACCTGGACGGGGAACTCCTCGGGCGGCAGGCCCGCCAGGACCCGGCGGGTGGTCGAGGGCGCGTGGGTGACCAGGGGGTAGCCGTTGAGTCCGGTGCCCTCGCGCAGCGCGCGGCCCGCGGACTCCAGGTCCCCGGTCCTCGTGTAGCTGTCGACGGTGATGGTGCCGACCGTGGTGGCGTCGGCGCCCCTGGTGGCGAGCAGCCCCGCGCGCATCCGGGCCGGGTCGGCGTACCCCATCCTGGGCTGCACGACCAGCGTGCCTCGCCGGTGGCACTCGCGGACGAACTCACCCAGGTTCACGGGCCGTACCCCCGGACAGCGCGGCGGCGAAGGAGCGGAACACGGCGACGCTCTCCGCGTCGTCGTCGAAGACCGCGTCGAAGCCCGCCGCGAGCAGGTCGTCGACGTGGGAGCGGCCCTCCGCGCCGAGGACGCCGAGCTTGCCGCCGATCACGACGGGCGTGTCGGTGAGCGCCGCGTGGGCGCGCAGCCTGCCGATGACCCGCATCCCGTCCTGGTAGCCGTGGCCGTTGAGGCTGCTGATGACGACCATGCGGGGTCGCCGGTCGAGGGTCTCGGACAGCAGCAGTTCGTCGGGCACGCAGGCGCCCAGGTTCACGACGTCGTAGCCGAGTTCCTCGATGAGCAGTTGCAGGAAGACCAGGTTCCAGGTGTGCGCGTCGGACGCCAGGCTGCTGACGATCACGGTCCGGCCGTCGTGGCCGTCGCGGCCGGGCGGGGTCGCCGGTGGTGCGGGGCCGCGCTGGTCGAGGCGGTACGGGCCGGTCACCCCACGGCCGCCTTCACCGGCTCGTGGACCCGGCGCGGTTCGAGACGGGACACCGACACCACCTCGCCGGCGCGGACCACCACCTCGGTGGGGGCGGGCCGGCTGAGGAAGCCCATCAGGCTGGCCGTGACGCCGTAGGCGCCGACGTTGGGGACGGCGACGACGTCGCCTGGCTCCAGGGCGGGCAGCGGAACGTCACGCGCCAGGGTGTCGCCGGGGGTGCACAGCGGACCCACCAGGCTCGCCCGCAGGTCGCCCACCGGGCCCTCGACGCCCACCGCGGCCGGCAACAGCCGGCCGAGTCCCGAGAGTCCGCCGACCGCGTTGATCCCGGCGTCCAGGATGACGAAGGTGCTGCCCCGGCTCTCCTTGATGTTGACGACGCGCGTCAGCAGCGTTCCGCTGTCGCCCACCAGGTAGCGGCCCGACTCGCAGGCGACGCGGGGGGTGGCGTCGCGCCAGCGCGGCAGCCGTTCGTCGAGCAGTCGCTCGAGACCGGCCCTGAGCCGCGGGTACCGGTCCCGCCGACCCGGCACGGCGTACGGGGCGGCGAAGCCGCCGCCGATGTCCAGGTACTCCAGGGGCAGGCCGGCCTCGTGCGCCAGCCGGGTCGCCAGCTCGACGGCGTGTTCCAACTCCGCGAAGAGCCCCGCCTGGTCCTTCGCGTTGCTCATGGTGAACAGGTGCGCGCCGACGATCCGGGTGCCGGGCACGGCGAGCAGCTCCGGCATCAGGCCGGGCAGGGTCTCGCTGTCCATGCCGAACTGGGAGGGCCGGCCGGTCATCCTGATGCTGGTGGTGGCGGTCCCGGTGGCGGCGTTGACGCGGAGCAGGCAGTCGGCCGTGACGCCGTGCCGGGTGGCGTGCGCGCCGATGCGCCGCAGGTCGCCGGGGGACTCGACCGAGAACAGGCGGACCCCGGCGGCCAGGGCCTGGTCGAGTTCGGTGTCGGTCTTTCCCGGGCCGGTGTAGAGGCACTCGTCGGCGGGGCACCCGGCGGCCAGCGCCGCGGCCAGCTCCCCGACGGAGCTGATCTCCGCCCGGCAGGGCCGGCCCGGGCCGGCACGCAGCGCGCGGACCAGGTCGGGGTGGGGGTTGGCCTTGAGCGCGTAGTAGAGGTCGACCCCCGCGGGCAGCGCCGCGAACAGCTCCCGGCGGGCGGCGTCCACCCGGTCCAGGTCGTAGACGTAGAGCGGGGTGCCGTGACGCTCGGCCAACTCGGCGTGCGTGCTCAAGCCTCGGTACCTTCCAGGAGCGGGAGGAGTTCCCTGACGGCGTTCTTGCCGTGCGCGGTGAGCGGGAAGGCGTCGACCACGTGGCAGACGGCGGGCACCTTCGCGGGCTCCAGGCGCTTGGCGAGTTCCCTCAGCACGGTGTGCGGCGCGAGGTCGGTCTCCACGCACAGCGCGAGGTCGCGGCCCTCGACCGGCGGTATGGCCCCGGCGGCGCGGACTCCGGGGATGTCCATGGCGGCCGCCTCGATCTCCAGGGTGCTCATCCGGATGCCCCTGCGCTTGAACATGTCGTCGCGGCGGCCCTCGAAGTAGAGGTAGCCGTCCTCGTCGAGCCGACCGAAGTCCCCCGTGTGCAGGCGTGGTTCGCCGTCGGGTCCGGGCCGGAAGGCACGTGCGGTCAGTTCGGGCGCGCGCCAGTAGCCGGGCATGACGTGGGGGCCGGTCACCACGATCTCGCCGGTGGCGCCGGTCGGCAGCTCCCGTCCCTCCTCGTCCAGGATCAGCACCCGGGTGCCGGGCAGGGGGCGGCCAACCGAGTCGGGGCGCTGGTGTTCCTCGCCCGGCGGCATGATGGAGACCCGCTTGCACTCGGTCTGCCCGAACTGGCGGACCACGTGGGCCCCGGGGAACGCGGCGCGCAGCCGGTCGATGGTGGTGCGGGGAAGCGCGGCCCCGGTGTTGGTGAACATCCGTACCGGGGCGGCGGGTTCGGCCGACCGCTCGGCCAGGGTGACGATCATCGTGGCCAGTGAGGGGACGATCGGCACGATGGTGGCGCCGACCTCCCGCATGCGGCGGAGCAGGACCAGGTCGTCCTCGCCGTCGGCGAGGACGATCTCGGAGCGTCCCAGGCAGGACAGCAGCACCTTGTACAGGCCGTAGTCCCAGGACATCGGGAAGCGGCAGAACACCACGTCGTCGTGGCGGTAGCCGAGTTCGGCGTTGATGGCGGCCGCCGCGAAGGTGACCCGGCCGTGCGGCCCGATCACCCCCTTGGGGGTGGCGGTGCTGCCGGACGTGTAGACGAGGACCGCGATGTCCTCGGGACCGGTCCCGACCGGCTCGGCACGGGCACCCAGGGCGCGGTGCTCCTCGACCTCGCCCCACGTCGGGCCGATGCCGTGCACGGGCACGGTGGTGAGGGCCCGCACCGTGTCGACGGCCTCGTCGGAGACGATCACCAGCCGGGGTTCGGCGTTCTCCACGACCGAGCGCAGGTGGAACGCCTTCATCCCGGTGTTGAGCGGAACGAAGACGGCGCCGCGGCGGGAGACGCCGTAGAAGAGGGCGACGAGTTCGCTGGTGGTCGGCAGGCGGGCCACCACGCGGTCTCCCGGGCCGACGCCCCGGTCCCGCAACCAGGCGTCGACACCGTGGCTGTACTCGGCCAGCGTCGCGTAGTCCCACACCCCGCCGGCGTCCCGCACCGCGGCGGACGACGGGAATTCGGCCGCCGCCTCGTCGAGCAGTGTGTGAATGAGCTGATCGTGCCGAGGTACGTTCTCCACGTCCATTGCCGCGCTCCAGCCTGCCTGGCGAATAGGCGCCCACATGTCGACTCGCCGGGAATCACCGAAAATCACCGGCGGAGAAGTTCCCTGGTGTTTCCCGGCCTGTTTTCCCGGCGATCCGGAAGCTACCGGACCACAAAGCCGGGGCCCCACCCCTAGCGGCCTCTATTGTGTGGACGATTCCGGAACGGCCGGGCCACGGCGGGCCAGGACTTCTCCGGCCCGGGCGGCGAGCCCGGACCTGTCGACCTTCCGGTTGGGATTGAGCGGCAGCGTGTCCACGTGTTGGTAGTGACGCGGGATCACCGCCTCCGGCAGGGTGCGGCGCAGGCCGCGGGCCAGCTCGGTGGGCGGCACGGGGGTGCCCGTGTAGAACGCGAAGAGCCCGGTGCCGGAGTCGGTCGTGACGCCCACCGTGGCGGCCTCCTCCACGCCGGGGCAGGCCCGCAGCGCGTGGTCGACCTCGGCCAGTTCGACCCGCAGGCCGTGCACCTGGACCTGGGCGTCCAGCCTTCCCAGGTAGAGGAGTTCGCCGTCGGCCAGCCGCCGCACCCGGTCGCCGGTGCGGTACCAGACCCGGGTGTCGAGGCGCAGGAAGCGGTCACGCCCGTCGTCCGGGTCGAGGTAGCCGGGGGTGAGCTGGGGGCCGGTCACACACAGCTCCCCCTCGTCGGTGGTGGGGCGCCCCTCCTCGTCGAGCAGCACGATGTCGTGGCCCGGGTGCGGGGTCCCGACGGGCACCACGCCGTTGACGGCCCGGTGCGGCGAGACGTCGGCGGCCCAGCGGTGCGCGGTCACGGTGACGGTCAGTTCCGTCGGCCCGTACAGGTTCTCCAGCACCGAGCCGGGGGCGGCGCGTTCCCAGTCGGCGGCGTCGCCACACTGCAGCGCCTCGCCGGCGAAGAAGCTCCAGCGCAGTCCCGGCATGGCGGCGGCGCTGAGCCGACCGGTCCTGCGGACCAGGCCGATGGCGCTGGGGGTGGAGAACCACACGGTGACGCGGCGTTCGGCGAGGAAGGCCGGCAGGTCGCGGTACGCCCCGGGGGGCACGGCCACCAGCCGGGCGCCGGCGCCCCAGGCGCAGAACATGTCGAACAGCGCGCAGTCGAAGTTCAGGTCGAAGGTCTGCGAGAAGACGTCGCCGGGGCCGAAGTCGTAGCGCTCGTCCAGCAGTCGGAAGTAGTGGTCGGTGCCGCCGTGGGTGACGGTCACGCCCTTGGGGCGCCCGGTCGATCCGGACGTGAACAGCAGGAACGCCGGGTCCCCCGGCCCCACCGGGCGCGGCCGGGTCAGGGCGTGGCCGGGTTCCGGCGCGAGCGTCCCGGGTCCGCCCTGGGGAGCGAGGACGGCGACGGGGCCGCCGCCGGCCGTCAGCTCGGGCAGCGCCGCCGCCCCGGCGCGGTCGGCCACCACGGCGGTGGCGCCCGAGGCGGCGAGCATCCACCTCGTGCGGTCCGGGGGGAAGTCGGGCCGCAGCGGCACCACGGCGGCGCCGGCGTACAGCGCGGCCAGGACGCCGGTGTAGGCGGTCGTTCCCTTGCCGGCCAGCACCCCTACGGTGCGGGCCCCGGCCCGGGCCAGCGCCCCGGCCCACAGCAGGGCCCTCCGGTGGGTCTGCGCGTAGCTCGGCGCCTCCGCCCCGACCTCGAACGCCGGCACGTCCGGGGAGCGTTCGAGACCTCGCAGGAAACGCGCGTACAGGGCGGGCCCGGTGTCCGTGTTCATATCCTCGCTCTTCGCTGCGATGCGGGTTTCTAGGGGTCGGTTCGGGTCGATCCGTTCTTGACCTCGCCGGTACGGTGCTGAGCCGAGCGATCCGGCTTCGCATTCCGCGCGGCGACTCGTGATTCAGGGAGCTGATATGTGGGACAACTCGTACGAGGAGATTCTGCGGAGACACCTCCCCTTCCTGTCGGACGAGGAAGAGCTGGAATCGGAGACGAATCTCCGCGACTACGGTCTCGACTCGCTCGCCATGGTGGAACTGCTCTCGGCGATCGAGGGTTTCTACGGGACCCGGCTCGCGGAGGACGCGCTGACGCTGGAGACCTTCGAGACCGCGGGGTCCCTGTGGCGGGCCCTCGACGCGTCCCTGCAGACCGCGAACTAGCCCGTCACGGTACGCCCGCACCGCGCCGTCTGGGCCGTAGCGCGAGCTGCGGCCCCGCGGCGACGACCTCGAAGTTCTCCCTGGTGCACGCCACCCTGGAGAACAGGCTGTCCTGGCCGGCCACGCACACCGTGCCGATGCCCAGGTCACGCAGCGCGGCCACGACGGTCGGCCAGCGCAGCGGCCGGACGAAGCCGTCCAGCAGCATGGCGCGGACCTCCTCGGCGGAACGCACCACCCTGCCGTCGTGGTCGGCCACCAGCGGCAGCGTCGGGTCGGCGAAGTCCAGTTCGGCCAGCACCTCCTCCTCGGCCGCGCGGCGCAGCCCCTCGAACGCCGGCGAGTGCATCGGGGGCCGCATGGTGTACAGGGTGAGGCCGCCCATCGCCCGGACCTTCCGGTCCAGCCACTCCACGTTGCGTTCGCGCAGCGTCACCATGTAGAAGTCGTGGTCGACGTGGCAGGACACGTCGCACCACTCGCCGCGGCCACGCAGCTCTTCCAGCGCCTCGCTCACCCGCTCGCCCGGGGTGCGCACGAAGGAGTGCGTCACCACGTCCTGGTGCTCGGTGGCGAAGTACTCGTCCATGCGGCGCGCCAGCGCGGCGGTCATCCACACGGCGTCCTCGAAGGGCAGGGCCCCCGCGTGGGCGATGGCCGTCTTCACGCCGAAGCTCGCCCCGACGCACACCTCGGGCGTGACCCCCAGTTCCCGCTCCGCCCATTCGGCCAGCGCGAGACAGTTCACCAGGAACGCCACCTGGGCGTACTCGGAGTAGTCCCCCGGCGTCTCGCGGAAGCGGTCGACGAGGGAGTAGCCGAGCCGGGCGTCGGCGGCCGCGACGAGCCGGCGCGCCTGGGGGTTGAGCAGCATGAACTTCCCGACGTCCGCGAACCGCGCCGGCCCCATGCCGGGGAAGACCATCGCGGTGCCGGGTCGTGTCGCGCTCTCCATGGGTCACTGCCCTTTCCGCTCGGCGTCGCCGAGGCTCCTCAGGTAGTCGACGAGGACGGCCTGGAAGCTCTCCGGCTCCTCCAGGTGTGGCAGGTGGCTCGACTCCTCGAACACTTCCCAGCGGGCCCGGGGGACGAGTTCCTGGTAGGGCCTGACCGTGGCGGGCGTGGCCTCGTCGTGCCGGCCCGAGACCACCAGCGTCGGCACCTCGATGTCGGGCAGGAACTCCTCGACCGACCAGTCCTTCAGCGTTCCGGTGACGTGGAACTCACTCGGTCCGTTCATCACCGAGTAGACGGTGGGGTTGGTCGCCGTCTCCATGAACGACGCCTGGTAGTCACGTGGCCAGGGCACGATCCGGCACACGTGCCGGTCGTAGAAGACCCGCATGGCGCGGAAGTACTCGTCGGTGTCGGTGGTGCCCGCCGCCTCGTGGCGGCGCAGCGTCGCGTCGACCTCCGGCGGCAGTCCGGCCCGCAGTCTCTCCATCTCGGCGCGCCACAGCACGTACGAGGCCGGCGCGTTGGCGATGACGAGACCGCGCAGGCCGGGTGGGCGGAACGCGGCGTGCCGGGCCGCTAGCATGCCGCCCCAGGACTGGCCGAACAGCACGTAGTCGTCGGCGACGCCCAGGCCGCGCAGCAGGTTGTCGAGTTCGGCGAGGAACAGTTCGACGGTCCAGAAGTCGGCGCCGCGGTCCGGCAGCCGGGTCGATCCGCCGTTGCCGAGTTGGTCGTAGTGGATCACCGGCCAGCCCTCGTCGGCGAGGGCGCACAGGCCCAGCAGGTAGTCGTGGGTGCTGCCGGGGCCACCGTGCACGGCGACGACGGCTGGCCTCCCGCGACCCGTCGCGCCGGTCACCCGGTACCACGTCCGGAACTCCCCGAAGGGCAGCCAGCCCTTGGCTGTCGCCGCGACCGCCATCCTCGCCTCCCGTTCGGTCCTACCGCGCCACCCTGTCTAGCCAGCGGAGAACCCCGGCACCAACCCCTACGGGCCCTGTAGGGGCCGGTGCCGGCCCCGCTTCCGCTCGCCTGCTACTCGCCGCCCATCGCGCGCGCGATGAGGTCCTCGGCGCTGAGCGCGTCGATGTCGTCGATCGCGCCGCTCGTACGCGTCTCGGCCGCCGGGTCCCCGGGCCCGGTCTCGGGAGCGGTGAGCGCCCGCAGGGCGTCGAGCAGCCCGCTGTCGCGCAGCCTGGCCGGCGGTATGGCCGTCAGCAGCCGGCGGATCTCCTCGTCGGTCGGGGGGCGCCCGACGCCCGCGCCGGCGCCGGTGTCCGCCGGCTCCGGCGCCAGCTCCGCGTGCAGGTGGGCGGCGAGGGCCCGCGGGCTCGGGTGGTCGAAGACGACGCTGGCCGGCAGCCGCAGCCCGGTGACGAGGGTCAGCTTGTTGCGGAAGCCGACCGCGGTCAGCGAGTCGAAGCCGAGTTCGCTGAACGCCCGGTCCGGCTCGACGGCTTCGCGTCCCTCGTGCCCGAGCAGGGCTGCCGCGTGGGTCCGCACGAGGTCCAGCAGCATCGGCAGCCGCTTGTGTGCCGGGGCGTGCGCGAGCCGGTCGCGCAGCGCGCCGACGGAGTCCTCCGGCGCGTCCTGCGCGGCCCTGCGCGGCGCCGGGCGCACCAGGCCGCGCAACGGCGCCGGCACGTCGTCGGCGGCGCCGGCGGCACGCGCGTCCGGGGCGAGGCGCAGGGGCAGCAGGACGGCCTCGTCGGTGGCGAGCGCGCGGTCGAACAGGGCCAGCCCCTCCTCGGGGGTGAGCAAGCCGATTCCGCCGGTCGCGACGCGCCGGACGTCCGCCTCGCCGAGCCCGGCCCCCATGCCGTCGCCGCCGGTGTCCCACAGGCCCCAGGCGAGTGAGGTCGCGGCGCGTCCCGCCCCCCGGCGCCGGGTGGCCAGGGCGTCGAGGAAGGCGTTGGCGGCGGCGTAGCCGCCCTGTCCGGGCGAGCCGAGCACGCCGGCGGCCGAGGAGAACAGGACGAACGCCGACAGGTCCATGTCGCTGGTCAGCCGGTCGAGGACGAGGGCCGCGTCCACCTTGGGTCGCAGGACCCGGTCCAGACGCTCGGGGGTCAGCGAGGACACCGTCGCGTCGTCGAGCACGCCAGCGGCGTGCACCACGGCGACCAGCGGGTGTTCGGCGGGGATCGCCGCCAGCAGGGCGGCGGCCGCGTCCGGGTCGGCGACGTCGCACGCGACCAGCGAGACCGTGGCGCCCCGCCCGGTGAGCTCCGCGTGGAGTTCGGCCGCGCCGGGCGCGTCCGGGCCTCGGCGTCCGGCCAACAGCAGCCGCCGCACGCCGTGCCTGACCACCAGGTGCCGGGCCACCAGCCTGCCGAGCGCACCTGTCGCGCCGGTGACCAACACCGTGCCCTCGGGGCCCCAGGACGGTCCGGCCCCGGTGCCCGACGCGGTCGCCGCGACCATCCGTGGCACCCTGAAGCCGCCACCGCGCAGGACCAGTTGGGGCTCGGCCGCGGTCACCGCCGGGGGCAAACCGCACAGCAGGGGACCCGCGGCGGCCACGTCCTCGGTGCCGAGGTCGACGAGCACGATCCGGTCGGGATGCTCGGCCTGGGCGGACCGCACCAGGCCCCCCACGGCGGCGCCCGCCAGGTCGGTCACCTCGCCTCCGTCGACGGCCACGGCCCGGCGGGTGACGACAACCAGCCTCCCGGTGGCACCCCGCTCGTCGGCGAGCCAGGACCGCAGCAGGCCGAGAACGCGGCGCACCTCCTCCCCCACCGGCCGGTCGTCGCCGCCGCAGGGCAGCAGCACGAGATCGCTGCCGGCCACCGCCACCACGTCCGGTACGACCGGCGCGCCGCACGCCTCGGCGAGGCCCCAGCGGTCCTCGCCCAGCACGGCGCGGCGGCCGGGGGCCGTGGCCGCGCCGACGGGCAGCGGGCGCCACTCGGTCCGGAAGAGCGAGTCGACGGCGGGGGCGTGCTCCTCCGGCTCGGGCCCTTGGTCCGCCATCGGGCGCAGCACCAGCGCGCCGACGGTGGCCACCGGCCGCCCGGCCCCGTCGGCCAGGTCGAGCGCGACCTGGCCGGCGCCGGGGCGGCGCACCCGGACCCGCAGCACGCTCGCGCCCACGGCGTGCAGTTCGACCCGCTCCCAGCTGAAGGGCAGCGCGGCCCCACCGGCGGTCGCCCCAGGCCCGCCGAAGCCGATCGTGTGCAGCGCCGCGTCGAACAGCGCGGGGTGCAGGCCGTAGTGCTCCGCCTCCGCCCGCTCGGGCCGGTCCTCCGCCGCGACGATCTCGGCGTAGACCTCGTCCCCGCGCTTCCAGGCGGCCCGCAGACCACGGAAGGCGGGGCCGTAGTCGAGACCGCGATCCGCGAGTTCCTCGTACACGCCGTCCACGGGCACCTGTTCGGCCCCCGGCGGGGGCCAGACGGACAGGTCGAAGGACGGGCGCGCCCCGGCCGGGCCCAGCACACCGGTCGCGTGCCGGGTCCAGGGCCGGCCGTCCGCCGCCCCCTCGGGACGCGAATGCAGGCTGAACCGCCGGGTGCCGGCACCGTCGGGAGCGGACAGCGTGCACTGCACACGCACTCCGGAGCGCGGCGGTATCACCAGCGGTGCCTCGTGGGTGAGTTCCTCCAGACGCGGGCAGCCGGCCGACTCACCGGCGTGTACGGCCATCTCCACCATGCCGGTGCCGGGGAACAGGATCCGGCCGCCCGGCCGGTGGTCGGCCAGCCACGGGAGGCTGCCCGTCGAGAGCCGGCCGGTGAACAACAGCCCCTCGGAGTCGGCGAGTTCGACCGCCGGCCCGAGCAGCCGGTGGTCGGGGGCCCCGGCGGCGGCGCCGTTGGTGCTGTCCACCCAGTACCGCTTGTGCTGGAAGGGGTAGGTGGGCAGGTCGGTCCGGCGGGCTCCGGTGCCGGCGAACAGCGCCTGCCAGTCCGGTTCGGTGCCGCTGACGTGGAGTTGGGCGACGGCCTCGGCCAGGGCGCGGGGCTCCTCCCGATCCCGGCGCAGGGTCGGCGTCAGTACCAGGCCGTCGGCGTCGGACAGGCACTCCTGCGCCATGGCGGTGCAGGTGGCGTCCGGACCGATCTCCACGAACCGGCCCACGCCCTGAGCCGCTATGGTCCGTATGGCGTCGGCGAACCGCACGGGGCGCCGCACCTGCGACACCCAGTACTCGGGATCGCACCAGTCCCCGGCCCCACCGGTCACGGTCGACACGATGCCGACATTCGGCTCCCGGTAGGTCAGGCCCTCGGCCACCGCCCGGAACTCCCCCAACATCGGCTCCATGAGCGCCGAATGGAAGGCGTGCGAGACGCGAAGCCGCCGCGTCCGGCGGCCCGCCAACTCACGTTCCAAGACGGCCACCGCGTCCTCCCTGCCGGAGACGACCACCGATGAGGGGCCGTTGACGGCCGCCAGGTCCAACCCGCCGCCAAGCAAGGGCAGGATCTCCTCCTCGGGGGCCGCCACCGCGAGCATCGCCCCGCCCGCCGGCAGCGCCTGCATCAACCGGCCGCGAGCCGCCACCAGAGCACAGGCGTCCTCAAGCGACCACACTCCGGCCACATACGCCGCCGCCAACTCCCCGATCGAATGACCGACCACCACATCAGGGCTCACGCCCCAGGAGTCAAGGAGCCGGAACAGGGCCACCTGCACCGCGAACAACCCCGGCTGCGCGAACTCCGTACGATCCAGCGCCTCCCCGTCCTCAAAGACGACCTCCCGCAACAACCCACCGAAGCCCGCACACACCTCGTCAAACGCCTCAGCGAACACCGGGAACGCCTCATACAGCCCCCGGCCCATCCCCACCCGCTGCGAACCCTGACCCGAGAACACGAACGCCGTCCCACCCACGGCATCCGCCACACCCCGGACCAGACCCGGCGCCTCCTCACCATCCGCCAGCGCCATCAGTCCGCGCAGGAACTCCGGCCGTCTGGTGCCGAGCAGGACCGCGCGGTGGTCGAAGACCGAGCGGGTGGTCGCCAGTGAGTACCCGAGGTCCGCGAGGTCCAGGTCCGGGTTCTCGTCGAGGCGGGCCAGCATGCGCTCGGCCTGGGCGCGCAACGCGGCCCTGGTGCGGGCGGAGAGCGGCCAGAGCAGGGGCCCGAGGGCCGTCCCGGCGCGTGGGGCCTCGACGGGGCTCGGCGTGTCCTCGTACTCCTCGATGATCAGGTGGGCGTTGGTTCCACTGACGCCGAACGAGGAGACCGCTGCCCGACGGGGAGAATCGCCGGCCTCCCAGGGCACGGCCTCCGTGAGGACCTTGACGTTCCCCGCCGACCAGTCCACCTCGGGCGTCGGCTCGTCCACGTGCAGGGTGCGCGGCAGGACCCCGTGCCGCATCGCCATCACCATCTTGATGACGCCCGCCACACCGGCCGCCGCCTGCGTGTGACCGATGTTCGACTTCACGGAACCGAGCCATAGCGGGCGATCGTCCTCCCGCCCCTGACCGTAGGTCGCCAACAGCGCCTGCGCCTCGATCGGATCGCCGAGCCGCGTGCCCGTCCCATGCCCCTCCACCACGTCCACCTCGGAAGGAGCCAACCTCGCATCAGCCAACGCCGCCCGAATCACCCGCTGCTGCGCCGGACCATTCGGCGCGGCCAGACCGTTGGACGCGCCGTCCTGGTTCACCGCGCTGCCCCGCACCACCGCCAGCACCCGATGCCCGTTCCGCCGAGCATCCGACAACCGCTCCAACACCAACACACCCACCCCCTCCGACCAAGCGGTGCCGTCGGCCGAGGCCGAGAACGCCTTGCACCGCCCGTCAGCGGCCAACCCACGCTGCCGGCTGAACTCGACGAAGGTCTCCGGGGTGGCCATCACGGTCACGCCGCTCGCGAGCGCGAGGGAGCACTCCCCCGCCCGCAGGGCCCGTGCGGCCAGGTGCGTCGCGACCAGGGAGGAGGAGCAGGCGGTGTCCACCGACACCGCCGGGCCTTCCAGGCCAAGCGTGTAGGCCACCCGGCCGGAGACGACGGCGCCGGTGCTGTTGCTGCCCACGTAGTCGTGGTACTGGACTCCGGCATAGACGCCCGTGGCGCTGCCGCGCAGCGTCAGGGGGTCGATGCCGCCGCGCTCCAGGGCCTCCCAGGACGTCTCGAGCAGCAGCCGCTGCTGTGGGTCGAGGAGTGCGGCCTCCTTCGGGGAGACCCCGAAGAAGCCCGGGTCGAAGTCGCCGGCGCCGTGCACGAACCCGCCCTGGCGGACGTAGGTGCTGCCGGGGCGTCGCCCTTCCGGGTCGTACAGGCCGTCGAGGTCCCAGCCGCGATCGGCGGGGAACTCGCCGATCGCGTCGGTTCCCTCGGCCAGCAGTCCCCACAGTTCGTCGGGGGTGTGCGCGCCGCCGGGGAACCGGCACGCCATGCCGACGATGGCGATCGGCTCGTCGGTCCTGGCGACGGTGGCGGGGGCCGCCGTCTCGTCGACGGCCCCGGTCAGTTGGGCCAGGAGGTGCCGGGCGAGTGCCGCCGGCGTCGGATGGTCGAAGACCAGGGTGGCGGGCAGCCGCAGCCCGGTGGTGGCGTTGAGCTCGTTGCGCAGTTCGACGGCGGTCAGCGAGTCGAAGCCGAGTTGCTGGAACTCCCTGCCGGGTTCGACGTCGGCCGGGGAGCCGTGCCCCAGGACGGCGGCGACCCGGGCCCGGACCAGGTCGAGGACGGCGGCGGGGCGGTCGTCCGCCGGCATGGCGCGCAGCCTCTCGGCGAGCGTGGCGGCGCCCCGCGCCAGGTCGCCGGTCGCGGCGCGCCGTGGCCCGGCCCCGGCGAGTCCGCGCAGCGCCGCGGGTGTCTCGGCCCCGGGGGCGCGCAGCGCCGACGGGTCGAACCGGGCGGCGACGAGCAGGGGGTCTGCCGATCCCAGGGCCGCGTCGACGAGGGCCAGGCCCTGGCGGGTGGACAGGGGCAGTACCCCGCCTCGGGAGAGGCGTGCGCGGTCGGTCTCCTCCAGGGCGTCCGCCATGCCGCCCTCCCGCTCCCACCATCCCCAGGCGATCGCGACGGCGGGCAGCCCCGCGGCCTGCCGGTGGGCGGCGAGGGTGTCGAGGAGGGCGTTGGCGGCGGCGTAGTTGCCCTGTCCCGGTGCGCCCAGCAGTCCGGAGAGGGAGGAGAAGAGGACGAAGGCGGCCAGGTCCAGGTCCCTGGTGAGTTCGTGGAGCCGCAGCGCGGCCTCCGCCTTCGGTGCCAGTACGGCGTTCAGGCGGTCCGGGGTGAGGGAGGTCAGCACGCCGTCGTCGAGCGCTCCGGCGGCGTGGACGACCGCGGTCAGCGGGTGTTCGCCGGGCACGGCCGCGAGGGCGTCGGCGAGCGCGGCGGGGTCGGCGAGGTCGCAGGCCACGGCCGTGACCCGGGCTCCGGCCGCCGAGAGTTCGCCGGCCAGCCCGGCCACTCCTTCGGGGCCCTGGCGGCTGGTCAGCAGCAGGTGCCGGACGCCGTGCTCGGCGACGAGGTGGCGGGCGACGGCGCCGCCGAGTGCGCCGGAGGCGCCGGTGACGAGGACCGTGCCGTCCGGGTCGAGCCGGGGCGGCCCTTCGCCGTGCTCCGCGGCCGCCGGGACCCGGGCCAGCCGTGGGGCGTGGAGCCGGCCGCCGCGTACGGCGAGTTGGGGCTCGGCCGTGCCGAGGACGCCGGGCAGGTGGGGGTCGGCGTCGGTTCCGGGTTCCACGTCGAGCAGGACGAACCGCCCGGGATGCTCGGCCTGGGCGGAGCGGATCAGGCCCCAGACCGCGGCACCGGCGAGGTTCGTCGGCCGGTCGCCGTCGAAGGTGACGGCGCCCTCGGTCACGAAGACCAGGGTCGTGTCGGCGCGTCCCTCGTCCGCGAGCCAGCTCTGGACGGCGGCGAGCGCCTGGTGGGTGGCGGCGCGTACCGCTTCCACGTCGGCGCCGCCTGCGCACGCGTGGAGGACCGCGGCCGGTACCGCCGTGGCCGGGGGGTGTGTGGCGATCGGCTGCCAGCGGAGCCGGTGCAGCGGGGGGCGGCCGGCGGCGGCGAGCCGCGACGGGGCGACGGCTCGGAAGACGGCGGAGTCGATGGTGGCCACCGGGGCGCCTGTGGCGTCCGTGACGCTGATCGCGTACGCGTCGTCGCCGGTGGGGGTGAAGCGGACGCGCAGGGCGGAGGCGCCGGCGGCGTGCAGTTCGGTGCCCGTCCAGGAGAAGGCGACGCGACCCACGGCTCCCGTGTCGTCGCCGCCGGCGCGCAGCGCGTGGGTGGCGGCGTCCAGGGCCGCCGGGTGCAGTCCGAAGGCCGCCGCCTCGCCTGACATCTCGTCGGGGAGCCACACCTCGGCGTGGATCTCCTGGCCGAGGCGCCAGGCGGCGCGCAGGCCGCGGAAGGCGGTGCCGTAGCGCAGTCCTGAGTCCTCGAACTCCGCGTAGAGGCCGGTGAGATCGATCGGTTCGGCGCCGGCGGGCGGCCAGGCGGCGGACCCGGTGGCGGGCCGGGCGCTCGGCGGTTCGAGCACGCCCCTGGCGTGGGTGGTCCACTCGGCGTCCGGGCCCGCCTCCTCGGGCCGCGAGTGCACGGTGAGTGGGCGTGCGCCCGCGTCGTCGGCGCCTCCCACGGCGACCTGGAGCCGCGTGCCGCCGTGCTCGGGCAGCACCAGCGGGGCGTCCAGGGTGAGTTCCGCCACCCGGGGGCAGCCGACCTGGGTGCCGGCGTGGAGCGCCAGTTCCAGGAACGCGGTGCCCGGCAGGGTCACCGCGTCGCCGGCCCGGTGGTGGGTCAGCCACGGGTGCCGGCCGGTGGACAGGATGCCGCTGAGGACGACGCCACCGGTGTCGGCGAGGGAGACGGCCGCGCCGAGCAGCGGGTGGCCGGCGGCCTCCAGGCCCGCGCCGGTCGCCTGGTCGCGCCACGTCCGGTCGTCGAGCCAGTAGCGGCGGCGCTGGAAGGCGTACGTCGGCAGCGGCACCCGGCGGGCTTCGTGCCCGGCGTACAGGGCCTCCCAGTCCAGGGCGCCGCCCGCGGTGTACAGGCCCGCCAGGGCGGTGAGCAGCGTCCGCGCCTCGTCGCGGCCGTGGCGCAGCGTCGGGCAGCGGAACGCGGTGTCCGCCGTGTCGGTGAGGCAGTCGCGTACGAGGGCGGTGAGCACGCCGTCAGGACCGATCTCCACGTACCGGGTGACGCCCTCGGACTCCAGGCGGCGGACGCCGTCGAGGAAGCGGACGGTCTCGCGGACGTGACGGACCCAGTGCTCGGGCGTGCGGAGCTCGTGCGCGGCGACCGGGCCGCTGGCCGTGTGGGTGACGACCGGCAGGGTCGGCTCGGCGTAGGTCACCGACTTGGCGACGCGTCCGAAGTCGTCCAGCACCTCCTCCATCAGGGGCGAGTGGAAGGCGTGCGAGACCCGCAGCCGGCGCGTCCCGTGGCCCTGGTCCGTGAGCTTCCGCTCCAGGGCGGCCACGGCCGCCCCGTCGCCGGAGACGACCACGGCCGAGGGCCCGTTGACGGCCGCGATGTCGAGTCCTTCGCCGAGCAGCGGCCGGATCTCGTCCTCGGCGGCTCGGAGCGCGAGCATGGCGCCGCCCGCCGGCAGCGCCTGCATCAGCCGGCCCCGGGCCGCCACCAGCGCGCAGGCGTCCGCCAGCGACCACACGCCCGCCACGTGCGCCGCCGCCAACTCCCCCACCGAGTGGCCGAGCAGCAGATCGGGCCGCACGCCCCAGGAGTCGAGGAGTCGGAACAACGCGACCTGCACGGCGAACAACGCCGGCTGCGCGAACTCCGTACGGTCGAGCGTCTTCTGGTCGGAACCGAACACGACCTCGCGCAGCGGCCGGTCGAGCAGCCCGTCGAACTCGGCGCACACCGCGTCGAACGCCTCGGCGAACACCGGGTACCTGGAGTGGAGTTCGCGGCCCATGCCCACCTGCTGGGCGCCCTGCCCGGTGAAGAGGAAGGCGGTCGACCCGTCGTCCGCGACGCGGCGCGGCACCGCCGGGTGCGGCTCGTCCGCGGCGAGCGCGGCCAGTCCGGCGATGCCGTCGACGGTGTCCTCGGCGAGCACCACGGCGCGGTGGTCGAGGGCGGCGCGGGTGGTCGCCAGCGACCGGCCGATGTCGGACGGGTCGGCCGCCGGGCCTTCCTCCAGGTGGGCCCGGAGGCGGTCGGCCTGGGCGCGCAGCGCGTCCGCGCTGTGGCCGGAGACCGGCCACAGCACCGGGGCGCCGGTCGGCCGCTCCGGCCGGGGGACGTCGGCGGCTGCGACGGGTTCGGGTGTTGCCTCCTCCACGATCAGGTGGGCGTTGGTGCCGCTGACGCCGAACGACGACACGCCGGCGCGGCGCGGCCGTTCGTCGCGCGGCCACTCCCGGGCCGCGGTGAGCAGTCCGATCCGGCCCTCGGTCCAGCCGACCTGCCGGCTGGGTTCCGCGACGTGCAGGGTGCGGGGCAGCAGGCCGTGCCGCATCGCCATGACCATCTTGATGACGCCCGCCACCCCGGAGGCGGCCTGCGCGTGGCCGATGTTGGACTTGAGGGAGCCCAGCCACAGCGGGCGGTCCTCGGGCCGTTGCTGCCCGTAGGTGGCCAGCAGCGCCTGCGCCTCGATCGGGTCGCCGAGCGTCGTGCCGGTGCCGTGCGCCTCGACGGCGTCCACGTCGGCCGCCGCCAGTCCGGCGTCGGCCAGCGCCCGGCGGATGACGCGTTGCTGCGCGGGCCCGTTGGGTGCCGTCAGGCCGTTGGACGCGCCGTCCGAGTTGACGGCCGAGCCGCGGATGACGGCCAGGACGGGGTGCCCGTGACGGCGGGCGTCGGACAGCCGTTCGAGCAGCAGCAGGCCGGCGCCCTCGGCCCAGCCGGTGCCGTCCGCGTCGTCCGAGAAGGCCTTGCAGCGGCCGTCGGGCGCGAGGCCGCGTTGTCTGCTGAACGCGACGAAGGGCCCCGGGGCGGACATCACCGTCACGCCGCCGGCCAGGGCGAGTGAGCACTCGCGGCGCTGGAGCGCCCGCCCGGCGAGGTGCAGGGCGACGAGTGAGGACGAGCAGGCGGTGTCGACGGTGACGGCCGGGCCTTCGAGGCCGAAGGCGTAGGCCACCCGGCCGGAGAGCACGGAGGCCGCGTTGCCGGTGCTCAGGTAGTCCTCGACGGCTCGGGTGCCGGCCGGCCGGGACAGGTCCTCGTAGTAGTCCTGGCCGCCGCTGCCGACGAACACCCCGACCTGCCCGCCGCGGAGCGAGTCGGGGGAGATCCCGCCGCGTTCCATGGCCTCCCAGGCGAGTTCGAGCACCAGCCGCTGCTGGGGGTCCATGGCGAGCGCCTCGCGGGGCGAGACGCCGAACAGGGCGGCGTCGAACTCGCCGACGCCGTCGACGAAGCCGCCCTCGTGCACGTAGCTGGTGCCGGCGCTGCCGGGGTCGGCGTCGTGGAGGGCCGCCAGGTCCCAGCCGCGGTCGGTGGGGAACGGGCCGATCGCGTCGCGCTCCTCGGCGAGGAGCCGCCACAGGTCGTCGGGCGAGGCGACGCCTCCCGGGTAGCGGCAGCTCATGGCGACGACCGCGACGGGTTCCCGTTCGGCCGTCTCCAGCGCGCGCAGCCGTTCGCGGGTGTGGTGCAGGTCGGCGGTCACGCGCTTGAGGTAGTCGAGAAGCTTCTCTTCGTTGTTCATCGGAGCCTCTTGTCGATCCGTCGGTTCAGGTCAGCGACATGCGTGGTCGGGGTCATGTCGACCCGAACTCCTTGTCGATGAGGGCGAAGAGGTCGTCGGCGGTGGCTCCGTCGAGCCGGTCCGCCAGGTGCTCCGCCGGTTCCGTCGCGCCGAGGGACCGGTTCAGCCGGTTGAGCAGCGCCTGGAGTCGGGCCGTGAGCCGGGCGGCGTCGATCTCCTCGCGCGGCGTGCGCTCCGCCAGCGCCTCGAGACGGTCCAGGGTGGCGAGCAGGGGGACGGCGTGACCATCCCCGTCGTCCGGCTGCTCGCCGTCCCCGCCGCCGAGGGCCGCGGCCAGGTATCCGGCCAGTGCCTTGGCGGTGGCGTGGTCGAAGACGACGGTGGCCGGCAGCCGCAGCCCGGTGCGGGCGTTCAGCCGGTTGCGCAGGTCGACGGCGCCGACCGAGTCGAAGCCGAGGTCCTTGAAGGCCCTGCCCGGTTCGACGGCCGTGGGCCCGTCGTGCCCTAGGACGACCGCGGCCTGGCTCCGCACCAGGTCGAGCGCCAGCCGGTCCCGCTCCCCCGGGGGCGCCTGGGCGAACCGGGTCGCGAAGGCCCGCGCCGCCGCGTCCTCGGGGCCGGGGGTCCCCGGCGCGTCGTCGTCGAGCGCGGCCACCGCCTCGGGCAGGGCACGCAGCAGCGGGCGGGGGCGCGCGAGGGCGTAGACGGGCGCGAACCTGCGCCAGTCGATGTCGGCGACGACGAGGTGGCTTTCGGAGTCGGTGAGCGCCTGATCGAGCGCCTGGAGCGCCCGTTCGGGCGCCATCTCGGTCAGCCCCGTGCGCCGCAGCGCGGCTCCGGACTCGGCGTCCACCATGCCGCCCCCGGCCCAGGAGCCCCACGCCACGGAGGTGGCGGCGGCGCCACGGGCCCTGCGGCGCTGCGCGAGGCCGTCGAGGTAGGCGTTGGCCGCCGCGTAGGCGGGCCGGCCGGCGGTGCCCCACACGGCGGCGCCCGAGGAGAACAGCACGAAGGCGTCGAGGTCCCGGTCGCCGAGCAGCCGGTCGAGGTGGCGCGCCCCGGCGGTCTTGGCGCGGGTGAGGTCCGCGATCCGCTCGGGGGTGGTCTCGGCCAGCGGCGGTTCCTCCTCCAGGACGCCCGCCGCGTGGAACACGGCGGTCAGCGGCTCGTCGTCGGGCAGCGCGTCGAGCAGTGCGCGCAGCGCGTCGCCGTCGGCGACGTCGCAGGCGGCGACGGTCACCCGGGCGCCCAGGGCGGTGAGTTCCGCCTCCAGCCGCGCCGCGCCCGCCGCCGCGGGCCCGCGCCGACCGGCCAGGACCAGGTGGTCGGCCCCGTTCCCGGCCAGGGCGCGGGCGACGTGGGAGCCGACGGCGCCGGTGCCGCCGGTGACCAGCACCGTGCCGCGCGGGCGCCACGGCTCGACGGTGGTGGCGGGTTCCGGCCGGGGGGCGCGCACCAGCCGGCGCGCGTACCCGCCGTCGGGCCGGATCGCGACCTGGTCCTCGCCGGTGGTGCCGCACAGCGTCGCGCGGAGCCGGTCCGCCGCCCGGCCGTCGACGGGCCCGGTCAGGTCGACCATGCCGCCCCAGGAACCGGGACGGTCCAGACCCAGCACCGTGCCGAGCCCCCACAGGGCGCTGGCCGCCGGATCCACGTCCTCGTGGCTCCGCACGGCCACGGCGCCGCGGGTCAACAGCCACTGGGGAGCGGCGACCTCGGCGTCGGCCAGCGCCTGCGTCAGGGCCACGGCCTCGGCGAGCCGGTCCCGGTCGGCGCCGCGCTCGGGGTCTGCACCGGGCTCGGGGTCGTCGAACGCCAGCAGCGACAGCACGCCGGCGATCGGCTGCCCCGCCACGGCGGCGCGCAGCCGGTCGGCGAGCTGGCCCCGCCGGGTGTCGGGCGTCTCGACCAGGACCAGGTCCGCCGGCTGGGCGGCGAGGGCGTCCGCCAGCGCCGAGGCCGGTTCCGCGTCGGGCGGGGCGACGAGCAGCCAGCGGCCCCGCAGCGGGCCGGCGGCCGCGGCGCCGGGCAGCGGCTGCCACTCCACCCGGTACCGCCAGGAGTTCACCGTGGCCGCCTCGGTCTGGGCGCGGTGCCAGTCGGAGAGCGCGGGCACGACCCGGCTCAGGTCCTCGGCGGCGACCCCGAGGCGGGCGCCGAGGCCGCCCAGGTCGCCCTCCTCGACGGCCCGCCAGAAGTCGTGGTCGACCCGGTGTTCGGGGGAAGGGACGACCGCGGGCCGCGCGGGAAGGCCGTCCTCCTCGTGCCAGTACCGGCGGGTCAGGAACGGGTAGGTCGGCAGGTCGGCCTGCCCGCCGCCGGGGAAGAACGTCGCCCAGTCCACCGGCACCCCGGACACGTGGAGTTCGGCGGCCGAGGCGGCGAACCGGCCGAGACCGCCCTCGCCGCGCCGCAGGGTGCCGGTCACCACGGCGGCGTGGTCGAGATCCTCCAGGGTCTCCTGGACGCTCGCCGCCAGCACGGGGTGCGCGCTCACCTCGACGAAGGCCGTGCAGCCGCGACCGGCGAGTTCGCGCACCACCGGGGCGAAGCGGACGGTGCGGCGAAGGTTGGCGTACCAGTACCGCGAGTCGAGCTCTCCCGCCCCGACCCACGCTCCGGTGACGGTCGACAGCATCGGCACGTCCGGCTCGCCCGGATCGAGCGGCGCGAGGTCGTCCAGCAGCCGACGCTCCAGGAGTTCGACGTCCGCGGAGTGCGAGGCGTAGTCCACCGGCACCCGCTTGGCCGGTACGCGCTCGGCCAGGAGCTCGGCCCGCAGCTCGTCGAGCGCGGCGCCCGGGCCGGACAGCACGACGGACCGGACGCCGTTGTCGGCGGCGACCGCGATCCCGTCGCCCCGGCGTTCCAGGCGCGGCACCAGCTGCTCGGCGGAGAGCGCGACATGGAGCATGCCGCCGTCGCGGTCGGCGAGCAGCTGGCCGATGGCCCCGCTGCGCAGCGCGACCACGCGCGCCCCGTCGTCGAGCGAGAGCGCGCCGGCGACGCAGGCCGCCGCGATCTCGCCCTGCGAGTGGCCGATGACGGCGTCGGGTTCCACCCCGTGCGCCCGCCACACCGCCGCCAGCGACACCATGACGGCCCACAGCACGGGCTGCACCACGTCCACCCGCTCGTGCGCGGGAGCCGCCGGCTCCCCGCGCAGCACCTCGGTGAGCGACCAGTCGACGTACGGGGCGAGCGCCTTCTCGCACGCCTCGACGCGTTCCGCGAAGACCGGCGACTCGTCGAGGAGTTCGGCGGCCATCCCGACCCACTGGCTGCCCTGCCCGGGGAAGACGAACACGGTCCTGCCGCCCGGCTTCGCTCTTCCTGTGACCACGCCGGGCCGCGGCCGGTCGGCCGCCAGGTCGCGCAGGGCGTCGAGCAGCCGCTCCCGGTCCCTTCCGATCACGACCGCCCGGTCCTCGAACGCGGTGCGGCGGGTGGCGAGGGAGTGTCCCACGTCGGCGAGGGCGACGCCGGGACGGTCCGCCAGGGCGTCGGCGAGCCGCCGCGCCTGTTCGGCCAGCGCCTCCGGGCCGCGGGCCGAGAGCACCAGCGGCGCCACCGGGGGGTCGGCCGGGGGCGCGCCCCCGGCCGGTTCGTCCTCGGCCTGTTCGATGATGACGTGCGCGTTGGTGCCACTGATGCCGAAGGAGGACACGGCGGCCCGCCGTGGCCGGCCCGCGTCCGGCCAGTCCCGTTCCTCGGTCAGCAGCGCGACCGTCCCGGACGACCAGTCGACGTGCGGTGTCGGCTCGGAGACGTGCAGGGTCCTGGGGAGCCGCGCCTCGCGGACGGCCATGACCGCCTTGATCACGCCGCCGACCCCGGACGCCGCCTGGGCGTGCCCGAGGTTCGACTTGAGCGAGCCGAGCCACAGCGGGCGGTCGGCGGTGTGGCCCTGCCCGTAGGTGGCGAGCAGCGCCTGCGCCTCGATCGGGTCGCCGAGGGCGGTGCCGGTGCCGTGCGCCTCCACCAGGTCCACCTCCGAGGAGGCGAGGCCGGCCGCGGCCAGCGCCCGCTCGATGACCTGGACCTGGGCCGGCCCGTTGGGCGCGGCGAAGCCGTTGGACGCGCCGTCCTGGTTGACGGCGCTGCCCCGCACCACGGCCAGCACCCGGTGCCCGTTCCTGCGGGCGTCCGACAGCCGCTCCATGACCAGGACGCCGACGCCCTCGGCCCAGGCGGTGCCGTCGGCGTCACCGGAGAAGGCCTTGCAGCGGGCGTCGGGCGCAAGGCCCCGCTGGCGGCTGAAGTCCACGAACATCTCGGGGGTGCCCATCACGGTGACCCCGCCGGCCAGCGCCAGGGTGCACTCGCCGCCGCGCAGCGCCCCGGCGGCCAGGTGGAGGGCGACCAGGGAGGACGAGCAGGCGGTGTCCACGGTGACCGCGGGCCCGCGCAGGCCGAGGCTGTAGGCGACCTGGCCGGACACCAGGCTGCCGCCGGGGCTGCCGCCCAGGTAGTCGTGGTACATCAGCCCCGCGTAGACGCCTGTCTGGCTGCCGTGCAGGGAGCGCGGATCGATTCCCGCCCGCTCGACCGCCTCCCAGGCCACCTGGAGCAGCAGTCGCTGCTGCGGATCGGCGCGCCGGGCCTCGCGGGGGCTGATGCCGAAGAACTCGGCGTCGAACTCGGCCGCCTCGTAGAGGAACCCGCCCTGCCGCACATAGGTCCTGTCCTGTTGCCCGGGCTCGGGGTCGTAGATCGCGTCGACGTCCCAGCCCCGGTCGGCGGGGAAGTCCCCCACGGCGTGCCGGCCCTCGGCGACCAGCCGCCACAGGTCGTCCGGCGAGGCCACGCCGCCTGGGTAGCGGCAGCCCATGCCGATGACGGCGATCGGCTCGCCCTCCCGCAGCTCGTACTCGCGCAGCCGCCGCCGCGTCTGACGCAGGTCGGTCGTCGCACGCTTGAGGTAGTCACGCAGCTTGTCGTCGTTCGCCATGGCCCGCCCGTTCACGAGATGCCGAGTTCGTCGTCGAGCACGTGGAAGAGTTCGTCGTCCGTCGCCATGGCGAGGTCGTCGGCCCCGCCCTCCTCCGCGGTGTCCCGGTCGCCGCGCCATCCGCGCAGCAGTGCTTCGAGGCGGGCGGTGATCCTCGCCCGGTCGGCGCCCGTCCGCTCCGCTGCCGCGAGCGCCGCTTCGAGCCGTTCGACGCCCTCGACGACCGGCTGGAGGGCGTCCGCGGCCGGCTCCGGGGTCAGCAGGTCACGCAGGTGCCAGGACAGTGCCTCGGGTGTGGGGTGGTCGAAGACCACGGTCGCCGGCAGCGTCGTCCCGGCCGCCGCGCCGAGCCGGTTCCGCAGTTCGACGGCGGCCAGTGAGTCGAAGCCCATCTCCTGGAACGCCCGTCGGGGTTCCACGGCGGCCGGCGACGCGTGCCCGAGCACCGCGGCGGCCTGGGCACGGACGGCGTCGAGCAGGAAGGCGTCGCGCTCCGTCTCGGGCAGCCCGGCCAGGGCGCGCGCGAGGCCGCCGGCGGTGTCCCCGCGGGCGGGAACCGGGGCTTCGCGCCGGGTGGCTCCGCCCGCCAGGCCGCGCAGGACGACGGGTATCTCGTCCGGGGCTCTGCGACGCAGCGCCGGGAGCGTCACCTTCAGCGGCACGGCCAGTGCTGCCCGGTCGGGTGGCGCGCACAGCGCGGCGTCCAGGAGCGCCAGGCCCTCGTCCGTGGTGAGCGGCGGCAGGCCGAGCCGGTCGAGCCGCCGCAGCGCCTGCTCGTCGAGCTGCCCCAGCATGCCGGCGTCCTCCGCCCAGGCCCCCCAGGCCAGGGAGAGCGCGGGCAGCCCCATGGCCCGCCGGTGCGCGGCGAGCGCGTCGAGGAACACGTTCGCGGCGGCGTAGGTGGCCTGTCCGGCGCCCAGTACGTAGCCGGCCGCCGAGGAGAAGAGCACGAACGCCGACAGGTCGAGCCCCAGGGTCAGTTCGTGCAGGTTCCAGGCCCCGTCCCCCTTCGGCCGCAGGACGGCGTCCAGGTGATCGGGCGTCACCGCGTCGACGAGCGCGTTGTCCGCGACACCGGCGGCATGGACCACGGCGGTCAGGGGGTGTTCCGGGGGGATGGCGGCGAGGAGTGCGGCGAGGGCGTCCCGATCCGCGACATCGCAGGCCGCGACCGTCACCTCGGCACCCAGTTCGGTGAGCTCCGCCCGGAGTTCGCCGGCCCCTGCGGCATCCTGACCACGGCGGCTGACCAGCAACAGCTGCCGGACACCATGCCGAACGACGAGGTGTCGGGCCACCACCGCGCCGAGCCCACCCGTCCCACCCGTGACCAACACCGTCCCCACCGCATCGAACCCCACCCCGGGGCCCGGGGCGCCCGTGGTATCCGGAGCCTCCCGAACGAGCCGCGGCACCAGCCGCTCACCGTCACGCAGGCAGCTCTCCGGCTCAGCCGGGTCCAGGGCGCCGCGCAGCACCTGCGACGACAACGGCCGGTCATCCACGTCCAGCAGGGCGAACCGGCCGGGGTGCTCGGCCAGCGCCGACCTGACCACCCCCCACACCGGCGCCGTCTCGAGGGCGGCGGGCGGATCGTCCCCGACGCCGACCGCGCCGGTGGTGACCAGCACGAGCCGGGAGGACGCGAAGGCCGGCTCGCTGAGCCAGGTGCGCACCGCCGCCAGCACGGCGTTGCCCACTTCCCGCACGCCGTCGAGGACGTTCTTGCTGTCGGTGCCCGGGCAGTTCAGCAGCACGGTACGGGGCACAGCCGCGCCGCCGCCCGCGACATCGCGGAGGTCGGTGAACACCGGAACCGAAGAACCCAACGCCGACGCCAAGCGGCTGGCGCCGGGCCCCACCACGGCGACGTCGGCGGAGGACACCGTCTCGTCGGCCACGGGTGAGCGCGCGGCGGGCTGCCATGCCAGTCGGAACATGGTGTCGGGTGTGGTGGGGTCGACGGGGCGGACGGCCAACGACTCGACCGAGACCACGGGTTGCCCCTGCCCGTCCGCGACGAGCAACGACACCGCGCCGGTGCCGGTATCGGCGTCGGCTGGGGCGATGCGGACCCGCAAGGAACCCGTCCCAGGACCGTGCACCACCACGCCGGACCAGGAGAACGGCAACACCGGACCAGCGGCCACCTGATCACTGTCGAGGAGTTGGGCATGCAACGCCGCGTCCAACAACGCCGGATGAAGCCAGAACCCCGACACATCCACCCCAGCCCCCTCCGGCACCGCGACCTCGGCGAACACCTCCTCCCCACGCCGCCACACCGCGCTCAGACCACGAAACGCCGGCCCATAGCCATACCCCGAGCTCTCCAACTCCTCATACACACCCCCCAACCCCACCTCCACCGCCCCCACCGGCGGCCACACCACCAACCCCTCCCCACCCCCACCGGAGACCTCCAAAAACCCAGCCGCATGCCGCACCCACCCCTCAACGTCATTCCCGGCACGGGAGTGAATCGCGAACCCACGCCGCCCCTCCCCATCCGCACCATCCACACTCACCCGCAGATCGACCGCTCCCCGCTCAGGCACCTCCAACGGAGCCTGGAGCGTCAACTCCCCCACCACCCCACACCCCACCTCAACCCCAGCCCGCACCGCCAACTCCACAAACGCCGTCCCCGGCAACAACACCCGCCCCAACACCCGGTGATCCCCCAACCACCCCTGCCGGTCAACCGACAACCGCCCCGTCAGAACAACCCCACCCGACTCAGGCAACTCCACCACCACACCCACCAACGGATGCTCAGCCGACACCACACCCCAACCACCCAGACCAGACCCCGAATCCAACCAAAACCGCCTGCGTTGGAAGGGATAGGTGGGCAGGTCGATCAGGCGGGCCCCGGTGCCGGCGAACAACGCTTCCCAGTCCAGGTCGGTACCGGTGGTGTGCAGTCGAGCCAGGGCCACCAGCACGCTGCGGGACTCGTCGGTGTCCTTGGCGAGAAGCGGCACACACACCGCCTCCCGCCCCTCGGACAGGCAGCCCAGCAACATGGCAGTGCAGGTCGCATCCGGACCGATCTCCACGAACCGGTCCATGCCCTGGGCCTCTACGGTCCGGATGGCGTCGGCGAACCGCACCGGCCGCCGCACCTGCGACACCCAATACCCCGGATCACACCAATCCCCGGCCCCACCCGTCACGGTCGACACGATGCCGACACGCGGCTCCCGGTAGGTCAGCCCCTCGGCCACCGCCCGGAACTCCCCCAACATCGGCTCCATGAGCGCCGAATGGAACGCGTGCGACACCCGAAGCCGCCGCGTCCGGCGGCCCGCCAACTCACGTTCCAAGACGGCCACGGCCTCCGCGTCGCCGGAGACGACCACCGATGAGGGGCCGTTGACGGCCGCCAGGTCCAGCCCCTCGCCAAGCAGCGGCAGGACCTCCTCCTCGGAAGCCGCCACCGCGAGCATCGCCCCACCCGCCGGCAACGCCTGCATCAACCGACCGCGAGCCGCCACCAACGCACACGCATCCGGCAGCGACCACACCCCCGCCACATACGCCGCCGCCAACTCCCCGATCGAATGACCCACCACCACATCAGGCCGCACACCCCACGACTCAAGAAGCCGGAACAGCGCCACCTGCACCGCGAACAACCCCGGCTGCGCGAACTCCGTCGAATCAAGCGCGGTCGCGTCCTCAAAGACGACCTCACGCAACCGCCCGTCGAAGCCCGCGCACACCTCGTCGAACGCCTCGGCGAACACCGGAAACCGCGAGTAGAGCTCCCGCCCCATCCCCACCCGCTGCGAACCCTGACCCGAGAACACAAACGCCGTCCCACCCACGGCATCCGCCACACCCCGGACCAGACCCGGCGCCTCCTCACCATCCGCCAAGGCGCCCAGGGCCCGGGCGAGTTCATCGCGGTCCGCACCCGTCGCCACAGCCCGATGCCGCAGCTGGGACCGGCCCGTCACCAACGACCACCCCAGGTCGACCGGGTTCAACTCGGGTTCTTCAGCGAGACGCGCCACCACGCGACCAGCCATCGCGCGCAGGGCCTCCGGCGTATGGCCCGACAGGAACCACGGCAGCAGGGAACCGTCGTTCTTCGGACCTGTTGTGACGGGGTCCGCCGCCGGCTCGCCCTGCTCCACGATCACGTGCGCGTTGGTGCCGCTGATCCCGAACGAGGAGACTCCGGCGCGACGCGGACGGCCCGGGTCGTCCCACACCCGCTGCTCGGTCAGCAACTCCACCGCGCCCGCCGACCAGTCCACCTCGGGCGACGGTTCGTCCACGTGCAGGGTCCTGGGCAGGACCTCGTGCCGCATCGCCATCACCATCTTGATCACGCCGGCCAGGCCCGAAGCCGCCTGCGTGTGCCCGATGTTCGACTTCACCGAACCGAGCCATAGCGGGCGATCGTCCTCCCGCCCCTGCCCATAGGTCGCCAACAACGCCTGCGCCTCGATCGGATCACCGAGCCGCGTGCCCGTCCCATGCCCCTCCACCACGTCCACCTCGGAAGGAGCCAACCCCGCATCAGCCAACGCCGCCCGAATCACCCGCTGCTGCGCCGGACCATTCGGCGCGGCCAAGCCGTTGGACGCACCGTCCTGGTTCACCGCCGAGCCCCGCACCACCGCCAGCACCCGATGCCCGTTACGCCGAGCATCCGACAACCGCTCCAACACCAACACACCCACCCCCTCCGACCAAGCGGTGCCGTCGGCCGAGCCCGAGAACGCCTTGCACCGCCCGTCAGCGGCCAACCCACGCTGGCGACTGAAATCGACGAATGCCACGGGGCGCGACATCACGGTCACCCCGCCGGCCAGTGCCAGATCGCACTCGCCACGGCGCAGCGCCTGGGCCGCCCAGTGCAGGGCGACCAGCGAGGACGAGCAGGCCGTGTCCACCGACACCGCCGGGCCTTCGAGACCGAGCGTGTAGGCGACCCGGCCGGAGACGACGCTGGCGAGGCTCCCGTTGCCGAGGTAGCCGGCGATGTCCTCCGGAACCTCGCTCTGCCATCCCCAGTCGTGGTACATGACGCCGGCGAAGACACCCGTCCTGCTGCCGCGCACCGAGGCCGGGGCGATGCCCGCCCGCTCGAACGCCTCCCAGGACGCTTCCAACAACAACCGCTGCTGGGGGTCCATGGCGGTCGCCTCGCGCGGGCTGATCCGGAAGAGGTCGGGGTCGAACTCCGCCGCGTCGTGGAGGAACCCTCCCTCACGGACGTAGCTGCTGCCGGGTCGCTCCCCGGACGGGTCGTACAACCCGTCCAGGTCCCAGCCGCGGTCGGTGGGGAATCCGGTGATGCCGTCCGCCCCGTCCGCGACAAGACGCCACAGCTCCTCCGGTGAGGCGACGCCTCCCGGATACCGGCAGGCCATGCCCACGATGGCGATCCGCTCGTCGTCGTCCCGGCCCGTCGTGGTCGGGCCCGGGGCGGTGCCCTGCTCCTGTGCCGTGTTGCCGAGTTCGCTGGCCAGCAGGCGGGCGACGGCCGTGGTCGTGGGGTGGTCGAAGACCAGGGTCGCGGGCAGGGGCAGGCCGGTCGCCGAGCCGAGCCGGTTGCGTAGGTCGAGAGCGGACAGGGAGTCGAAACCGAGTTCGCTGAAGGGCTGTTCGACGTCCACGTCCTCCGGTGTCGCGTGGCCGAGCACGGCGGCGACGTGTGCGCGTACCAGGTCGAGCAGCCGGCGCCGGCGTTCGGGTTCCGGCTGGGTCGACAGTGCCCCCGTCACGGTGGAAGCCACGGGGCCGGCGGCCGGCGGGCGGGAAGCGGACGGTGGGCGCACCAGACCGCGCAGGACGGGCGGCACACCGGCCGTCGCGGCGTGTTCGCGGAGCGCGGCGAGGTCCAGCTGGACGGGGAAGAGCAGGGTCTCGTCGGAGTCGAGCGCCGCGTCGAACAGCGCCAGGCCCTCGTCAGGGGCGAGGGGGCGTACTCCGGAGCGGTTCATGCGGCGCAGTTCCGTCTCGCCGAGCCGCGCGGCCAGGCCCTCGCCCTGTTGCTCCCACAGGCCCCAGGCGAGCGACACTGCCGGTAGCCCCATGGCTCGTCGGTGGGCCGCCAGCGCGTCCAGATAGGTGTTGGCGGCCGCGTAGTTCGCCTGACCGGCCGCTCCGAAGGTGCCGGACACGGACGAGAACAGCACGAAGGCCGACAGGTCGAGGCCGAGGGTGAGTTCGTGCAGGTGCCGGGCCGCGTCGACCTTGGGGCGCAGCACCGTGTCCAGCCGGTCCGGGGTGAGCTCCGTGAGCACGCTGTCATCCAGTGCTCCGGCCGCGTGCACCACGGCGGTCAGCCGATGTTCGGCCGGGATTCCGGCCAGCGCCTCGGCCAGCGCGTCCCGCTCGGCGATGTCGGCGGCGACGACCGAGACGTGCGCTCCCGCGTCGGTGAGTTCGTCGACGAGTTCCCGTACGCCCGGTGCCGCCGGTCCGCGTCGGCTCACCAGCAGCAGGTTCCGCACGCCGTGGGCGTGCACCAGCCGGCGGGCCACCAGGGCGCCGAGCTGCCCGGTGCCGCCCGTGACCAGCACGGTCCCTTCGGGGTCGAGGGTGCCTGGTGTGGGCGAGCCGGTGTCCTCGACCCTCGCCAGTCTGGGCACCAGCATGCGGCCCTGACGCAGGGCGAACTCGGGTTCCCCGGTGGCGAGCGCGGCGGTCAGGGCGCTTCGGGAGTCGGCCTCCGCGTCGAGGTCGGCGAGCACCAGGCGTCCGGGATGTTCGGCCTGCGCCGCGCGCACCAGACCCCACAGGGGTGCGGTGGCCAGGTCGATGGTTCCGGCGGTGGGTACGGCCACGGCGCCGCGGGTGAGGACCACGAGGCGAGTCCCGGCCGTCCGCTTGTCCGCCAACCAGTCCTGCAGCGCGCGGAGCAGGTGTCGTGCGGACAGCCGCGCCGTCCGGGGGTCCTCGGGCTCCCCGGTGCGGGGGACGGACAGCAGTGCGGTGTGCGGCAGGGCGTCGTCGGCGAGTTCCGCCCAGTTTCCGACGGGCGGGCCGAACAGCTCGGACAGGCCGTGGAGGTCCTCTCCGACCAGCATCGTCGGGCCCGGATGCGGCTCGGACATCGGCTGCGGTGTCCACTCCAGCCGGAACAGCGAGTCGCGGCCGGTGCCTTCCCCGGGGTCGATCTGGTCCTCGCTCACCGCACGGAGGACCAGGGAGTCCACGGATGCGACCGGCTCTCCCGACGGGTCGGCGAGTGCCAGGGCGAAGCCGTCGTCGGGGGTGCGGGAGAGACGCACCCGCAGCCCGGAGACCCCACTGGCCCGCCGCGAGAGTCCGTTCCACACGAAGGGCAGCCGGAGCCCGGGCTCGTGCCCGACGAAGAGATTCACCGCCTGCACCACGGCGTCGAGCAGCGCCGGGTGCAGAACGTACGACGGGGCGTCGGCCCGGGCCTCCTCGGGCAGTTCCACCTCGGCGTAGATCTCCTGCCCGTGCCGCCAGGCGGCGCGCAGGCCACGGAACACCGGCCCGTACTCGAGTCCGGCTGTGGCGAGGCCCCGGTACACGGCGTCCACGTCGAGGGCCGAGGCTCCTTCGGGCGGCCAGGCGGTCAGGCGTCCGGAGGTGGGCTCTCCGGTGCCGGCCCGTCGCAGCACGGCCGTCGCGTGCCGGGTCCACACCTCGTCGGCGGGGTCGTCCGCACGCGTTGCCTCGGGCGACCGCGCCGAGTAGAGGGACAGTTCACGCCGGCCCGCGTCGTCGGGCGGGCCGACGAAGACCTGGACCGGGACTCCGTCACGCTCGGGAAGGACCAGCGGCGCCTCGGTGATCAGTTCCTCGACCATCCCGCAACCGACCTGGTCGGCCGCTCGGTGCACCAGTTCCACGAACACGGCCCCGGGCACCACCGTGCGCCCGTGTACCACGTGTTGGGACAGCCAGGGCAGGGTGTCGACGGACAGCCGGCCGGTCAGCAGGGTGCCGCCCGAGGCGGGAAGCGTCACCGAAGCGCCGAGCAGCGGATGGGCGACCGCCCGCAGCCCGGCGGGAGCCGAGTTCGCGTGACGTTCGGGTGGTGCCCAGTACCGCTTGTGCTGGAAGGGGTAGGTGGGCAGGTCGACGCGGTGGGCCCCGGTGCCGGCGAACAGGGCCTCCCAGTCCACGGCGCCGCCGCTCGCGTAGTGCGTACCGACCGCGGTGAGCAGCGCCGTTGCCTCCGGACGGCCACGGCGCAGGGTCGGGGTCAACGTGACCTCGTCGGCGTCGGGCAGGCACGCCTCGGCCATGGCCGTGCAGGTGGCGTCCGGACCGATCTCGACGAACCGGCCCACACCCTGAGCCGCTACGGTCCGGATGGCGTCGGCAAACCGCACCGGCCGCCGCACCTGCGACACCCAGTACTCCGGACCACACCACTCGGCAGCCCCACCGGTCACGGTCGAGACGATGCCGACACGCGGCTCCCGGTACGACAACCCCTCGGCCACCGCACGGAACTCCTCCAACATCGGCTCCATCAACGCCGAGTGGAACGCATGCGAGACACGAAGCCGCCGCGTCCGGCGGCCCGCAAGCCGAGCCTCCAGGCCAGCCACCGCCTCCGCGTCACCGGAAACGACCACCGATGAGGGGCCGTTGACGGCCGCGAGGTCCAACCCGCCGTCGAGCAGCGGCAGGACCTCCGCTTCGGAAGCCGCCACCGCGAGCATCGCCCCACCCGCCGGCAACGCCTGCATCAACCGACCACGAGCCGCCACCAGAGCACACGCGTCCGGAAGCGACCACACCCCGGCCACATACGCCGCCGCCAACTCCCCAATGGAGTGACCCACCACCACATCAGGGATCACACCCCACGACTCAAGGAGCCGGAACAACGCCACCTGCACCGCGAACAACCCCGGCTGCGCAAACTCCGTACGATCCAGCGCCTCCCCGTCCTCAAAGACCACCTCCCGCAACAACCCACCGAAGCCCGCACACACCTCGTCAAACGCCTCAGCGAACACCGGGAACGCCTCATACAGCCCACGCCCCATCCCCACCCGCTGCGAACCCTGACCCGAGAACACAAACGCCGTCCTCGCGTCCGGCCGCGCGATCCCACGGACCAGCCCCGCCGCCGTCTCCCCCGCCGCCAACGCCCGGAGGCCCCGTACGAGTTCGGCCCGATCCGCAGCCGTCACGCCGGCTCGGTGCCGCAGCTGGGACCGCCCCGTGGCCAACGACCATCCGACGTCGGCCGGCCGGAGTTCCGCGCGCTGTTCGACCAGGGACAGCAGCCGAGTCGCTTGCGCGGCCAACGCCGCCGGCGTGTGCCCGGACAGGAGCCAGGGCAGTGAGGAATCCGCGTTGTCCGGGCCGTTCTCGACACGGTCCGCCGCCGGCTCGCCCTGCTCCACGATCACGTGGGCGTTGGTGCCGCTGATGCCGAACGAGGAGACTCCGGCGCGACGCGGGCGGCCCGGGTCGTCCCACGCCCGCTGCTCGGTCAGCAGCTCCACCGCGCCGGCTGACCAGTCCACCTCGGGCGACGGCTCGTCCACATGCAGCGTGCGCGGCAACACCCCGTGCCGCATCGCCATCACCATCTTGATCACACCCGCCACACCCGCCGCCGCCTGCGTGTGCCCGATGTTCGACTTCACCGACCCCAACCACAGCGGGCGATCGTCCTCCCGCCCCTGCCCGTACGTCGCCAACAACGCCTGCGCCTCGATCGGATCGCCGAGTCGCGTGCCCGTCCCGTGCCCCTCGACCGCGTCCACCTCGGACGCGGCCAACCCCGCGTCGGCCAATGCCGCCCGGATCACCCGCTGTTGCGCCGGACCGTTCGGCGCGGTCAGGCCGCTGCTGGCGCCGTCCTGGTTGATCGCCGAGCCCCGCACCACGCCCAGTACCCGGCGTCCGTTGCGCCGGGCGTCCGACAGCCGCTCCAACACCAACACGCCGGCGCCCTCGCCCCAGCCCGTGCCGTCGGCCGCGGCGGAGAACGCCTTGCACCGCCCGTCGGGGGCCAACCCGCGTTGCCGGCTGAACTCGACGAAGGTGCCGGGGGTCGACATCACGGTGACGCCGCCGACGAGAGCCATGGCGCAGTCGCCACGGCGCAGCGCCTGGGCCGCCCAGTGCAGGGCGACCAGCGAGGACGAGCAGGCCGTGTCCACCGACACCGCCGGGCCTTCCAGACCGAGGGTGTAGGCCACCCGGCCGGAGACGATGCTGCCGCCGCTGCTGCTGCCGGGGTAGTCGTGGTACATGACGCCGGCGAAGACCCCGGTGGCGCTGCCCCGCAATGACAGCGGCGGAACACCTGCCCGCTCCAACGCCTCCCAGGAGACCTCCAGCAACAACCGCTGCTGCGGATCCATCTCCAGCGCCTCACGCGGCGAGATGCCGAAAAGCCCGGCGTCGAACTCCGCCGCGTCGTGCAGGAACGCGCCCTCCCGGCTGTAACTACTTCCTGGCCGCTCACCCTTCGGGTCGTACAACCCGTCCAGGTCCCAGCCCCGATCGACAGGAAACCCCGAAACGGCGTCCCGCCCCTCGACGACCAGCTCCCACAACTCCTCCGGGGAACCCACCCCACCCGGATACCGGCACGCCATCCCCACGATGGCCAGCGGTTCGCCGTTCCGTTCCTCGGTCTCTCGGAGTTGCCGCCGGGTTTCGCGAAGGTCGGTGGTGGCCCTCTTGAGGTAGCTGAGAAGTTTTTCCTCGCTGGTCATCGATATTCCCCTACGGCAAACGGTCGGAGTTCTCGCCTGAATCAACGGGATTCCAGGAGCGGGCGCGCGGAATGCGGAATCGGGTATCCGGGGGAACCCGGTCGGACGATAGCGCGCGGCCCGCCGGCGCAAGACCCCTAGTTCCCCGCGTTTCCGCCCCCTGACATCGCTCTTTCCGGCGCGGGCCCTAGGGGTTGGGTGGCTAACGTCGCACGCCGACGAAGAGTCCGCGGCCGGAGAGTCCGCCCTGGAGGTAGGTGGGCGTCAGGCCGGCCCGGTCGAAGGCGTCCTCGTACTCGTCCCGGGTGAACAGGGTGATGAGAGTGCTCTCGGTGAGGTGCCGGACGCCGTTCTTGGGGTCGGCGATGAGGTAGTGCACGTCCATGCGGCTGGCCCTGCCCTCCACGCTGGAGTGCGAGACCCGGGCCACGGTGCGGTGGTCGGCCGTGACGACGTCGCCCGCCACGTGGTGGGGGGTGAAGGTCTCGGGGAACCACCAGGGGTCGATCACGACCACGCCGCGCCGCTCGGCGGCGTGCCGGGCGAAGCACCGTAGCGCGTCGGCGAGTTCGGCCACCGTCGACAGGTGTCCCACGGAGGCGAACAGGCAGGTGACCGCGTCGAAGGTGCGGCCGAGGTCGAAGGAGCGCATGTCCCCGAGGTTGAGTCGGACGTCGGGGAGCCGCCGCTGGGCCCGGGTGAGCATGTCCATCGACCGGTCGAGCCCTTCGACCTCGTCGAACTCCCGGGACAGGTGGGCGAGGTGGAGGCCGGTGCCGCAGGCGACGTCGAGCAGCGAGCTGGCGTCCGGCTTGCGGGAGCGGATCACCTCGCGCAGGTGCTCGGCCTCCGCGGCGTAGTCCTTGCCTCGGCCCTGGTGGACGAGGTCGTAGATCTCGGCGTCCTCGGCTTCGTACATTCGTCCCTCACATCGGTCGCGTCGGGCGTTCGTCGGTGGCAGGGCGGGGGCGCGGCCTGGTGTGGTCCGGCCGCGCCCCCGCCCCCGCTCGGTGTCTCAGGTGAGCGAGTCGAGCCAGGTGCCGATGGTTCGTGCCGTGTCCTCCGCGTGGTCCTCGACCATCGAGTAGTGGTCGCCCTTGACGGTGCGGTACTCGTCGGCCCTGCTCCACGTGGTCTGCCAGTCCTCGGCGCCGTCGTCCTGGCCGTCGGTGCGCGTGGTGAAGCGCTCCTCCGGGCGGAGCAGCATGACGGGTGCCGCGAGGTCGGGCAGCGGGAAGTCGGGCAGCAGGTCGACGTAGCGGGCCATCGCCGTGAGCCGGTCGCGGTCGAACAGGCCGTACTCGGACTCGCGTTCCAGCATGCCGATGGTCAGCTCGTCCATGACGCCGTCGGTGCGGTCCCCGCCGCCCTCGGTGTTCTCCGAGCCGTGGACCTCGTAGGTGTCGAGGAGGACGACCGCGGTCGGCTTGGCGCCGGTGTCCTCCAGGCGGGCGGCGACGGAGTGGGCGAGGATGCCCGCCGACGAGTAGCCGAGGAGGGCGAAGGGTTCTCCCGCGGCCGCCTCGCGCAGGGTTTCGGCCAGGAGGTCGATGACCGCGTCCGCCGAGCGTGGCAGCCACTCGCCGGGGAGGAAGCCGGGCAGGGGCACCGCCGCGACCTCCCGTTGGCCGCGGAAGTGGGCTGCCATTCGGGCGTGTTGGTAGGCGCCGCCGATGGCGACGGGGGTGTTGACGCAGAACAGCCTGGGCCGGGGCGGTCCTTCGGCGAGCCGCACGATCCGGGGCGGGGCGGGCAGTTCGGCGGGGGTTCCGAAGGTCGGCCGGAGGCCGGCAACGGCCCGCAGGAGTTCCAGGCCGGCCTGGAGCTTGCCGCCGGTCACGGCCTCGTGGAAGAGCGCCCTGAGAGGGTCGGACGACTGGTGCTCGGCGGGGCCCGTGCCCGGCGTCCCGTCGTCGGGGCCCGGCTCTCCCGCGTTCGGGTCCGTGACCGCGCCCCACTCCTTGTTCAGGTGTCGGGCCAGGTCGATCGGTGTCTCGTTGTCGAACACCACGGTGGCGGGCAGCCGCAGCCCCAGGGAGGCGTTGAGGCTGTTGCGGAGTTCGACGGCGGTCAGCGAGTCGAATCCCGAGTCGAGGAAGTGCTGGTGGACGTCGACGGCCCCCGCGTCGGTGTGTCCGAGCAGCGCCGCCGACGTGTCACGCACCAGGTCGAGGAGGGCCTTCTCCCGCTGGCTCCCGGTCAGGCCGGCGAGGCGTCGGCGCATGACGTCCTCGTCCGGCTGGGCGGTGCCGGTGGCGGTGCGCCGGGTGGGCTTCACGAGTCCGGCGAGGACGCTGGGCACCGGCCCCTCGGCGGCATCCGCGCGCAGGTCGATCCTGAGCGGGACCTGGAGGTGTCGGGTGCGTCGGGTCGCGGCGTCGAACAGGGCCAGTCCTTCCTCCTCCGACAGCGGCAGCATTCCGCCGCGCGCCATGCGTGCCCGGTCGCCGTCGGTCATGGCGCCCGTGGCCGTGCCGGTGTCCGCCCACAAGCCCCAGGCGAGTGACTGGGCGGGCAGCCCCTGGGCCCGCCGGTGTGCCGCGAGCGCGTCGAGGACGGTGTTCGCGGCGGCGTAGTTGGCCTGTCCCGGCGCGCCGAAGAGTCCGGCGGCCGAGGAGAACAGGACGAACGCCGAGAGGTCCAGGTCCCGGGTGAGGTCGTGCAGGGCGAGTGCCGCGTCGGCCTTCGTCCGCAGGACGGTGTCGAGTTGCTCGGGGGTGAGCGAGGTGATGGTCGCGTCGTCGAGGACCCCGGCGGCGTGCACGACGGCGGTCAGCGGGTGCTCCGCGGGTATCGCGTCCAGCGCGGCGGCGAGTTGGACGCGGTCGGTGACGTCGCAGGCGACCGGGCTCGCGTCGGCTCCCAGTTCGCGTAGTTCCTCGGCGAGTTCCGTCCCGTCGCCGCGGCTGAGCAGCAGCAGCCGGCGTACCCCGTGTTCGGTGACGAGGTGTCGGGCGACGCGGCGGCCGAGCGCGCCCGTGGCGCCGGTGAGGAGGGTGGTGCCGTCGGGTCCGAAGCCGCTGCCCCGCGGGTCGGCGTCCGTGGGGGCGCGGTCGGCCCTGACGAGCCGGGCGCCGTGGACGACGCCCCGCCGGACCACGGCCTGGGGTTCGTCGCCGGCCGCCACGCCGCGGAGGGCGCGGTGGGACGCGGGGTGCCCGTCCGTGTCGACCAGGACGAACCGGTCGGGGTGTTCCGCCTGCGCGGACCGGACCAGGCCCCACACCGCGGCGCCGGGGAGGTCGGTGACGTCCTCGCCGTCCGGGGCCGTCGCCCCGCTGGTGAGGACGAGGAGCCGGGTGGTGGCGAAGGACTCGTCGCCCAGCCACGCCTGGAGGGTGCCGAGCGCGCGCCGGGTGGCCGCGCGCACCGCCTCCGCCGGGTCGTCGGGGCCCGGGTCGCCGTGCCGGCAGTCGAGCAGCACGACCTCGGGGCTCGTGCCGTCGGGGTCGGCGGCCAGTTCCGCCACGTCGGCCGCCGCGCTCGCCGTGACGCCGGCGCGGTGGAGGTCGGCCGCGAACTCCGCGGCCCGGGCCCCGAGTACGGCCCAGCGCGCCGGGCCGGCCGGCTGTCCTGCGTCGGGGAGACGGGTCCACTCCCAGCCGAACAGGTGCTCCTCGGGCCGGGATCGGGCGGCGGCGAGCCGGTCCGGGTCCACCTCCCGCAGTACCAGGGAGCCCACCGAGGCGACGGGCCGCTCACCGGGATCGGTCAGCCGCAGCGACACCGCGCCGCCGCCGATCGGGGTGACCCGGACCCGGAGCCGGGAGGCGCCGGTGGCGTGCAGCTCCACGTCCGACCAGGCGAACGGCAGGCCGGACGCGATGTCGTCGCCGCCGCACAGCCCGATGGCGTGCAGGGCGGCGTCGAGGGCCGCCGGGTGCAGGCCGAACCGCTGGGCCTGGCCGGCCGTCGGCTGTTCGAGCGCCACCTCGGCGAGGACGTCGTCGCCCTGCCGCCAGGCGGCGCGCAGGGCCCGGAACGCCGGGCCGTAGTGGAGGCCCCTGGCGGCCAGGTCCGCGTACAGCGAGGTGGTGTCGAGGGGTTCGGCTCCGACGGGTGGCCAGACGGCCTCGCCCTTCGGTTCGGTGCCGGAGGCGGCGGTCAGGAGTCCGCCGGCGTGCCGCGTCCAGGCGGTGCCCGGGTCGGTGCCCTCCGGCCGGGAGTGCACCGTGACCGGGCGCGCCCCCGAGCCGTCCGGCGGCCCGACGGCGACCTGGACCTGCAGCGCGCCCCGCTCGGGCAGCGGCATCGGGGTCTCCAGCGTCAGGTCGGCGACGCGCCCGCAGCCGACCTCGTCGCCGGCGCGCAGGACGAGTTCGAGGAAGGCGGCGCCGGGCAGCAGGACCGTGCCGTCGACGGCGTGGTCGGCGAGCCATGGCTGGGCGCTCACGGACAGCCGCCCGGTCAGCACCGCGCCGTCGGAGTCCGCCAGGGCGAGGGCCGCGCCGGCGAGCGGGTGGTTGGCCGAGTCGAGTCCGGCCGACGAGACGTCGCCGCTGGCCCACAGGGCGTCCATGTCCGCCCAGTAGCGGCGGCGGTGGAAGGCGTACGGCGGCAGGGGCACGCGGCGGGCGCCGCGCGTGGCGAACAGCCGGGCCCAGTCCGGGTCGAGGCCGTCGGCGGCGAGCTGTCCGGTCGCCAGCAGCGCCGAGACGGCCTCGGGCCGGTCCCTGCGCAGCAGGGGGACCGTCAGGGTGTCCTCCTCGGCGCCCGTCAGGCAGCGCTGGGCCAGTCCCGCCAGCACCCCGTCGGGGCCGAGTTCGACGAGTCTGGTGACCCCCTCGGCCTCCAGGGCGCGAACCCCGTCGAGGAAGCGGACGGAGTGCCGCGCGTTGTCCGGCCAGTACTCGGGGTCGGACAGCTCGTCCGCGGTGGCGAGCCGGCCGGTGACGGTCGACACCAGCGGGATGGTGGGGGCGTCGTAGGAGAGGGCGTCGGCGACGTCGTACAGGTCGTCCAGCATGGCGTCGATGCGGGGTGAGTGGCCGGCGACCCGGATGGCGAGGCGTTTGGTTCTGCGCCCCTGTTCGCGCCAGTGGCGGGCGAGGTCGAGGACCGGTTCCGCGTCGCCCGAGACGACCACCGACCGGGGGCCGTTGATGGCGGCGATGTCCGTGTCCTCGCCGATCATCGGCCGCACCTCGTCCTCGCTCGCCTCGACGGCCACCATGGCGCCGCCCGGGGGCAGTTCCGCCATCAGCCGGCCGCGGTGCGCGGCGAGCTTCACGGCGTCCCGCAGCGACAGCACGCCCGCCACGTGGGCGGCGGCGATCTCGCCCGCGGAGTGGCCCAGGACGTAGTCCGGGCGCAGCCCCCAGGATTCGAGCAGCCGGAACAGGGCGACTTCCATGGTGAACAGCGCGGCGTGCGTGAAGGTCGTCTGGTCGAGGAGCTGGGCCTGGACGGTGCCCTCCGCGGCGAACATGACCTCGCGCAGCGGCCGGTCGAGGTGCCGGTCGAAGCGGGCGCAGATCTCGTCCACGGCCTCGGCGAAGACGGGGAAGGCGTCGTACAGTTCGCGGCCCATGCCGGGGCGCTGGGTGCCCTGTCCTGGGAAGAGGAAGGCGGTGCGGCCGCCGCGGACGGCGCCGCTGGTCACGGCGGGCGACGCGGTGGAGTTGGCGAGGGCGGTGAGGCCGCCGAGCAGTTCCTCCCGGTCCGCGCCGACCACGACCGCCCGGTGCCGGGCCGCGGGCCTGGAGACGGCCAGCGAGTAGCCGATGTCCTGGAGCCCGACCGAGGGGTTGGCCGTCAGGTGGTCGAGGAGCCGCTTCGCCTGGGCCGGCAACGCCTGCGGGCTGCGGGCGGAGATCAGCCACGGGAGCAGCGGCCCGGTGTCCTCGGTCGCGTCCGGCTCCCCGGTCTCGTCGGGGGACGCGTCGGCCGGGGGCTCCTCCAGGATGGCGTGCACGTTGGTTCCGCTGTAGCCGAACGAGGAGACGCCGGCCCGGCGGGGGCGGCCGGTGTCGGGCCACGCCCGTGGTTCGGTCAACAACTCCACGGCGCCCGCCGACCAGTCGACCACGGGCGTCGGCTCGGCCACGTGCAGGGTGCGCGGCAGGACGCCGTGCCGCATCGCCATCACCATCTTGATGACGCCCGCCACGCCCGAAGCGGCCTGCGCGTGCCCGATGTTGGACTTGACGGAGCCCAGCCACAGCGGGCGGTCCGCCGGCCGGTCCTGGCCGTAGGTGGCCAGGACGGCCTGGGCCTCGATCGGGTCGCCGAGCCGCGTCCCCGTGCCGTGCGCCTCCACGGCGTCCACGTCGGACGGCCGCAGCCCGGCCGTGGCGAGGGCCCGTCGGATCACCTTCTCCTGGGCGGGGCCGCTGGGCGCCGTCAGCCCGTTGGAGGTGCCGTCCTGGTTGACGGCGGTGCCGCGCACCAGCGCCAGCACCTGGTGGCCGTTGCGGCGCGCGTCGGACAACCGCTCGACGACGAGCACGCCGACGCCCTCGGCCCAGCCGACGCCGTCGGCGTCGGCGGAGAACGGCTTGCACCGGCCGTCGGCGGCGATCGCGCTGCTGGCGAAGTCGGCGAACGGGCTCGGGGAGACGATCACGGTGACGCCGCCGGCCAGCGCCAGCCGGCAGTCGCCGCGGCGCAGCGCCTGGATGGCCCAGTGGAGGGCCACCAGGGAGGAGGAGCAGGCGGTGTCGAGGGACACGGCGGGCCCTTCGAGCCCCATCGTGTAGGCCACCCGGCCCGAGACGACGCCCCGCGACAGGCCCGAGTTGCGGAACCCGCCGGTGTGTTCGGCGGTGTCGAACATGCCCGGGTCGTAGTCGGACTGCATCACGCCGGCGAACACGCCGGTGGAACTGCCGCGCAGCTCCGCGGGGTTGATGTCGGCCCGCTCCAGCGCCTCCCAGGACGCCTCGAGCAGCAGCCGCTGCTGCGGGTCCATCATCAGCGCCTCGTTGGGGCTGATCCCGAAGAAGTCGGCGTCGAAGTCGGTGGCGTCGTGGACGAAGCCGCCCTGCGGGGCCCTGGCCTGTTCGGCGGGGATCTGCCAGTGCTCCAGGTCCCAGCCCCGGTCGGTGGGGAAGTCGGAGATCCCGTCTGCCCCGGTGGACACCAGGCGCCACAGGTCCTCGGGGGAGGCCACGCCGCCCGGGTAGCGGCAGGCCATGCCGACGATGGCGATGGGCTCGTCGTCGGCTGCCGGCTCCCGCGGGTCCTCGTCCCGGGCGTCTTCGAGCGCGCCGTCGAGCAGCTGGTCCAGGTGGGCGGCGAGCGCCGTGACGGTGGGGTGGTCGAAGACCAGGGTGGTCGGCAGCTGGATCTCGGTGACGGTGCTCAGCCTGTTGCGCAGTTCGACGGCGGTGAGGGAGTCGAAGCCGAGGTCCTGGAACACCCGGTCGGCGTCGACGGACTCCGGGGAGCGGTGTCCGAGGACGGCGGCCACCTCGGTGCGCACCAGCTCCCGCAGGGTGTCGGAGCGCTCGGTGGCCGGGAGTCCGGCGAGGCGCCGCGCCAGCGAGCCGGTGTCGCCGCCGGCGGCCCGGCGGGCGGGGGCCGGCACCAGGACGCGCAGTAGTTCGGGGGGCCCGCCGGGCGCGGCGCGCAGTTCGGTCAGGTCGAGCCGCATGGGCACCAGCACGGGCTCCTCCGAGGAGCGCGCCAGGTCCAACAGCTCGAAGCCCTCCCGGGTGGTGAGCGCGAGCATGCCGTGCCGTGGCCGGTGCGGCGCCGTGGGGGCGCCGGCATCGGTCCTGGTCGCGGCGCCCGCCATCCCGCCGGCCTGATCCCACTGGCCCCAGGCGAGGGACTGGCCCGGCAGGCCGAGGTGCCGCCGGTGGCCGGCCAGCGCGTCGAGCCAGGCGTTGGCGGCCGCGTAGTTGGCCTGGCCAGGGGCGCCGAGCACGCCCGCGGCCGAGGAGAAGAGCACGAACGCGGCCAGCGGCTGGTCGCGGGTGAGCTCGTGCAGGTTCCAGGCCGCGTCGACCTTGGGGCGAAGTACCCGGGCCAGGCGCTCCGGGGTGAGGGAGAGCAGCACCCCGTCGTCCAGCACGCCCGCCGTGTGCACCACGGCGCGCAGCGGCCGGGCGGCGGGGATCTCGGCCAGCAGGGCGGCCAGGGCGGCGCGGTCGGCGACGTCGCAGGCCGCGACGGTCACCGTGGCTCCCGCCTCGGTCAGTTCGGCGCGCAACGCCTCGGCCCCGGCGGCCTCCGGGCCGCGGCGGCTGGCCAGCAGCAGGTGCCGTACGCCGTGGACGGCCACCAGGTGGCGGGCGAGTTGACCGCCGAGCGCACCGGTGCCGCCCGTGACGAGGACGGTGCCGTCGGTCGGCCACGCCACCGCGTCGGTTCCCGCGGGCGCGCCGGGCGTCGCCTTCACCAGCCGCGGCAGCCATGTCTCGCCGGCGCGGACCGCCGTCTCCGGCTCGCCGGTAGCCAGCGCGGCGAGCAGGGTACGCGGGTCGCCCGGCTCGTCGGTGTCGACGAGCAGGAGCCGGTCGGGGTGCTCCGACTGCGCGGAGCGCACCAGGCCACGCACCGCGGCCTGCGTCGGGTCGACGTCCTCGTCCGGCGTGACCGCGACGGCGCCGCTGGTCACCACCACCAGCCGGGCCCGGGCGCAGCGGTCGTCGGTGAGCCACCTGGTCAGCCTCTCCAGGACGAGGCCCACCGCGGCGGAGGTCGCGGCGGCGGGGTCGTCCTCGGCGCCGGCCGCGCCGCGCGGGCAGCGCAGCAGCACGGTGCCTGGCACGCCCGCGTCGTAGGCGAAGTCCGGGTCGAGTTCGGCGGGCGGTTCCGTGGCCGGCGTCGCGGAGGCGGTCGCCCGCACCCAGCCGAGGCGCAGCAGCGCGTCGCCGAGACCGGCGGTCGTCGGCCGCAGGGACTCGGCTGAGGCGCGCCGCAGCACCAGGGAGGCGATCCGGGCCACCGGGCCACCCTCCTGGTCGGCGAGGTCGAGCGTCACCTCGCCGGGGCCGATCGGCGACACCCGGACCCGCAGTGCGGTCGCTCCCGAGGCGAACAGCTCCACCCCGGACCAGGCGTAGGGCAGCCAGGTGCCCTCGCCGACCGTGTCGGTCAGGCCGATGGCGTGCAGCGTCGCGTCGAGCACGGCGGGGTGCAGTGCGAAACCGTGTGCCCCGCTGCCCCGCGCCTCCGGCAGCCGGACCTCGGCGTGGACGTCGTCCCCGTGCCGCCAGGCCGCGCGCAGGCCGCGGAAGACCGGGCCGTACGCCAGCCCGTGGTCCGCGAGTTCCTCGTAGACGCCGTCGACGTCGATCGCCCGCGCGTCGGCGGGGGGCCAGGCACGCTGCTCGGGCGGCGCCGTGGCGCCGGCCGGCTCGACGCGGCCCGAGGCGTGCCGGGTCCAGGCGGACGCGCCGCCTTCCGCGTCGGGCGCGGAGTACACCTGGACCGTGCGCGCGCCGGTGTCGTCCGGGGCGCTGACGGTCACCTGGATCCGGAGGCCGCCCTGGTCGGGCAGGTGCAGCGGCGTGTGGACGGTCAGTTCCTGGAGCCGCCCGCAGCCGACCTGGTCGCCGGCGTGCAGGGCGAGCTCGACGAATCCGGTGCCGGGGAAGAGCACCGCGCCGCGCACCGTGTGGTCGGCGAGCCAGGCGTGGGCGCTGACGGAGAGCCGGCCGGAGAGCACGAGGCCGTCGGAGTCGGCGAGCACGAGCGCGGCGCCGAGCAGCGGGTGGTCGACGGACTCCAGTCCGAGCGAGGCCGGATCGCCGTCCGTGGCGGCGGCGTTCATCCAGTAGTGCTGGTGCTGGAAGGGGTAGGTGGGCAGGTCGGTCCTGCGGGCCCCGGTGCCGGCGAACAGCGCCTCCCAGTCCGGTTCCGTGCCGTGGACGTGGAGTTGAGCGATCGCCTCGGCCAGGACGCGGGGCTCCTCCCGATCCCGGCGCAGGGTCGGCGTCAACACGACACCATCGGTGCCGCTCAGGCACTCCTGAGCCATGGCGGTGCAGGTGGCGTCCGGACCGATCTCCACGAACCGGCCCACGCCCTGAGCCTCCACCGTCCGGACGGCGTCGGCGAACCGCACCGGCCGCCGCACCTGCGACACCCAGTACCCCGGATCACACCAGTCCCTAGCCCCACCGGTCACGGTCGAAACGAACTCGCAGTGCGGCTCCCGGTACGTCAGCCCCTCGGCCACCGCCCGGAACTCCGCCAACATCGGCTCCATGAGCGCCGAGTGGAAGGCGTGCGAGACGCGGAGCCGAGCGACCCTGCGGTCCTGGTCCCGAAGCTCTTGTTCGAGGACCGCCACCGCCTCGGCGTCGCCGGAGACGACCACCGACGAGGGGCCGTTGACGGCCGCCAGGTCCAGCCCATCGCCGAGCAGCGGCAGGATCTCCGCTTCGGGGGCCGCCACCGCGAGCATCGCCCCACCGTCTGGGAGGGCCTGCATCAACCGACCACGTGCCGCCACCAGAGCACAGGCGTCCTCCAGCGACCACACCCCGGCCACATACGCCGCCGCCAACTCCCCAATGGAGTGACCCACCACCACATCAGGGCTCACACCCCACGACTCAAGGAGCCGGAACAACGCCACCTGCACCGCGAACAACCCCGGCTGCGCGAACTCCGTACGATCCAGCGCCTCCGAGTCGGAACCGAAGACCACCTCACGCAACGACCCACCGAAGCCCGCGCACACCTCGTCGAACGCCTCGGCGAACACCGGGAACGCCTCATACAGCCCACGCCCCATCCCCACCCGCTGCGACCCCTGACCCGAGAACACGAACGCCGTCCTAGCGTCCGGCCGCGCGGTCCCACGGACCAGCCCGGGGGCCGTCTCCCCCGCCGCCAAGGCCCGTAGGGCGCGGACGAGTTCGGCGCGGTCCCCGGCCGTCACCGCCGCGCGGTGCCGTAGGTGAGGCCGCCCCGAAGCCAACGACCAGCTCACGTCCACGGGGTTCAGCTCGGGACGCTCGTCGAGACACGCCACCACGCGCCCGGCCAAGGCGTCCAGCGCCGCCGGCGTGTGTCCCGACAACACCAGTGGCGCCACCACCCCGCCGGGCGGCGGCGTCTCGGTGCTCGGCGCCTCGGCCCCGGGCGCCTCCTCCAGGATCACGTGCGCGTTGGTGCCGCTCATTCCGAAGGCGGAGACCCCGGCCCGGCGCGGGCGGCCCGGGTCGTCCCACACCCGCTGCTCGGTCAGCAACTCCACCGCGCCCGCCGACCACTCCACCTCGGGCGTCGGCTCGTCCACGTGCAGCGTGCGCGGCAACACCCCGTGCCGCATCGCCATCACCATCTTGATCACGCCCGCCACACCCGCCGCCGCCTGCGTGTGGCCGAGGTTGGACTTCACGGAGCCCAGCCACAGCGGCCGGCCATCGGGCCGGCCCTGACCGTAGGTGGCCAACAGCGCCTGCGCCTCGATCGGGTCGCCGAGGGAGGTGGCGGTGCCGTGCGCCTCCACGGCGTCGACCTGGTCCGGGCTGATCCGGGCGTCGGCCAAGGCGGCCCTGATCACCCGCTGTTGGGCGGGTCCGTTGGGTGCGGTCATCCCGTTGGAGGCGCCGTCCTGGTTGATCGCCGAGCCCCGCACCACGGCCAGCACCCGGTGTCCGTTGCGGCGCGCGTCCGACAGTCGCTCCAGGAGCAGCATGCCCGCGCCCTCGGCCCAGCCGGTGCCGTCCGCCGACTTCGCGAAGGCACGGCAGCGGCCGTCGCTCGACAGGGTGCCCTCGGCGCTGAACTCGACGAAGGTCCTGGGGGTGGCCATGACCGACACTCCGCCGGCCAGCGCGAGACCGCACTCGCCGCGGCGCAGCGACTGGACGGCCAGGTGGAGGGTGACCAGGGAGGACGAGCAGGCGGTGTCGACGGTGACCGCCGGCCCTTCGAGGCCGAAGGTGTAGGCCACCCGGCCCGACACCACTCCCGACGAGCCGTAGCTGCCCGGGTAGTTGTGGTACATCACGCCGGCGAAGACGCCGGTGGCGCTGCCCTTGACCGATCGGGGGGAGATCCCCCCGCGTTCGAACGCCTCCCAGGAGGTCTCCAGGAGCAGCCGCTGCTGCGGGTCCATGAGCAGGGCCTCGCGGGGGCTGATGCCGAACAGGTCGGCGTCGAACTCGGCGGCCTGGTGCAGGAAGCCGCCCTCCCGGACGTAGCTGCTCCCTGGTCTCGCGCCGCTGGGGTCGTAGAGCCGGTCCAGGTCCCAGCCGCGGTCGGTGGGGAACTCGCCCACCGCGTCGACCCCGCCGGCGACCAGTCGCCAGAACGCGTCGGGCGTGGTCGCGCCGCCGGGAAACCGGCAGGCCATGCCGATGATGGCGATGGGTTCCTGGGGGGCCTCGCTGAGCAGCCGGTTCTGTTCCCGCAGCCGCTCGGTCTCCTTGAGGGACGCGCGGAGGGCGTCGACGAGCTTGGTTTCCGGCATGTTCATCGCGCCTCCCTGTGGCGTATGACCAGCTCTTCGAGCCCGGGGACGAGTTCACGGGGGCTTGGTTTGGCGAGTGCTTCCTGCCGCAGCCGGGCCGCCGCCTCGGCGAAGGAGGGGGTCTCCAGCAGCTGGCGGAGCTGCTGGACGAGGGTGGGCGGGTCGCCGACCAGGCCGGCGCCCCGGCTCTGGAGTTCACGCATCACGCCGGTCTCGCCCCAGATGTTGCCGGGGATGCCCAGCTGGGGTACCCCGTGGACGACGGCCGCCCCGACCGTTCCCATGCCGCCGTAGTGGACGACGGCCGAGCAGCTGGGCAGCAGTTCGTTGAGGGGTACGAAGTCGAAGAGGCGCAGGTTGTCGGGGATCCTGGTACCCGGCGGGATCTGGTCGGTCCGCAGGGTGGCGACCACCTCGGCGTCGAGGTCCGCGAGACCTTCGAGCACCTCGGCCACGGAGATCTCCTCGCCCCCGGCGGTGCCCTGGACGCCGAGGCTGCGGCGGGTCTGTCCCAGGGTGAGGCAGACCCGGGGCCGCTTCGGTTCCTTGCGCAGCCAGCCGGGTACGACGGCGGGCCCGTTGTAGGGCACGTGCCGCATCGGCCGGTGGTCGGTGGGGAGGGGGACGTGGAGCCACTCGGGCAGCGGGTCGATCGTCGCCTGCCCGAACACCATGTCCTCGGCGAACTCCCCGCCGAACGGCCGCAGTCGGGCACCCAGGTAGCCGGCCATGGGGTCCTGGGCCGGGTCGGCGGCCTCCTTGTTCGCCAGGTCGCGGTAGAGCTGCCACATGCGGCCCCAGTGGTCGGGGGCGGGCAGGATCCGGGCGTGCGCGGCGTCGATGGCGCGGGCCAGTACCGGTCCCGCGTAGTGGTGCGCGTCCCACAGCACGAGGTCGGGTCGCCAGGCGCGGGCGAACTCCACCAGGTCGTCGAGCGTCGCCCGGTCGGCCAGGTACTCGCAGGCGGCCTGGGTGTACGCGGTGAGCGTGCCGCGCACGTACTCCAGGGAGAGGGTCTCGGGGTCGGTCTCGGCGATGTCGTACCCCAGGCCGAAGGGGGTGCCCGAGGTGCCGGCCGTGCCGCGGGGCGGGGCCAGGCTGTCGCCCACGGCCACCGCGGTCAGCCCGGTGCTCTTGATCGCCTCGGTGAGGTTGGGCTGGCTCGCCACGCAGACCTCGTGCCCCGCGGTGCGCAGGGCCCAGGCGATCGGCACCAGGTTGTTGAGGTGCGAGTTGACGGCGGGTGTGGTGATGAGGACGCGCATAACCCTCTCCAGCAGGACGGGCGAGGACGGGGGACGGGGGTGGACGGGCGCCGGTCAGCGCGCCGTGGCGGCGGGGCCACGGTGGCGGCGGTACCACCTGACGGTCTCCTCCAGCCCCTCCCGCAACGACCGGGGCTGGAAGTCGATGACGCTGTTGAGCCGGCTGACGTCGAGCGTCCGGCTCGGCCGGCCGCCGGACCGCCCGGGATCGAAGGTGATGCGCTCGGGCTCGCCGAGGGCCGCGGACACCAGCTGGGCCAGCCGCAGCACCGAGACGGTCTCGGTGGTGCCGATGTTGAACGTCTGGTGCTTGTCGGCCTCGACCATCCGCAGGATGCCCCTGACCAGGTCGGACACGTACATGTAGGTGCGGGTCTGGCTGCCGTCGCCCCAGATCTCGATGGACTGCCCGGCCAGCACCTTGGCGAACATGCTGGGCACCACCCGGTCCGTGTCCGGCTCGAAGTTGTCCCGCGCCCCGTAGACGCTGGTGAGGCGGGGGACGAAGATGCGCATGCCGTGCTGGTGCCGGTAGGCCTCCGCCAGGATCTCGGCGTAGCACTTGGACAGGTAGTAGCCGTCGGGCGCGTAGTGCATCCGCCGCCGGAAGTCGTCGTCCTCGGGGATCGGGTCGGTGCGGGCCGAGGCCGCGTAGATGTCGCTCGACCCCAGGAGGACGGTCTCCGGGGTGTCGTGCCGCCGGGCGCAGTCCAGGATGTTGGAGACGGCGCGCATGTTGTCGTCGAGGATGCGTGCCGCCTGGTCGCGCCGGGCCTCGACCGTGCCGGAGACGACGGCGCAGTGGAAGACCGCGTCGACGCCGCCGGGGGCCTCGGCGAAGACCCGGCGCATGGCGGCCTCGTCCCGCAGGTCCATCCGGAGGGTCGTCAGCCGGTCGGTGTCGGGGAGTTGCGGCAGCACCCGCCGGTTGTCCCTGCGGTACAGGCAGAGAACCCTCGCCCCGCGCTCCAGCAGTTGCTCGACGAAGTGGGAGCCGATGAATCCGCTGCCCCCGGTGACGACCACGGTCTTCCCGGCCCAGCGTCCAGTAGGCATCTTCTTCCTTCCCGTCCGTGGACGGCCGACGGCGCCCGGTCAGGCGCGGTGTCCGGCCACCATTTCTTCCAGTTGGGTCACCAGGGCGCGGGGGCTGGGGGTCCGCTGATTCTCCTGCCGAATGCGCTCGGCGTTCTCCCGGTACGAGGGGTCGTCCAGAATTCGGGAGATCTTGCTCTGCAGCGAATCGCCGTCGACCTTGCTCTTGAGTGCCTCACCGGACAGCTGCTCGTGTTCCAGCAGCATTCCGGCGCCGCGCGCCTCCAGATGCCGACCGAAATCGAGTTCGTCCCAGTACCGTCCGGGCGCGATGATCTGTGGAACTCCGTGTACCAGGGCGTTTCCCAGGGTTCCGAAACCGCCGTGGTGAATGACCGTCGAGCAGCTGGGCAGCAGTTCGTTGAGCGGTACGAATTCCACCGCGCGCACGTTCTCCGGGAGGGTCCGCAGTTCGCGGAGTTGGTCGGAGTTCAGGGTCGCCACGACCTCGACGTCCAGTTCCGCGACGGATTCCAGCAGATCCTGGACGGAGAAGACGTCACCGCCGAGGATCTCCCTGGCCGTCATGCCGAGCGTCAGGCACACCCGGGGTCGCTCGGGCGGCCGGTGGACCCAGTCGGGCACGGTGGTGGGCCCGTTGTACGGCACGTACCGCACGGGGAGGGAGGGCAGGTCGAGGGCGACCTGCATCCAGGGCGGCGTCGGGTCGATCGTGCGCTGTCCGGTCATCATCTCGGTCGCGAGACCGTCGTGGAACGCGCAGCCGAAGCGGGCGAGCCGGCCCGCCAGCCAGTCGCCGACCGGGTCGTCGTGCCGCTCCGGCTCCTGGTGGGCGAGGAGTCCGGCGTAGGTGCGGTACATCCGGCCGATGTGGTCGACGCCGAAGAGCATCCTGGCGTGTGCCGCCCCGCTGGCCCGGGCGGCGACCGGCCCGGCGAAGGTCATCGCGTCCCAGACGACCAGGTCGGGCCGCCATGACCTGGCGAACTCCACGAGGTCGTCCAGCATCGCCCGGCCACCGGTCGCGTGCTCGTAGTGCGTGGAGCACGCGACGGTGAACGTGCCGAGCACGTAGTCCCAGGTCAGCATCTCGGGCCTGGTCTCGGTGACGCCGGCGTTGAGGTTCCGCCACGACGTGCCGCTCGTGACGTGCTCGCCGTCGTGTCCTGGGCGGCCGGGGATGCTCTCCTCCTCGCCCACCGACACGGCGGCGAGCCCGCTGCGGCTGATGGCCTCCACCACCTGGGGCTGGCTCGCGACGCACACCTCGTGCCCCGCGGCACGCAGCGCCCAGGCGACGGGCACCATGTTGTAGAAGTGCGTCTTCGCGCCGTACACCGTGAAGAGGACACGCATCGGTTCTCCTCGGGCCTCCGTCGTCCCTGGTCGCGGCGGGACGGCCTCAGGCCCCGACGCCGGCGCCGGCGCGCCCGACGGGCGAGTCCCAGTCGATGCGGTGCTCGTAGAGCCAGCGCATCTCCTTCTGTCCCTCCTTGGAGCCGCGCTCGCTGTAGGCGACGCGGGCGAAGATGTCCCGGCCGATGCGGAAGAGGCGGCCGTTGACCTGGAGCGCCCGGCCGCACTGCCTGCCGAAGTCCACGACGCGCTCGACGCGCTCCCGGCGGATCTCCTCGTAGCGCCGGAAGGCGTCCCCGACGTCGGGGATGTCCCGCAGGCACCTGGCGAGTTCGACGGCGTCCTCGATCGCCATCGACACGCCCTGCCCGGCCGAGGGGGAGGTGGCGTGGCAGGCGTCGCCGATCACGATCATCCGCTCGTTGTGCCACGTGGGCAGGTGGGGGATGTCCTGGATCGGCCGCGGCGGCCAGATGTCCTCGGTGGCCTTGATGATGTCGACGGCCGAGTTCTGGTCCTTGGCGAAGAGCTCGTACAGCGTCTCGCGCCAGACGTCGGGGGTGAAGGACGCCAACTCCTCGGCGGTGGGCTCCTTCGGCCTGGTCACGCTCGCGTACCACCAGATCCGGCCCTCCTGGTCCGGGATGTGGCAGAAGAAGGCGCGCTTGCCCAGGTACATGAACTCGGTGCCGGGGTCGCTCGGGGCGGAGATTCCCGTGGCGTACCCGCCGGTGGTCCACAGGCCGCCGTACCGGAAGGTGAGTTCGGCCGGTTCGATGATCTTCCGCGTGACGGAGTGCAGCCCGTCCGCGCCGATGAGGAGGTCGCCCCGGGCCGTGGTGCCGTCGGCGAAGACGGCGGTCACGCCCTCGTCGGTGATCTTGGCGTCGACCAGCCGCTTGCCGAAGTTGACCTCGACGCCCCGGTTGATCGCCTCGTCCCTGAGGGTGGCGTACAGGTCGGACCGGGTGATGGCCCGGGCCACCGTCCCGTCGGGCAGCGGCGCGCCGTTGGGGACCTGCGCCAACTGCTTGCCGTTTCCGAGGTGGAACCGGTAGCGGGGAATGTCGAAGCCGTCCGCCAGGTGGCTGATGCCCAGCGTGAGCAATGCGCTGTAGCCGTTCACCGCCAGGACGAGATTCTGGCCGATTCCGTCCGCGCCGCGATCGTACGCTTCATAGACAACGGGTTCGATGCCGGCTTTCTGGAGGGCGATGGCCGCGGTCGGCCCGGCGACCCCACCACCGACGATCAGGGCTTTGGTCATTGACGTCGACTTCCTCAGTCATCCGGTCGGGTAGTTGGCTTTCGACGACCTCGCAGAGCGGGGCGGTGGCATTCCTCGGTTGGCATGGCGTGGCGCCAGGCGAATCCCAACCCTCACACGGGAAGACGGTCTCGGCAGCCCCTATCCACCCCTTCTCACGGGTGCCGGAACAGTGGGCCGAGACGCCCCGGGCAGGGGTGTTCCCGGCCCTCGCGCCGGGCTATGAACGGGGGAGGCCGTAGTGAATGGAGCAGTCTTGGCATGACCAGGCATCAGATCGATCCCAGGCTTTTCAACGACAGCGACGTGACGCGGCATCTGCTGGCCGCCCGCGGCACGCAGTGGATGAGGGGAAACCGCGGCGACCCGTACGCGCTGCTGTTGCGGGCCCAGGAGGTCGACGCCCAGCGGCTGTTCCGCGCCATGCGGGGCCGGCCGGAGCTGCGGCAGAGCGAGTCCGACGTGTGGGTGACCGTCGACCACCGGCTCGGCTCGGAGATCCTGCGCGACCCACGGCTGACGCTCGGCGATCCCACCGCCCGTCGGCGGCGCCGGGTCTTCGGCATCGACTCGGGGACCACGCTCAAGCACGTGCTCACGCTCGACGACGGGCTCCTGGCGATGGACCGCGCCGAGTACGGGCGGCTGCGGGACCTCGTCTCCTCGGCCCTCGGTCCCGGGGTCGGGGAACGGCGGGCGGCGGCGGAGGCGGTCTTCGCGAGCATGCTTGACCGGCTGGCCGGCGCCGGCACCTTCGACGCCATGACCGACCTCGCGCGCCCGGCGGTGGTCGCCGGGTTCGCGGCGGCGGCCGGCCTGCCGGCGGAGCGGACCACGGAGTTGGCGGCGCTGTGCGCCGACGTCGCTCCCCTGTTGGACTCCCTGCTGTGCCCGCCCACGCTGGACGGCACCCGGCGGCTCGTCGCCGCCTTCGACGAGCTGCGCGCCCTGACCGCGAAGGCGACCGCCGGCCGGGACGGGAGCGAGGCGGACGGCGCGGTCCTCGCGCTGCTGTTCACGGTGGGCGTGGAGGTCGCCGCGAACCTGGTCTGTAACGCCGTCCTGGCGCTGGCGGAGCATCCCGGGGAGTGGGACCTGTTGCGCTCCGGCGCCCGGTCGGCGTCCGACGTGGTCGAGGAGACGCTGCGGCACCGCCCGCCGGTGCGTCTGGAGAGCCGTATCGCCGCGCGGGACGTCACGCTCGCCGGGCAGGAGGTCGACAGGGGCGCTCAGGTGGTGGTCCTCGTCGAGGGCGCCAACCGGGACCCGGAGGTGTTCGCCGACCCGGACCGGTTCGACTCGGGGCGTCGCTCCGGCGGCGTCCACCTGTCGCTGGCGGACGGTTCGCCGGTGGGTGCGGTCGGCCCGGCCGTGCGACTCGTGGCGGAGGCCGCGGTCTCCGCGCTGGCCGCCGGCGGGCGCGCGCCGGTCGTCGCGGGCGAGGTGGTGTTCCGGATGCGCTCCCCCGTCGTCCGGGGCGTGGCCCGCTGCCCGGTCGCCGTCGGCTGAGGCCGGGGCCTCCTCCCGGTCGGGGCGCGCGGGCCGTCCTCCGGCCGGGAGGTGGCGACCGTTCAGCCCGCCAGTTCCCTGGCGATGTCCATCACGTACTGGCCGTACCCCGACTTCCCCAACGCGGTGCCGAGCCGGTGGCACTCGTCGGCCGTGATGAACCCCTTGCGCAGGGCGATCTCCTCCAGGCAGGCGATGCGCACGCCCTGCCGCTCCTCCAGGGTCCGTACATAGAGCGACGCCTGCAGCAGCGACTCCGGGGTCCCGGTGTCCAGCCACGCGAAGCCGCGGCCCAGGTCGATCAGCTTGGCCCGGCCGCGCGCCACGTAGACCCGGTTCACGTCGGTGATCTCCAGCTCACCACGGGCCGAGGGCCGGACGTTCTTGGCGATGTCGACGACCTCGTTGTCGTACATGTAGAGCCCGGTGATGGCGCGGTTCGAGCGTGGGCGCGCCGGCTTCTCCTCGATGGAGATCAGCCGGTCGGTCTCGTCGGTCTCCCCGACGCCGTACCGCTCCGGGTCCTTCACGGGGTAGCCGAACAGCACACAGCCGGCCACGTTCCTGGTGTTCTCCTCGACCAGCCCCTGGAAGCGTGGGCCGTGGAAGATGTTGTCGCCGAGCACCAGGGTGACCGGGTCGTCGCCGATGTGGTCGGCCCCGATGATCAGGGCCTCGGCGAGCCCGTTGGGCAGCGCCTGTTCCGCGTAGTCGAGGGAGAGTCCGAGGTGGCGGCCGTCTCCGAGCAGCCGCTGGAACTGCGGGATGTCATGGGGTTTCGCGATGATCAGGATTTCCCTGATGCCGCCGAGCATGAGAACGGAAAGCGGGTAGTAGATCATCGGTTTCTCACCGACCGGCAGAAGCTGCTTCGAAACCGCCAGCGTCACCGGACTGAGCCGGGATCCCGACCCACCCGCAAGAACTATTCCCTTCATTCGCCTGTATCCCTCGATAGCGAACCGAATTATCACCCTGGCCGGTCAAGAAGCTTGCTGAGAAACTAGTCACGATGTCGGCGGCACATCAAGGAGGTCCGTTGCGGACTGGGGTGGGAAGCACTCCGCTGGGGCGCCTAGGGGTTGTTGGGATTTCACCCCCTGTAGTCGAATTCTCTTTGACGCCGACCGCCGGGGCCGCCGGGGCACCGGCGTGAATCCGTCGACGACACAGGAGGTGGAGGCAGCCGTGGTCACACGTGTGTGGGACTACCTGGCGGAATACGAGGAGGAGCGAGAGGACATCCTCGACGCCGTCGACCGGGTCTTCAGCTCCGGGCAGCTCGTGCTCGGCTCGAGCGTGCGCGGCTTCGAGGAGGAGTTCGCCGCCTACCACGGCAGGCGGCACGCGGTCGGGGTCGACAACGGCACGAACGCGCTGAAGCTGGCCCTGCAGGCGCTGGGCGTGGGTCCTGGCGACGAGGTCGTCACGGTGTCCAACACCGCCGCGCCCACGGTGGTCGCGATCGACTCGGTCGGCGCCACCCCGGTCTTCGTCGACGTGCACGCCGAGAACTACCTGATGGACGTCGAGCAGGTGGCGGCGGCCATCACCCCGCGGACCCGCTGCCTGCTCCCGGTGCACCTGTACGGGCAGTGCGTCGACATGGAGCCGCTGCGGGCACTGGCGGAGCGGCACGGACTGACCGTGCTGGAGGACTGCGCGCAGGCGCACGGGGCCCGTCAGCACGGGCGCGTCGCGGGCAGCATGGGCGACGCCGCCGCGTTCTCCTTCTACCCCACCAAGGTGCTCGGGGCGTACGGCGACGGTGGCGCCGTCATCACCTCCGACGACCAGGTGGAGCGCAACCTGCGCCGACTGCGGTACTACGGCATGGAGGAGCGCTACTACGTCGTCAGCACCCCCGGCCACAACAGCCGCCTGGACGAGGTGCACGCGGAGATCCTGCGCCGCAAGCTGACCAGGCTCGACGAGTACACGCGGGGCCGGCGGGCGGTCGCCGGCCGCTACGAGGAGGCGCTCGGCGACACCGACCTGGTGCTGCCGAGGACGGTGCCGGGCAACGAGCACGTCTACTACGTCTACGTGGTCAGGCACCCGAAGCGCGACGCGATCATCGAGGCCCTGAAGACCTACGACATCATGCTGAACATCAGCTACCCGTGGCCCGTCCACACCATGGACGGTTTCCGGCACCTGGGGTACGAGAAGGGGTCGCTTCCGGTGACCGAGGCATTGGCCTCCGAGATCTTTTCGCTGCCCATGTACCCCTCGCTTTCCGAGGAACTCCAGGACAAGGTCGTCAGCGCTCTGCGCGAGGTCCTCAGAACCCTCTGAGCCGCTTTTCCCATCCCCCGAGGAACGATTGCGGTGCCCCTGGGCACCGCAATCGTTCCTCTTCCCTTTTCCGGCGACCGCGCCTCCCTTATTCCTCGCCGGCGAATAGGGGTTGGCCACCGTGCGGGTCGTCAGTACGCTGCCGACCATGACGAATTGCCGTATCTGCGGCGGCAACGTCCGAGAATTCTTCGACTTCGGACGACAGCCGGTTTCCGACGCTTTCATCGACCCCAGCGGTGGCGAGACGGAGTTCTTCTACCAACTCGCCGTCGGCTACTGCACGGCGTGCGCCATGGTCCAGCAGCTGAAGGAAGTGTCCCGGGACCGCATGTTTCCCGCGGACTACCCTTACCGCTCGTCGGGATCGGCCGTGATGCGGGAGCACTTCGCCGCGACGGCGGACCGTTTCCTGGCCACCGAACTCGCCGGCGACGACCCGTTCTACGTCGAGATCGGCTGCAACGACGGGATCCTGCTCGGCGCCATCAGCCGGGCCGGGGTGCGGCACCTCGGGGTCGACCCCGCCGAGGGCGCCGTCGAGGTGGCCAGGGCGCACGGCTGCCGGGTGCGCGACGGCTTCTTCGAGGCGGCGACCGGGGTCGGGATCCGGGCGGCCGAGGGGCCGGCCCAGCTGATCTTCTCCGCCAACACCATCAGCCACATCGGGTACATCGACTCGATCTTCGCCGGCGCCGACGCCCTGCTGGCCCCGGGCGGCGTCTTCGTGTTCGAGGACCGCTACGTCGGCGACATCATCGAGAACACCTACTTCGACCAGGTCTACGACGAGCACTTCTACCTGTTCGGGGTCCGCTCGGTGCGGAACATGGCGCGGCGCTTCGGCTTCGACCTGGTCGACGTCGAGCACCTGCCGGTGCACGGCGGCGCCATGCGGTACACGACGGCGCGGGCGGGCGAGCGCGTCCCCACCGACGCGGTGGGTGACTGGCTGGCCGTGGAGGAGAAGGGGCTCACCGAGCTGTCGGTCTACGAGGAGTTCGGCGCCCGTGTCGAGACCAACTCCCGGGCGCTGGTCGAACTGCTCACCTCGCTGCGCGCCGAGGGCCGGAGCGTCGTCGGCTACGGGGCCACGTCCAAGAGCGCCACGGTCACCAACTACTGCGGGATAGGCCCCGAGCTGATCCCGTTCATCTGCGACTCGACGCCGGAGAAGCAGGGCCGGCTGACCCCCGGGTCCCGCATCCCGATCCTCCCGCCCGCGGCGTTCTCCGACCCCTACCCCGACTACGCGGTGCTGTTCGCCTGGAACCACGCCGCGGAGATCATGGCGAAGGAGCGGGCGTTCCGGGAGGCCGACGGCCGCTGGATCCTCTACGTGCCGGACGTCCACATCGTCTGACGAGGCGACGCCGAGCGAGGAGCATTCCATGACGGACCTATCGGCTCCCCCCGTCGGCCAACCGGCCGCCGGGAGCCCCTTCATCGCGACGAAGATCGCGGAGTCCGTGTACGCGCGGGACAGCACGCTCACCGGCCTGGACGAGTTCCACCGGTGGTTCGGCGACGTCGCCCGCCGGTCGCCCTGCGAGGTGCGGCCCATCCCGCTGGACGACCTCGTCGGCTGGCACAGCGACCCGGTGACCGGCGACCTCGTCCACGACAGCGGCCGCTTCTTCCGGGTCGAGGGCCTCGACGTGCACATCCCGGACCACCCGGTGCCGCGCTGGAACCAGCCGATCATCAACCAGTCGGAGATCGGCATCCTGGGGATCCTCGTCAAGGAGTTCGACGGCGTGCTCCACTGCCTGATGCAGGCGAAGGTGGAGCCGGGCAACGTCAACGGGTTCCAGCTCTCGCCCACCGTGCAGGCGACCCGCAGCAACTACACCCGGGTGCACCGGGGCCGGGCGGTGCCCTATCTGGAGTACTTCCTCGGGCAGGGCCGGGGCCGGCTGATCACGGACGTGCGCCAGTCGGAGCAGGGGTCGTGGTTCTACCGCAAGCGCAACCGGAACATGGTCGTGTGGGTGGAGGAGGACGTCGAGCTGCTCGACGGCTTCCGCTGGCTCACGCTGGGCCAGGTGCACCAACTGCTGGGCGAGGACGACCTGGTGAACATGGACGCCCGCACGGTGCTGTCCTGCCTGCCCTTCTCGGGCGCCGCCCCCCTGACGCCACTGGCGGCCGGCGACGAGGGCTTCCACCCCGCGCTGGCCCGCTCCTGCGGCGGGGCCGGCGGCAGCCGCCACACGGTCGACGACATCCTGAGGTGGATCACCGAGGTGCGGAGCCGTTCCGAGGTGACCACCGCGCGGCTGCCGCTCAACCGCCTCGACCGCTGGCACCGCACCGAGTACGCCGTCACCCACGAGACCGGGCGCTTCTTCGACCTCGTCGCCGTGGACGTCCTGGCCGGCGGACGCGAGGTCAAGCACTGGTCCCAGCCGATGATCAAACCGTGCGACACCGGGGTGGTCGCCTTCCTGGTGAAGCGGATCGACGGGGTGCTGCACGCGCTCGTGCACGCCCTGGTCGAGCCCGGCTACCTGGACGTGGCCGAGCTGTCCCCCACCGTGCAGTGCACCCCGGTGAACTTCGACCACCTGCCGGCGGAGGCCCGGCCGATGTTCCTGGACGAGGTGCTGAACGCGCCGCCGGAGCGGATCCGTTACGACGTCGTCCTCTCCGAGGAGGGCGGGCGCTTCTTCCACGCGCGGAACCGGTACATGATCGTGGAGGCGGAGCAGGAGACCGAGCCCGGCCATCCCGACTTCCGCTGGATGACCGTCCACCAGTTGGTCGAGCTGCTGCGGCACAGCCACTACGTCAACATCCAGGCCCGCAGCCTGGTCGCCTGCCTGCACAGTCTGTCCGGGCAGCCGTCCGCCGCCTGAGTCCACCACGCCCAGGAAGGGTCCGCTCCCATGTCGCGTTGTCGGGTATGCAGTGCAGCGGTTCGTGAGTTCCTCGACTTCGGACGGCAACCGCTGTCCTCGGCGTTCCGCTCCCCCGGCGAGACGGCGGAGGAGTTCCGGTTCCGCCTCGCCGTGGGGATCTGCGAGTCCTGCACGATGGTCCAGCTGCTCGAGGAGGTCCCGCAGGCCCGCAGGGCCCACCAGGGCTACCCCTACCACTCGTCGGGGTCGGTCGTGATGCGGGAGCACTTCGAGCGGACGGCGCGCCGCCTCCTGTCCACCGAACTGTCCGGCGGCGACCCGCTCTTCGTCGAGATCGGCTGCAACGACGGAGTGGTGCTCGGCACCGTGGCGGCGGCCGGCGTGCGGCAGTTGGCGTTCGAGCCGTCGGGAGAGGCCGCGGGCCGGGTCCACCGGGCCTTCTTCGACGCCGCGTCGGCGCGCGAGGTGCGGGCGGCTGAGGGGCCGGCGGACGTGGTCTACGCCGCCAACACCCTGTGCGACGTCGCGGACATCGCGGCCGTGCTCCAGGGCGCCGAGGTGCTGCTGGCGCCGGACGGGGTGCTGGTCTTCGAGGACCCCTACCTCGGCGAGATCATCGAGCGGACCAGCTTCGACCAGATCTACGACGAGCACTTCTACTACTTCACGGCCCGCTCGGTCCTCGCCATGGCGCGGCGCTCCGGCTTCGACCTGGTGGACGTCGAGCACCTGCCGGTGCACGGCGGCCAGATCCGCTACACCCTCGCCCGCGCCGGCCGGCGCCCGCCGACGGCCGCGGTGGCGGAGCTCCTCGCGGAGGAGGAGGCCAGGCGGCTGACGGCGCCCGAGACCCTGGACGGGTTCGCCGCCACCGTCGGGACCATCAGGACCGACCTGGTGAAGCTGCTCGGCCGGCTGACCGAGGAGGGGCACCGCCTCGTCGGCTACGGGGCGACGGCGAAGAGTTCGACGGTGCTCAACTACTGCGGGATAGGCCCCGAGCTGGTGCCCGTGGTGTGCGACTCGACCCCGTCGAAGCAGGGCCGGCTCACGCCGGGGGCGGGCATCCCGGTGGTCCCGCCCCAGGCGTTCTCCGCGCCCTACCCCGACTACGCGGTGCTGTTCGCCTGGAACCACGCCGAGGAGATCATGGCGAAGGAGCGGGCGTTTCGGGAGGCCGGCGGTCGCTGGATCCTCTACGTGCCGGACGTCCACATCGTCTGAGGGGCGGTCGCCGGCTCAGTCGGGCAGCCAACTGCCGTGCAGCCCGAGCGGGATCCGGCGCGGCAGGTGGACGCGGGCCAGCGGTTCCGCGGTGAAGTCCTGGGCGGCCAGCACCACGAGGTCGGCGGCGCCGCGGTCCGGGTCGTGGACGTACGCCAGGACGTACCCGTCGTCCTCCGCGGTGGCGGACTCGGCCGGCACGAAGACGGCCTCGCCCACGGCGGCGTCCGACGCGAAGCGGTGGATCTCGCGGGAGCCCCGCGCCAGGTCGTGCTTGATCAGCGCGTTGTCGAACGCGCCGTCCGGCACCGGCCCGTCGAGCGGCACATAGGCGCGGAACATGGCCGCGGTGGCGGCCAGGTAGCCGTAGCGGTGGCGCCGGGAGACGACCGAGTCGCTCACCCGGGGGAAGTCCTGCGGGTGGTCGTCGAGCCCCTCCTCGCGCACCGTGCCCGCCGCCGGGTCGACGGTCCAGCGGACCAGGGCGCCGTAGCGGTCGGCGGTCAGCCTCCCGATGTCGAAGCGCTCCGGGAAGGTGACGAGTTCGACGACGACGCGCGGCCCGTCGTCGTAGGCGTTCAGCGTGTGGGAGGCGAAGCAGGGGCTCACCTCGAACCACCGGACGCCCCCGCCGGCCCGCGGCAGCAGGCCGACCCGGGTGGGTCGCCGGTCGTCCCAGGCGAACGGGACGGCGGCGCCCGCCCGCTGGGCCTCCGGGCGGAAGGTGATCGGCGAGTCGTAGACGACGACGTACCGCTCGGTCAGCGCCAGGTCGTGCACCATGACGCTGCCGCCCATCTCGACGTCCTGGACGTGCGTCAGCTCACCGGCCGCGTCCAGCACGGTGTGCCGGACGTGGTCGAGGCCCACCACGTACGAGACGCCGTGCAGTTCCCCGGTGCGCGGATCGCCCTTGGTGTGGGCGGGGATCGTGAAACCCGGCCCGGACGCGCCGAGCGAGCAGGGACCGATGCTGTCCAACTCGTAGGAGAGCTCCTGCGGTGCCGCGCCCCCCTCGGTGAGGGTGAGGACGCGGCCGCCGTGCCCGATCACGTGCGTGTTGCAGGAGAAGTCGGCGCCCACCCGGGGCCTGATGCCGAGCTCCGGCTCCCCGAGACGTCTGCGGACCTCGTCCGAGCGGACCCAGCGGTTGCGGTACCACTCGGCCCGGCCGTCCCGCAGCCTGACCCCGTGCACCATCCCCTCGCTCCGCATCCAGTGGTGCGCCGCGGCGTCCTCGACGCCGAGCGCGTTGGGGCCGATCCGGAGGTAGCGGCCGCGGAGTTCGGCGGGCAGCCGCCCGGTCACGGGGAGGTCGAAGGCGGTGACCTCCTCCGTCACCGGGGCGAGCGCGGGGTCGAGGCGCACGGTGTCTCCTCTCCCCCGGCTCAGGCGAAGCGCCGGCGGAAGAGCCGGGCGGAGAGCGGAACGGCCACCAGGGTGATGCCGCCCCACCACAGCAGCGCCAGCCACAGCGAGTTCCCCACGGGCTGGTCGAGGAAGAGCGCGCGCAGCGTGTCGATGACGTGGGTGACCGGCTGGTGCGCCACGAAGGCGCGGAGCCCGGGCGAGATCGTCTCGGTCGGCGCGAACAGGTTGCTCGCGTAGGGCAGGAACGTGATGATCAGCGCCAGGCCGCTGGCGCCCGCGGTGCTCTTGGCGACCTGTCCCAGCAGGGCCGAGATCCAGGCGACGGCGGTGGCGAACAGCAGCAGGACCAGCACGGCGCCCAGCCACTGCAGCGCGTTCGCCGACGGCCGGAACCCGACCAGGAACCCGATGCCGATCAGCACGGCGAGACCGATGACGGCACGGAGCACGGCGGCCACGACATGGCCGATGATGACCGCCACGGACAGCACCGACATGGACCGGAACCGGTCGACGAAGCCCTCCTGCATGTCCAGGAAGACCCCGGTCGTGGTGGACACCGCGATGAGGGTGACGCCGATGGTGAGGACGCCCGGCATCAGGAAGTTCACATAGCTGCCCGTGCCCACGTCGACCGCCCCGCCCAGCATGTAGCGGAACAGCAGCAGCATCACGGTGGGGATCATCACCGAGGTGACGATCTCGTCCGGCTGGCGCAGGATGTGGTTGACGTAGCGTCCGGTCAGCACCCGGGCGTCGTTGATCGCCCAGGAGAGCCTGGACCCACCGGGCCGGGGAGCGTGCGCCGCGCCCTGAGACATGACCGTCACTTCTGTCCCGCCCTTTCCGATGCGCGCTCGGCGCGGCCCTTGGCATTCTCGGTGAGTTCCATGAACACGTCGTCCAGGGAGGGTTTCACGAGCGCGAGCGAGCCCATTCTGGCCCCGCTCCGCTCGATTTCGCCGAGTTTTCCGACCAGGTACGCGACATCGTCCACCGCGATGCTGGCCTTCATCTCGTCGGCGTTCCAGCCGACCCGCTCCTCGCCGACGAAGCCGCGCGCGGCCGAGAAGTCCTCCGGGGTCGGAAACGCGATTTCCATGCGCTCGCTGCCGACCCGGGCCTTGAGCTCCTCCGGGGTGCCCTGGGCGATGATCCGGCCCTGGTCGAGCACCGCCACCCGGTCGGCCAGCTGGTCCGCCTCCTCCAGGTACTGGGTGGTGAGGAAGACGGTGGACCCGCTCGCCACCAGGCTCTTGATGGCGTCCCACATGCCGAGGCGGCTGCGCGGGTCGAGGCCGACGGTCGGCTCGTCGAGGAAGAGCACCGGTGGCGCGGTGATCAGACTGATGGCCAGGTCGAGCCGGCGCCGCATGCCGCCGGAGTACGTGCTCACGGGCCGGTCGGCGGCCTCCGTCAGCTCGAACCGCTCCAGCAGCTCGTCGGCGCGGCCGCGGGCCCCGGCGGTGCCGAGGCGCTGCAACCGCCCGAGCATCACCAGGTTCTCCCGGCCGGTGTGCACGTAGTCCAGCGCCATGAACTGGTTGACGAGGCCGATGGACCGGCGCACGTCGTCCGCCTGCCGGGCCACGTCGTGGCCGTGCACCCGGGCCGTCCCCGAGGTGGCGGGGATCAGCGTGGTCAGGATTCTCACCAGCGTGGTCTTGCCCGCGCCGTTCGGACCGAGGAGCGCGACCATGCTGCCGCGCTCCACCGTGAGATCGATACCATTGAGCACCTTCACATCCCCGTAGACCTTACGAAGATCCTCGACCTCAATGGCATGACTATCGTCCACGTGCGCCTCCAAGCCTCGCCGGACAACAACTGAGTATATGCCGCACACTGCGTGTGTATAAGATACACACGGTGCCCGGAAGACGTCAACGAACAGGCGGAGCTATGGCGACCACACGCGGTTCCAACGAGAAGTCAGGCAGCAGCCTCGATCTCCTGTGGGGCGATCGCACCAAACCGCAGCGGAGCGCCAGGCCCGGCCTGAGCGCCGAGCGGATCGTGGCCGCCGCGATAGAGCTCGCCGACGCCGAGGGCCTGGATGCCCTGTCGATGCAGCGCGTGGCCAACATGCTCGACTTCACGACCATGTCGATCTACCGCTACTTCCCGGGCAAGAGCCAGCTCATCGACGTGATGATGGACACCGCCGCCGGCTCGCCGCCCGACCTGCCGGAGGCGGCCGGCTGGCGGGAGCGCGTCGAGCTGTGGATGGCGGCCCTGTGGGACCGCTACCAGCAGCACCCCTGGATGCTCCAGGTCCAGGTGAGCGGCCCGCCCGTCGGCCCCAACCAGCTCGCCTGGCTCGAGGCGGCGCTCCGCTCGCTGCGGGACACCGGCCTGACCCACAACGAGATGCTCTCCGTCAGCCTCTTCCTCAACGGCGCCGTCACCGGCCTCGCCCGGCTCACCTCCGACGTCGCGCACGCCGCCGCCGCCATCGGGGTCGACCAGCGGGACATGAACTCGGAGTACGTCCAGACCCTGGAGCGCGTGCTGGACTCCGAGCGCTTCCCGACGCTCTCCGCCATCGTCGCCGCCGGCGCCTTCCAGCCCGGCGACGCCCCCGACAGCGACACCCGCGGCTTCAGCTTCGCGCTGCGCCGGCTGCTCGACGGCATCGAGGGCTACCTGGAGGAGCGCGCGGATCAGCACCGGTGACGCCGGGTCAGCGCCTCGGCCTCCCGCACCACCGCGCCGGGGCTCGGCGTGGCCAGCAGCTCGTCCCTGACCCGCCGGGCCTCGGAGCGGAAGGACGGCTCCTCGACGAGCCGCCGCAGACCGTCCCGCAGGGCGTCCGCGGTCACCTCGTCCGGATCGAGGAACAGCCCGGCGCCGCGCGCCGCGATGCGCCTCCCCAGGTCGGCCTCGTCCCACCAGGGCGCGGGCACGGTCAGGTTCGGCACCCCGTGCGCCAGGACGTTGCCGACCGTGCCGAACCCGCCGTGGTGGATGATCGCCGCGCAGCTCGGCAGCAGCTCGTTCAACGGGACGAACTCCACGGCACGCACGTTCTCCGGCAGCTCGGGCAGCGCGGCGAGCCGGTCCGCGCTCAGGGTCGCGACGAGCTCGATGTCGAGCCCGGCCAGGGTGACGAGCAGTTCGTGGAGGGACACCTCGGCCGCCGTGCCCCCCGTCACGGAGACCTTGTCGCCGCCCAGCAGTTCACGCCCCGACATGCCGAGCGACAGGCAGACCCGCGGCCGGGAGGGCTGCTCCAGCGGCCAGTCCGGCACCGTGGTGGGACCGTTGTACGGCACGTAGCGCACCGGCGTCCTGGGCACGTCGAGGGGGAGCTGCATCCATGACGGGGTCGGGTCGATGGTCCACTGCCCGGTCATCATCTCGGTCGCCCGCTCCGACTCGTGGACCAGGCCGTACCGCGACAGCCGCCCGGCGAGCCAGTCCGCCACCGGGTCGTCGCGCCGCTCGGGCGGCTGCTCGGCCAGCAGCCTCCGGTAGGTGGCCCACATCCGGGAGGTGTAGTCGAGGCCGAACAGCATCCTGGCGTGAGCCGCCCCGCAGGCCCGCGCCGCGACCGGGCCCACCAGCGTGAGCGCGTCCCAGACCACCAGGTCGGGGCGCCAGCCCCGGGCGACGTCCACCAGGTCGTCGAGCATCGGCTGGCCGGCCATGTGCTCGTACTCCATGGAGCAGCCGATGGTGAAGGTGCCCAGGACGTAGTCCCAGGTGAGCTTCTCCGCGCGGGTCTCGGTGACCCCGCTCAGCCGCTGCCAGGTCGCGCCGCCCCCCGCCCCACCGCCCGACCCCCGGTCGGCGAAGGAGTTCGACAGGTTCAGCTCGTCGCCGACCGGCACCCCGACGAGGCCGGCGCGGGTCACGGCGTCCATCAGGTCCGGCTGGCTGGCGACCCGCACCTCGTGCCCCGCGGCCCGGAAGGCCCAGGCCATCGGCACCAGGTTGTAGAAGTGGGGCTTGGCGGCGAAGACGGTGAACAGGACGCGCATCCGGGTCTCCGTTGGGCGGCACCGGAGCGCCCGCGGTGGGGCCGGCTCATCGCCCGGTCCCGTGCTCGGCGGTCAGCGCCTCGATGGCGGGTACGAGGTCATGGGGGCTGGGCACGGCGAGCAGCTCCTCGCGCACCCGGGCGGCCCCCTCGGCGAAGGCCGGTTCGTGCAGCAGTCTGGCGAGCCCGTCCCTGAGGGAGTCGGGACCGAGCGCGGCGGGCTCGACGACGAGGCCCGCGCCGCGTTCCGCGATGTGCCGACCGAGGTCGGCCTCGTCCCACCAGGGGGCGGGCACGGTCAGGTTCGGCACCCCGTGCGTCAGGACGTTCACGACCGTGCCGAAGCCGCCGTGGTGCACGACGGCGGCGCAGGTGGGGAGCAGGTCGTTCAACGGGACGAACTCCACGGCGCGCACCCGGTCGGGGAGCGTCGGCACCGAGGCCAGCTGCGCCGCGCTCAGGGTCGCCACGAGTTCGACGTCCAGGTCCGCGAGACCGGCGAGCATCCACTCCACCGGGATGGTGTCGCCGCCCATCAGGTCGCGGCCCGACATGCCGAGCGAGAGGGCGACCCGCGGCCGGGTCCGCGGCTCGTGGATCCATTCGGGCACCGCGGCCGGGCCGTTGTAGGGGACCTGACGCACCGGCACGTACCGCAGGCCGAGCGGGAACTGCATCCCGGGCGGCGTGGGGTCGATCGACCACTGCCCCGTCATCAGCTCCAGCGCGTCGGGCTCGGCGAAGCCCAGGCCGTAGCGGTCGAGTCGGCCGCGCAGCCAGTCGGACACCGGGTCGTCCCACAGCTCGGGCGGCTGCCGGCGCAGCAGTTCCCGGTAGCGCAGGTAGCCGCGCGACACGTAGTCGAGGCCGAACAGCATCCTGGCGTGGGCCGCCCCGCAGGCCCGGGCCGCGATCGCGCCGGCGAAGGTCAGCGCGTCCCAGACCACCAGGTCGGGACGCCAGTCCCGGGCGAGCTCCACGAGTTCGTCCAGCATCGCGCCACCCGCGAAGAACTCGTACTGCACGGAGCAGCCGACGGTGAAGGCGCCGAGCAGCCGCTCCCAGTCCGCGTCCCGCTCGTCGGCCCAGACCAGGTCGCCGCTCATGCCCTGGAAGGTCTGCGCGGTCGGCCCTCCCGAGCCGCCTCCCGAGCCGCCGCCCATCCGCAGCTCGTCGCCGACCGGCACCCCGGTGAGGCCGGCGCGGGTCACGGCGTCCATCAGGTCGGGCTGGCTGGCGACCAGGACCTCATGGCCGGCCGAGCGCAGGGCCCAGGCCATCGGCACCAGGTTGAACAGATGTGTCTTGGCCGCGAAGACCGTGAGGAGTACGCGCATGGAGTCCTGGGCTCAGTCCGTGATCTCGGGGGCGTAGAACGTCTCCAGCGGCATCGGCCCGACGTACCTGCGGCAGGTGCAGGGCCGCATCTCGTATCCCACCGCGCCGTACACCTTGTCGAACTTCACCGCGGTCTTGACCAGGCCGTGGCAGTCCTGGCTCTCGCGGTCGTGGTAGGCGAGCCCGTGGCCGCAGGTGCAGAGCGGCTCCACCTGTTCCGGCCGCTCACCGGCGCGCCGACGGGTGCCGAACCGGCCGGCGAGGAAGCCGGACACGGCGATTCCGGCGCCCACGAGAAGCGAAAGGGGGTCCACGGCACTCTCCTCGCGTTCGGATCCAGATCGCCGTTGCGTCCGCCCCAGGAGCGTACGAGCGCGCACCACACGGATTAACCCCTAGCTTCCCCTAACCCATTCCAGGGGACGACAGGGGTTTACCGGGTCTCTCTTCCCCCACGATCGTTCTTCTCCGCGGGCCCTCTCGGGACAGAATCCGAAAGGGAGAATTCCCGCTGCCCACTTGTCGCAGAAAAAGGGAGAGAGAATGCGAATCAGCACGAGGCTACGCCCGCTCGCCGGCGCGGCGACCGTGGCCGTCGCGGCCCTGACGCTGGCCGTCTCCGGCACGTCACCGGCCTTGGCCGCGGCCCCGGCGGTCACCGTCACGCCGGCGACGAATCTGACGGACGGGGCCGACATCACGGTGTCCGTGTCGGGTTTCGGCGCCGGTGAGCAGATATACGCGGCCCAGTGCGCCGAGATCTCGGCCGGCGATGTCGTCTGTAATCTGCCGGACGCGCTGAACCTGGTGGCCGACGCCTCGGGAAACGCCTCTGGGGAGACCTGGGCGCGCAGGAGCTTCGAGGGCACCGCGCCGAGCGGCGAGTCGGTCACGGTGGACTGCACGACGGTTTCCGGCGGCTGTTTCTTCGGGGCGGGTTCGCCGGAGAACCCCGGCACGTCGACCCCGATCTCGTTCCAGTGACGCGGTAGCTCCCCCCGGGGCCGTGCCCGACCTGTGCCTGGTCGCCCCCATGGACCAGGCGCAGGCCGCCCGCCGGAGCCAACCGGGTGTCCGTCCTTCGGGGTGTCTCGCGCGACACGGTCGGGTGCCGTCCGCACGTGGCGGCAGCGGGTGATAAAGGGATCCGCCGCCCGCGCGGGGTGATGTTCGTCACGCGCCGTTACGTGTTCTTCATGCCGGAGGCGGTGACTCGGCCACCTGTGCGGGATACGGTGCGGAGTCATGAGCCTGATCCCCCGTCCCGTGGCACGGCGGATTCGGCCTGCCCTGGTCCTGAACGCCGCGCTCGCCACCTCGCTGCTCGCCGTCACGGTGGCCGGCGACTCAGCCGTGGATGCCGCCGACGCGGTGCTCGGCGGCGCGGACCAGCCGGCGCAGGGCGCGCTGGACGCGGCCGACGTGGCGCCCCCCGCCGGCCGCGCCACCTCGGGCACCGGGCCGAACGCGATGGCGCCGGGCGACCCGGACACCGTGCTCGCCGAGTCGCTCGCCCCCCTGTTGCGCGACGAGCGGGTGCGGATATCCGTCACGGTGCTCGCCGAGGACACCGGGCTCACCGCCGCCTTCGGCAACGGGCGGTTCGACACCGCGAGCATCGTGAAGGTGGACATCCTGGCCGCGCTGCTGCTCCGGGCCCAGGACGAGGGGCGTGAGCTGACGGCCGCCGAGCGCGCCCAGGCCGCCGTGATGATCCAGCACAGCGACAACGACGCGGCCGACGAGCTGTGGCGCTCCATAGGCGGCCGGCAGGGGCTTGACGCGGCCAACGAGCGGCTCGGGCTCGTCGAGACCGACGGCGGCACCCTGGGGCACTGGGGGCTGACCCAGACCACCAGCGCGGACCAGCTGGCCCTGCTGCGCGCCGTGTACGGCACCGACTCCCCGCTCACCGCCGAGTCGCGCGGCTATCTGCGGGAGCTGATGGGCGCGGTGACGCCCGAGCAGCGGTGGGGCATATCGGCGGCCGCCGACGGGGACTTCGAGCTCAAGAACGGTTGGCTGCCGCGTTCCAGGACGGACCTGTGGGACGTCAACAGCATCGGCCGGATAACCGTCGAAGGCCGGTCCTACCTGGTGGCGGTGGTCTCGGACGGGCACGCCGGCTTCGAGGAGGGCGTGCGCCTGGTCGAGGACGCCGCCCGGGCGGCGGTGGCCGCCGTCACGACGGATCAGGAGGCCAACTGGAGCGCGAGCCGAACGCTGGGCCCGATCGCCTGAGCCGGTCCCCGAGCAGCGCCCGCGCCCGCCCGGCCACGCCGCCGAGCGCGCCCGCCACGCCGAGCAGGATGACGCCGAGGGCGCCGGCGGTGGGAGCGAGCCAGGCGGTGCCGCCCGAGCCGTCGCGGACCTCGCGCGGACCCGGGCCGAAGTACTCCTCGTCGTAGGGTCCCGCGGCGGGCGCGAGTTGGCGCCCGGTGAGCTCGGCCCCCGCCCGGATGGCCGCCGCCGCGTCGACGACACCGGCGCCGACCGCGTCGTTCCGCCCGCCCTCGGGCGGCTGCTGGGCGGTCTCGGTGAGCACGCGCCGCACCTGGGCCGGGGTGAGCTCCGGGTTGGCGGCCAGCATCAGCGCGACCGTGCCGGAGACGAAGGCGGCCGCGGCCGAGGTGCCCCAGCCCGCGTAGTAACGGCCGTCCGGGTCGGCCACTATGACGTCCTTGCCGGGGGCGCTGAGCGTGGCGTACCAGCGGCGGGTGGAGAACTCGGCGGGTCCGCCGGTGCGGTCCACGGCGGCGACGGCGATGACGCCCGGGTAGCCGGCCGGGTAGGAGACCGGGTCGCCGCGCTCCCCGCCGTTGCCGGCTGAGGCGATGACCACGGCGCCCCTGGCCAGCGCGTAGCGGACGGCGGCGTCCTCCTCGGGGTCGGGGTGCGCGGACTCGCTGTCGTCGCCGAGCGAGAGGTTGATGACGTCGGCGCCCTCGTCGGCGGCCCAGCGGATGCCCTCGGCGACCGCGCCGGCGCGCGCCTCCCTGGCCTCGTCGCGGGCCGGGTCGTCGTCCTCGAGCAGCACCCGCACGGGCAGGATCTCGGCCTGCGGGGCGACGCCGACGACGCCGCTCCCCCGGCCCGCGCCATGGCCGCGGCCGGCGATGATGCCGGCCATGGCGGTGCCGTGGGCGGCCCAGGTCGGGTCGCCCGGCTCGGCCCCCATCCCGACGAGGTCGCGTCCCTGGCGCACGGCCCCGGCGAGGTCGGGGTGGCCGGCGTCGACGCCGGTGTCCAGGACGGCGACGGTGATCCCGTCGCCGCGGGTGAACTCCCACGCCTCGCTGGCGTTGATGGCGTCCAGGGCCCACTGCTGCTGGTCGCGGATGGAGTCGGCGTGGGCGGTGGGCGCGGCCCCGGGCAGCAGCTGGGTGGCGACCAGGGCGCCGAGCGTGAGGGCGAGCGCCGGCAACCGGCGGGGGAACGTCATCGCGCCTCCTGGGTCCTGGTCTCGGCGGCCCGGTTGAGGCCCGTCTCGATCCGGTCGGCGATGCCCTGGGCGTCGTGGCCGAGGCCGGCGAGGGCGATGGTGGAGTCCTGGCCTTCGGCGGCGGCCTCGGCCGCCGGTTCCGGCTCCTCGATCTCGCGGCCGTCGGCGAAGCCCGTCACGGTGTAGAGGACGACGGGCAGTTCGGTGAGGACGCGCAGCGACCAGGAGGCGCGCTGGGCGTCGCCGAAGTCCTCGGCCGCGGTGCCGGGGGCCGCGTAGGGCTTGGGCAACAGGTCGGCGCGGTCGGCGAGTTCCTGGTCGGCGAAGCGGCGGCTGAGGGTGCTCGTTCCGTCCGGGTCGGCCTCCGTGAAGAGCAGGCCCACGGTGGTGACGGTGGTCTCGGTCTCGTCGGTGTACGTGGCGCGCACCAGGCGGTGGCAGCCGGCGCTCGCCAACACCTCGGCGAGCAGTGGGTCGAGGGCCTGGGCGCAGGTGCTGTCGGGGGCGACGGCCACGCGTATCCAGCGGCGGTCGGCGCCGCCGGGGCCCGCGCCCGCGCCGTCGATCTCGGGCGGGAAGAGCTCGTCCACGGGGCGGTCGCGCCAGAGTTCGCGGGCCTCCTCGAAGACGGTGCCGGCCGCGCCTTCGCCGCCGGTGAGCCAGGCGCCGGCGGCCGCGCCGCCGAGCAGGCCGGTGCCCAGCACCAGGCAGGCGACCGCGGCGACGACGCGGTGTGAGGCGCGGCGGGCGATGATGCCGCGCAGGTCGAGGGTGACCGGGGAGTCGCTGACGGGCCGCCGGGGCGCGGGCGGCGCCTGGGGTGCGGGCGGGGCGGCCGGGGGC
>NZ_JAVREM010000018.1:0-102890 GCF_031845425.1 Streptomyces millisiae
CTTTCCGGCTGCGCCGGGGTGGGGCAAGCCCCGCGCGGAGCGCGTGCCAGCCGCCGGCCCGGCGGAGCCGGAAAGGGTGGGTGGGGAGAAGCCGCGCGGAGCGCGCCGTGCCGCGCCGTGCCGGGGCGGCCGTCAGTCGTCGTGGTCGGCGCCGCAGCACGGGTGCGGGTCGGGGAGTTCGAAGGGGACGTAGACGCCGCCCCGCGCGGGGGCCACCCGCAGGAGCAGCCGCCCGCCGCGGAGTTCAGGCCGCACGTGGTCCCGGGTGTCGAGCCGCGCCGACGGCGGCGGCATCGCGCCGCCGAGCGCGACGGCCGAGTCGATCGCCGTGCGCGCGAAGAGCTCCGCCAGCGTGAGCGTGCCGGTCAGACCGGCCGAGCCGGGGAAGTACACGGCCCGCGCGCCGTCCCGGTCGTGCGCGGCGAGCGCCGCCACCGCCGCGGCCCGGTGCTCGGCCGGGCCCGTGACCCGGCCGTCGTCGTAGGCGACGGCCACGTCGTCCGGCAGGGCCCCGGCCGGGTCCGGCAGCTCGACGGAGAGCGCCAGACCCGGCTCGGGGGTGCGCACCACATGGGTGCGGGCGTGCGCACCGGCCGGCAGCGGGAGTAGTTCGGCCAGCCGGTGCGCGAGGTGGTCGACGCCGCGCAGGCCGCGGCTGCCGTCCGAGAGGCCGAGCAGGGTCACCGCGGCAGCACCCAGACCGGGTTGGAGTAGAACCACAGGTCGCGCCACGGGTCGGCGTCGCCGAGGACATCGAGGGCCGGCCCGTTGGGGTCGACGGCCGCGCCGTTCAGGCCCACCTGCGTGCGGTTGCCGTCGGTGCCGCGCACCCGCAGGAAGAACGGGCGGTCGACGCGGCCGAGTCGGTACTCGAGGGTGACGCTGCCGGTGGACTTGTTGACCTCGAAGGACTTGGCCACCCGGGTGTCCGGCGTGTGGAACACGTCCTTGTCCGAGACCGGGCCCGTGACCTCGCCGCGGATGACGTCGACGCGGGCCAGCTTCGGCACGAACTGCGCCCAGTTGGGGCCGTTGGCCAGCGCGATCTCCAGCGTGAGGGTGACGTCGGTGCCGCGCCGCACGGAGAGCGAGCCACCGAGGGTGACCGACTGGCCGCCGCCGCGCAGCTGGGCGTTGAGGCCGGAGATCAGGCCGCCGTGGTCCACCCAGACCCGGCCGGCGCGCAGCCCGTCCATGACGGCGGCGTAGGAGAAGCCGGCCGCGCCGACGTGGGTGCGGCTGTACTGGCCCGGCCAGTAGTCGCCGGCCTCCAGGTCCATCGCGGGGCCGCCGTAGACCGGCGCGTCGTGGTAGCCGTTGCCGTTGAAGTCGGTGCCCTCGGGGCGCACGGCGACGTCGCCGTAGACGCTGTGCGAGTCGGAGTTGGCGGTGATCCACCACGGCTTGCCCTCGGCGAGCAGGCTGTCCCAGAGGCCGCCGACGGTGGCGGTCATCCAGTCGAAGCCGCCCCAGGTGCGGTAGCTCTCGGCCGGGTAGCCGGGGAAGGAGCCGCTGCCGGGGCTGGAGTCGTAGTAGCCGCGGCCGCCGCCGGGGCCGTGCGGGGCGGGGATGCCGGCGGCCTGGTGGCCGGGGGCGCCCTCCATGCCGAGCGCGATGCGGGGCTGGGCGTCGCGCCAGCCGCGGATCTCGTGCGGGGAGTCGATGCCCTTGCGCGAGGGGTGGTGGGCGAACATCACCGCGTCCCGCACCTTGCGGCGCTGGACCTGCTCGGCGAGGAAGTTGAGGCCGGAGATGGCGAGGGCCTCGTTCTGCGGCGTGGAGCCCGTGGCGTTCCGGACGGCGCCGTCGTAGTCGGTCTCGAACTGCTTGAGGACGGAGACCTCGTTGTCGCCGGGGTGCACGAAGACGGTGGCGTGTTCGGCGGCCGGTATGTTCCACTCCAGGCCCTGGAAGACGAGGGTCTCGTCGAACTGGTCGCGGGCGGCGCGGATGTCGGGGTTGACCTTCTCGACGCCGATCCGGGAGTGGTTGACGGAGCCGTGGTCGGTGATGACCATCCAGTCGAGGCCGTGCCTGGCGCCCTGGCGGACCTGGTCGACGACCCGGTACTTGCCGTCGGAGCTGTACTGGGTGTGGATGTGGTGGTCGCCGGCCAGCCACAGCAGCCGGCCGCTTCCGCCGCGGCCGCCGCCGCTCGCGCCGGAGTCGTCGCCGAGCAGGCTGCCGGCGGCGGCCGCGCCGGTGCCGGCGAGCACGCTGGCGCCGGCCACCCCGGCGCCGAGCAGGCCGGCGCGGCGCAGCATGGAGCGGCGGGACAGCTGGTCCGGGCTCAGCTCGCTGTCCGGCACGTTGACGTCCATGGCCGCCGGCAGTGGTCTGGACTCGGCCTCGTGGTCGTGGCCGTGGTGGTGGTCGTGACCGTGGTGGTGATGGTGGCCGTGGCCCATCGTCGCTCCCCTTGGGGTGTTTCGCCGGTTTCTCGTCTTCTCGGCGGGCACTCTTCAGGCAGGAGATGAACGGAAGGTGAGCCGTGAGGGACGTCGACCCACCGGATCCCTTTCCGGTGGGTCGACGTCTTATGCGTGCGGATGTCAGGCCAGCCGGATCACGTTCCAGGACAGCGGTTCGAGGGTGGCGCGCAGCACCTCGCCGTCCAGGGTGGTGCCGGTGGCCGGGTGCGGGGTGACCCGGTCCGGCCGGGCGGCGGTGTTGCGGGCGTCGGGGTCGGCGTCGGCGAGCACGCTGTGCTCCACGACCTCGCCGAGGCCGAGGCCGCGCAGGGTGACCTCGAGCGGCAGCGTCTCGGTCTGGTGCCGGTTGACGGCGAAGACGGTGACGGCGCCGGTGGTCTCGTCGCGGACGGCGGTGGCGTGCAGCAGGTCGACCTCGCCGTACTGGGCCGTGGTGTGCCGGGGGCTCTCGGCGCGGACGTCGAGGACGGTGCCGCGGCCGTGCGCGGAGGCCTGCGCGAAGGGGTAGAAGGTGGTCTGCCGCCACGCGGCGCCGCCGGGCTCGGTGGCGATGGGGGCGATGACGTTGACGAGTTGGGCGAGGCAGGCGACCTTGACGCGGTCGGCGTGCCGGAGCAGGGCGATGAGCAGCGAGCCGAAGACGACGGCGTCGGTGACGCTGTAGTTGTCCTCCAGCAGCCTCGGCGCCTCCGCCCAGTCCTCGCCGCGGCCCTCGCCGGAGAGGGTGGGGGCGCTGCCGTCCTGGTACCAGACGTTCCACTCGTCGAAGGAGAGGTTGATGGTCTTCTTCGACTTCAGCCGGGCGCCGACGTGGTCGCAGGTGGCGACGACGTTCTCGATGAAGGACTCGGTGTCGACGGCCGAGGCGAGGAAGGAGTCCCGGTCGCCGTCGCGCTCGTAGTAGTAGGCGTGCAGCGAGATGTGGTCGACGAGTTCGTAGGAGTGCTGCAGGACGGTGGACTCCCAGGCGGCGAAGGTCTCCATGGACTGGGAGGAGCTGCCGCAGGCGACGAGTTCGACGTCGGGGTCGATCTGCCGCATGGCGCGGGCGGTCTCGGCGGCGATCCTGCCGTACTCGTCGGCGGTCTTGTGGCCGGTCTGCCAGGGGCCGTCCATCTCGTTGCCGAGGCACCAGAGGCGGATGTCGTAGGGGTCCTTGTCGCCGTGGGCGGCGCGGAGGTCGGAGAGCGCGGTGCCGCCGGGGTGGTTGGCGTACTCCTGGAGCTCGATGGCCTCGGCGACGCCGCGGGTGCCGAGGTTGATGGCCATCATGGGCTCGCCCTGGATCTTGCGGACGAAGTCGACGAACTCGCCGAGCCCGAACTGGTTGGTCTCGGTGGACCGCCAGGCCAGGTCGAGCCGGCGCGGCCGCTGGTCCTTGGGGCCGACGCCGTCCTCCCACTTGTAGCCGGAGACGAAGTTGCCGCCGGGGTAGCGGACGACGCTCACGCCCAGCTCCCTGATCAGCTCCAGCACGTCCTCGCGCAGCCCCGCCTCGTCGGCGGTGGGGTGTCCTGGCTCGTAGATGCCGGTGTAGACGCACCGGCCGAGGTGTTCCACGAACGAGCCGAACAGCCGCGGGTCAACGGCCGAGACGGTGAAGTCGGGGTCGAGCGTGAAGCGGGCGGTGTGCGATGTCTCGCTCATGCGGGTCCTTGCTCCGTCAGCCAGTTTTGTTCGTGATGTCGAACGACGGTCGTTACTTCGAACAGTGAACCTAAGGCCCGAACGACCCGCCGGTCAACGGGTTGTCCGCTCGCCCCTCCTTCACTGCCCCGCCAACCCCGTGTGGGCGACACCCCGCACGATCTGCCGCTGGAAGAAGGCGAAGACCACCAGCAGCGGCAGCCCGCCGATGATCACCGAGGCCATCACCTGGGCGTAGCGGACCCCGTAGGTGGACTGGACGTTGACCAGGCCGACCGGCAGCGTCATCGCGTTGGGGTCGGTGGTCACCAGGAACGGCCAGAGGAAGTTGTTCCAGGTCTGGATGAAGGTGAAGATCGCCACGGCGGCGAGCACGGGGCGGGAGAGCGGCAGCACGATGGTCCAGAACACCCGCCAGCGGCCGGCGCCGTCCACGTAGGCGGCCTCCTCCAGTTCGCGGGGCACGCCCTCGAAGAACTTCACCAGGATGAACACCATGGCGGGCACGGCGACCTGCGGCAGGATGACGCCCCAGTAGGTGTCGACGAGGCCGAGGCTGACCATCTCCGCGAACAGCGGCGCGATCAGCACCTGCGGCGGCACCATGATCCCGGCCAGCACCAGGCCGTAGAGCACCCGCCGGCCGCGGAACTCGGTGCGGCTGAAGCCGTACGCCGCCATGGCGGTGAGCGCCACGGTGAGCAGCGTCGTCATGGAGGCGATGTAGGCGGTGTTGACCATCCAGCGGGTGAGGTCGCCGGACTCCCACACCGCCCGGTAGGCGTCGAGGGTGAGGTAGGAGCCGATCCACTGGAAGCCGGTCTCGGTGGTCTCGCTCTCCGGCTTGAAGGAGGTGGCCAGCGCCCAGGCCAGCGGCAGCAGCCACAGCAGGGCGAGCAGCAGCGCGCAGCCGAGCATCACGAGCCGCCCGGGGGTCCAACGCGGCCGGCGGCCGGCCGCCGTGCCCTCTACCACGGCGCTCATATCGAACTCTCCTCTCGCCGCCGGCGGGTGATGCGCAGGTGGATCAGCGAGACGATCACGATCAACGCGAAGAAGATGTACGAGATCGCCGAGGCGTAGCCGATCCGGTAGCCGGTGAAGCCGGACTGGTAGACGTACTGCAGGATGGGCCGGGTCGACTCGTCTGGGCCGCCGCCGGTCATGATGTACACCTGGTCGAAGATCTTGAGCGAGGCCAGGAGTTGGAGCACCAGCACCACGCCGGTGGTGGAGCGCAGTTGCGGCAGCGTGATGTGGCGCAGCCGGTGCCAGGCGCCGGCGCCGTCCAACTCGGCCGCCTCGTAGAGGTGTTGTGGGATGGACTGCAGGGCGGCCAGGTAGAGCAGGAAGTTGAAGCCGACGGTCCACCAGATGGTGGTGAGGACGATGGAGAGCATCGCGTAGCGGGTGTCGGTGAGCCAGCCGATGCCGGGGTGCAGGCCGAACTCGGCGAGGAGTTGGTCCGCGAAGCCGAAGTCGGACGGGTAGATCACCCACAGCCACAGCAGGCAGACCACGCCGGACGGCAGCAGGAACGGCGCGAACCAGCTGAGCCGCCACAGCCAGGCCACCACCCGCAGGTGGTGCGCGAGCAGCGCGAGCACCAGGCCCACGACCACCAGCGGCACGGTGGACAGCACGGTGAACCAGAGGGTGTTCCAGAGCGAGGACCACACGTCGGGGTCGGTGAGGGCCTCGGCGTAGTTGTCGAAGCCGATGAAGTCGGCCCGGGTGCCGGCGACGTCGGCGTTGGTCAGGCTCATCCTGACGCCGGAGAGCAGCGGCCAGACCAGGAAGAGGGCGTAGACGACGAGGAAGGGCAGGGTGAAGACGAGGCCGTGCTCGGTCCAGTGGCGGCGCACGGTGGCGGACGCCGGTCGTTTCCCGGCGGTGGCCGGCTGGATGGTCGGCTCGGGTGGCGCGGTGGTCGTCATGCGGTCTCCCCGAACGGGCTTGGGGTGTCCAGGAGTTGCTGGAGCCGGTGCCTGGCCTCGGTCAGCGCGTCCTCGGGGGTGCGGGTGCCGAGCAGCACCCCGGAGAAGACGGCGCCGAGTTCGAGCCAGAGCGGGGAGGCGGAGCCGGCGAACCAGACGCGGGGGTCGAGCACCACCTCGTCGATCACCTCGCGGTACTCGGACTGCGGGCGCATCGCCAGGTAGTCGGGCTCTTCAAGGGTGGGGAGGTAGGCGGGGACGTGGCCGCCGGCGGCCCAGTCGACGGAGTGCCTGAGCATCCAGGCGACGAAGGCGTGTGCCGCCTCGTTGGAGGCGCCGCCGCGCCCTCTCTGGTGCGGCAGCACGAAGGCGTGGCAGTCGGCCTGGGTGGCGGCGGTGCCGAAGAGGTTGGGTATCCGGGCCATGGAGAACGGCAGCCCGTTGTTGGTGTAGGTGGTGACCTCCCACTCGCCGTTGATGAAGAAGCCGGTCTCGCCGGCGGCGAAGATGCCGACCGCGCCCGGGTAGTCGGCGCGCTCCACGCACAGGCCCTCCTGGGTGAGCCGCCGCATGTAGTCGAGCACGGTGCGGGCCTTGGCGTCGTCGATGGCGATCCGGGTGCCGTCCTCGGTGAGCAGTTGGCCGCCGGTCTGGGCGTAGAAGGCGTTGAACATCCGCCAGGGGCCGATGGTGTCGGCGCCCAGGGTCTCGGCGACGAGGCCGGGGCCGCCGGTGACCTCGCCGGCGGCGCGGACCGCCTCGGCGAAGGCGTCGGCGCCCTCGATGGCGCGGAGCCGCCCGTCGCCGTCGAGCAGCCCGGCGCGCTCGCAGACGTCGGTGTTGTAGTAGAGGACCAGCGGGTGGGTGTCGAGCGGGATGGCGTACAACTCGCCGTCGACCATGCCGCGCTGCCACAGGTCCGGTGGGAAGTCGGCCTCGGTGATGCCGTGTTCGGCGAGCAGGTCGAGGTCGAAGGGGTCGAGGAGCCGGCCGGGGGCGAAGCCGGCGAGCCGCGCCAGGTGCATGGCGGCGACCTCGGGAGCCCGGCCGCCGGCGCCGGCCATGCCGAGCTTGGTGTAGTAGGGCGAGCCCCAGGAGAGGGTGGCGGCCTGCAGGTCGAGGTCGGGGTGCTCCGCCTGGAAGGCGTCGAGCATGGCGGCCATGTTGGCGCCGTCGCCGCCGCCGAACAGGTGCCAGTAGCGGAGCCTGGTCTGGCCCGAGCCGACGCCGCTCGGGGCCGCGCAGCCGGCGGCGGCGAGGGCGGCCAGGGTGCCGAGCCCCGCGAGGGAACCGAGCATCCGCCGTCTGGTCGGGCCGGCGGGCGGTGGCACGGATGGTTCTGTCATGCGGCTCACCCATCCTCCATTCGTAATCCCGAACATGGATCGGAGATACGAACGTGAACGTAGGGGCGGCCACCGGACGAGGTCAACGGTCGTGCAGTAGGGGATTTACGGAGCGGTCCGGCGGGCCCGCCGGCGCCGGGCCGGCGGGCTCACGGGGCGTCAGCCCGCGAACGCGGGCTGCGGCAGGCCACGGCCGGCGCCCGGCAGGACCAGGACGGAGCCGGCCAGCGGCTCGGCGCCCGGGTCGGTGCCGACGCTGGCCGTGGTGATGTAGAGGTCGGTGAGGTCCCGGCCGCCGAAGGCGCACGCCGTGGGCCGGGAGACCGGCACCTCGACGACCCGGTCGAGCTTGCCCTCGGGCGTGAAGCGGCGCACCGCCCGGCCGTCCCAGAACGCGACCCAGACGCAGCCCTCGGCGTCCACCGTCAGGCCGTCCGGGTAGCCGGCGAACTCCGAGGTGTCCACCAGCGGCCGACGGTCGCGCCCACCGCCGTCCTCGGTCACGGTGAGCACGTCGACCCGCCGTGTCGGGGTGTCGACGTAGTACACCAGCGAGCCGTCCGGGCTCCAGCCGGTGCCGTTGCTGACCGTGACCTCGGGCAGCAGCACGGTCGCCGCGCCGTCCGGCGCGACGCGGACCAGCGAGCCGCCGCCGGGACGCTCGTCGTAGCGCATGCTCCCGGCCCACAGGGCGCCGTCCGGCGCGACCGCCGCGTCGTTGCCCCGACGGCCCTTCACCGCCTCGTGGCGCAGCCAGGAGAACCCGCCCGCCTCGTCGTAGAGCCCGACGCCGTCCCTGAGGTTGACCACGAAGCCGCCGCCGGCGCGCGGCTTGGCGGCGCCGACGTGCTGCTCGGTGGGGAGCACGGTGCGCCGGCCGGTGGCCGGGTCGAAGAGGTTGATCCGCGAGGCCAGGATGTCCACCCAGACCAGCCGCTCGGCCGCCGGGTCCCAGGTCGGCCCCTCCCCCAGGTCGGCCCGCGCCCGTATCGCGATCTCCAGACCGTCCGCCACCATGCCCGTCCTCTCTCCTTGGGTTGGTCCCCGGCCCGTCAGCCGTGGTGGCCGAGCCGCTCGGACAACTGCCCGGCGCCCTTGACCGCCAGGTCGGCCAGCTCCGCCTGCCGCTCCTCGCTCCACCTGATCATCGGCACCGACACGCTGAGCGCGGCCACCACGCGGCCCGCCCGGTCGCGCACCGGCGCGGCGACGCAGCTCACGTCCGGGTTGGACTCGCGCTGCTCGGAGGCGAGCCCGCGCTCCCTGATCTCGTCGAGCGCCGCCCGCAGCGCGTCGGGCTCGGTGATGGAGTGGGGCGTCATGGCCCGCAGCTCGCCGGCGGACGCCAGGCGCTCCGCGAGCTCGTCCGGCGGCAGCGAGGCCAGCAGCATCTTGCCGACCGCCGTGCAGTGGGCCGGCAGCCGGCGGCCGGCGGCCGAGACCATGCGGACCGCGTGGGTGCTGTCCACCTTGGCGATGTAGATGACGTCGGCGTCCTCCAGGACGGCCACGTGCACGGTCTCGCCGCAGGTCTCGGCCACCGCGCGGGCCACCTGCTGCCCCTCGGCGGCGAGGTCGAGCTGCTCGGCGTACCGGCTGCCGAGCTGGTAGGTGCGCACCCCGAGCCGGTAGCGGCCCGGCTGCTCGGGCACCGGCACCAGGTAGGAGCGGGCCGCCAGCGTGGTGACCAGCTCGTGCACGGTGGTGCGCGGCAGCTGGAGCCTGCGGGTGATCTCCGGCGCGGAGAGCGTGCCGTCCCCGTCGAGAAAGAGCTCCAGTATGTCCAACGCCCGGCTGACCGCCGGCACGCGACGCCCCATGCCCCTCGCCCTCCCGGCACTCGTCTGTTCGAGATCCCGGGCGAATTCCGGAATCTCGAACATAGCTAACCAGCCACGGTGACCGTGGGCAATGGCCGGGAGGCTCCGGCTACGACTCGTGCCAGGCGTCGACGTCCTTGCCCGTGGCCCGGTCCCGCACCGAGCGTAGCGTGTCGGTCACCGAGCTGGGCACCCTGCCCGCGGTCCGGTCGGCCATGACCCCCGCCGCCCGACCGGCGGCCTGCAGGCCGGCCTGCGAGGCGCTGTCCACGGTGTTCCGGACCGTCGGGTTCCGCCGGGCCCGGTCCGCCGCCTCCCGCAGCTGCTCGTACCGCTCCCGCCCCGCTCTGGCCCCCAGCACGTACCCGACGGCCAGACCCGCGATGAAGATGAGCTTGCGCATCAGACGCTTCCCTTCGTCGGACTTCCCGATCTTCTCCTGACCCATAACGGCCCTGGCAACCGGGTGGCCCGGATACCGATTTCAACGCACCCCCTCACATGCGCTAATGTAAGCGGCGCGCGGAGGACGCGCCCCCGGGATCCGGGCGGCCGACCCGAGCGGAGCAGTCCCCTGTAGCTCAATTGGCAGAGCAGCCGGCTGTTAACCGGCAGGTTACTGGTTCGAGTCCAGTCGGGGGAGCGCCACACGAAGGGCCCCTTCCGGGGGCCCTTCGTTCGTTCGGCGACTTTCTCCGGCTTTCTCTCGCGTCCCGCGTGCATCTCTTGACCACCATCGGGAACCGATCACCCCATGCCCGCAGTCACAGCCCACGTACGAGCACCCCGACCCGCGCGGGAGATCGTATGAACAGCTATGCTGCGGCAGACGGCGCGCACAGATGTGCGCGGCACGCCGTTCCTGGGGCGGTAGCTCAGCCGGTTAGAGCAACGGACTCATAATCCGTCGGCCGTGGGTTCGAGTCCCACCCGCCCCACACATCGTCACCCCGCTCCGGTGGACGACCGTGCCCCCGAGGATGCTTGAGCGCGCGCCGCGCCGCCACAGGTGCGGTCACACGGTGGTGGCCGGGGGCCACGGCCACCGACAGGCCGGCCCACCACCAGTCGAGGTCGTGGAGTTCCGTCGGATGTACGGCCGCCCCGACTACTTCATCCGCGTCGCCGTCGCCGACCACGCCGCCTACGCGGCCTTCCTCATGGGGAAGCTCAGCCCCCTGCCCGCGGTGCTGCGCCTGGGGTCCCACCTGACCATGAAGAACATCAGGCCGTGAGTCGAACTCTCAGAGAACTCCCGTACAACTTCCGGGACATCCCAGGGGTCTTCCCTCTGTTGTGTTGATTCTTCTGGCCAGGGAGAGCTGGATGAGACGGAGCACGTTGCGGATCGCGACGACGCTGGGGGCGGCCGCTGTCGTGGGGGGTGGCCTGTTGCCGGCCGTCCCGGTCGGGACGGCGCAGGCGGCGCCCGCCCGGTACGCGGACGACTTCAACGGGGACGGGTACCGCGACTACGCGGCCTGGGCGTGGGCGGAGGAGACGGACGGCGCGGACGCCGTCGAGATCACCTACGGCACGGCGTCCGGGATCGGCACCCGGCGGCAGGTGATCCACCAGGGCAGCCCCGGGGTGCCCGGCGCCAACGAGGCGGACGACATGTTCGGCGCCACCAGGACCGGCGCGGACTTCAACCGCGACGGCTACGCCGACCTGGCGGTCGCCGCGCCGGGCGAGGACGTCTCGGGCCGGGTCGACCAGGGCAGCGTGACGATCCTGTGGGGCAGCGCCAACGGCCTGACCGGCGGGACCAATGTGCCGAGCCAGAGCCCAGCGGCCTACGACCGCTTCGGCGACGACCTGGCCACCGGCGACTTCAACGCGGACGGCCGCCCCGACCTGGCCGTGATCGACGGCAACGACGCCTACGTCTTCCGCGGGGACATCACGCCCTCCGGCGTCGCCGGCTCCGTCACCCGGCTCAACCGCGACCCCGGCTTCTTCGCCACCCGCCTCGTCGCGGGACACGTCACCCGCGACACGGCCACCGACCTGGTGGTCATCGGCGTCAACGGCTACGAGGGCGAGGAGGGCACCGAGGCCTGGTTCGTGCGCGGCGGCTCGACCCTGGCCCCCGGCACCTCCGGCCGCCTCTCCCCCACCCAGGACAGCTGGTGGGCCGACGGGGTCATCGCCGACTTCGACCAGGACGGCTACGGCGACGTGGCCTTCGGCGACGACGCGTACAACGAGAACCGGGGCCGGGCCACCGTCTGGCGCGGCGGCGCGAACGGCCCGGTGTCCGCGGTGCGGATCACCCAGTCGACGGCCGGCGTGTCCGGCTCGCCCGAGGTGAACGACCAGTTCGGCTGGAGCGTCTCGGCCGGCGACGTCAACGGCGACGGCTACCCCGACCTGGCGATCGGCGCGCCCGGCGAACAGATCGGCGACCTGACCGACGCCGGCGCGGTCCACGTGCTCCGCGGCGGCCCGAGCGGCGTGACCGGCACCAACTCGCAGGCCTTCGACCGCGGCACGTCCGGCGTGCCGGGCGCCCGGCAGCAGTACGACCGCTTCGGCACGACCGTCCGGCTGCGCGACACCAACCGCGACGGCCGCGCCGACCTGCTGGTCGACGGCGGCAGCGGCGACCAGGCCGCCGTCCGGCTCCCGGGCACCACCTCGGGCATCAGCACCAGCGGCGCCTCCTACTGGGGCGACTGGGACCTGGCGGACGGCGCACTGCAGTAGCGGCCCCGGGCCGGCACCCGTCCTGCTGCGGACGGGTGCATTCCCGCCCTCAATGGAACATATGGCGCCGACGGGCCGGGAGACTGCGCTCCATGAGCGAGCACAGCGAGAGCTACGACACCGTGGTGTCCGTGTTGGTCGGCAAGTTCCAGTTCGTGCGTGACGATCTCTCGCCCGAGGTGACCGTGGAGGAGGTGGGGCTCGACTCGCTGGGGCGGGCCGAGTTCGCCCTGTGCCTGCGGCAGGAGACGGGGGTGGCGCTCGACGAGGACGGGCTGACCGGGGAGTCGACGCTGGCGGACGTGGCGCGGGCGTTGGACGCGGCGCGGGCCGTGGCGTCGTGAGCCGGGACGAGGTGGTCGTGTCGGGGGTGGGGGCGGTCACCCCGGCGGGGGTGGGCGTGGCGGCCACCTGGGAGGGGGTGTGCCGGGGGGTGGGGACGGCGACGCGGGATCCCGCGTTGGCCGGGCTGCCGGTGGACTTCAGCTGCCGGGTGCCGGGGGACGACGTCGGCGCGGGGCTCGGGGTGCGGAACCTGTGGCGGATGGAGCGGTTCACCCGGCTGGCGCTGGTGGCGGCCGTGGAGGCCGTGGGGGACGCGGGGCTCGACCCGGCGACGTGGGAGGGGGCGCGGGTCGGGGTGGTCGTCGGGTGCGGCATGGGTGGCATGCACGCGGTGCGGGAGCAGGAGCGGCGGCTGACCGGGCAGGGGCCCGACTGGGTGTCGCCGGCGCTGATCCCGATGATGCTGCCGAACATGGCGGCCGGCGAGATCGCCCTGGCGCTCGGCGCGCGGGGGCCGAGCCTGGCGGCGGTGACGGCCTGCGCCTCGGGGGCGAGCGCGGTGGCGACCGCGCGGGAGTGGCTGGTGGACGGGCGGTGCGACGTGGTGGTCGCGGGCGGCACCGAGTCGGCGACGACGCCGCTGATGGTGACGGGCTTTCAGCGGGCCGGGGCGCTGTCGCGGCGGGGCGAGGACCCGACCGGCGCCTCCCGGCCCTTCGCGGCGGACAGCGACGGGTTCGTGATGGCCGAGGGCGCCGCGGCGCTGGTGCTGGAGCGGGTGCGGGACCTGCGGGCCAGGGGCGGCCGGGCCAGGGCGGTCCTCGCGGGGTGCGGGGTCTCCACGGACGCGCACCATCCCACGGCGCCGCATCCCGAGGGGCGGGGGGCCGAGGCGGCGGTGCGGGCGGCGCTCACCCAGGCGGGGGTCGAGGCGCGGGACGTGGAGCACGTGAACGCGCACGCCACCTCGACCCGGCAGGGGGACACGGCGGAGGGGCGGATGATCGAGCGGGTGTTCCCGCACGGCCCGAGCGTCACCTCGGCGAAGGGCGCGCTGGGGCACGGCCTGGGCGCGGCGGGCGCCGTCGAGGCGGTGCTGACGGTGCTGAGCGTGGAGCGCGGGGTGGTGCCGCCGACCGCCAACGTGGGGGCGCCGGCGCCCGACCTGGCGATCGACCTGGTGGTCAAGAAGCCGCGGGAGCGGCCGGTGCCGGTGGCGGTCAGCGACTCGTTCGGCTTCGGCGGGCACAACGTGGCGCTGGTCTTCGTCACGGGGTGAGCTTGGGGCGGGCCAGCGCGACCGGCGTCCAGTCGTGCTCGGCCCGCTCGGGCACCAGCCCGAGGCGGCGGCCGCAGGCGGCGAAGGCGTCCAGGATCCGGGTGATCTGCTCCTCCGTGTGGGTGGCCTGCGGGGTCACCCGGATCAGGGCGCGGCCGCGCGGGACGGCGGGCGCCACCACCGCGTTGGTGTAGACGCCGGCGTCGTGCAGCGCCTGCCACATCCGCAGGCAGGGCACGGCGTGCCCGACGTGCACGGGGACGACGGGGGTGACCGAGGGGCCGGTGGAGAAGCCGAGCGCGCGCAGCCCGTTGTGCAGCCGCTCGGCGTGGTCGAAGACCCGTTCGCGGCGGGCCGGTTCGGTCCTGATGATCTCCAACGAGGCCAGCGCGGCCGCCGCGGAGGCCGGGGACATCGCCGCGGAGAACAGCACCGGGCGGGCCGTGTAGCGCAGGTACTCGACGATGCCGGCCGGTCCCGCGAGCAGGCCGCCGAGGGAGCCGAAGCACTTGGAGAAGGTGCCGGTGAACAGGTCGACGGCGTCCATGGCGCCGAAGTGCTCGGCGACGCCGCGACCGCACGCGCCCAGCAGTCCGATGTCATGGGCGCCGTCCACCACGAGCCGGGCGCCGTACCGGTCGGCGAGCTCGCGCAGCCCGGGCAGCGGGCAGAGGTCGCCCTCCATGGAGAACAGGCCGTCCGTGATGACGAGCTTGCCGGCGTCGGGGTCGGCGGCGGCGAGCAGGCGCTCCAGGTGGTCGAGGTCGCCGTGCCGGTAGCGGTGCCTGCTGCCCTGGCCGAGCAGCACCCCGTCCACCAGCGAGGCGTGGTTGGCCATGTCGCTGAACGAGGCGTCCCCGGGGCCGAGCAGGGCGCCGACGGCCAGGTTGGCCTGGAACCCGGTGGTGGTGACCAGGGCGGCCTCGCAGCCGAGGAAGTCGGCGAGGGCCGCCTCCAGCTCCTCGTGCAGCGGCAGCGTGCCGTTGAGGATGCGGGATCCGGAGCAGCTGGTGCCGTGCCTGGCCAACGCGGCGGCGGCCGCCTCGACGACCCGCGGATCGGTGGCCAGGCCCAGGTAGTCGTTGCAGCCGGCCATGATCGCGTCCGGGGCCGCGGTGCGGTAGTAGGGTCTCGCGCCCGTCTCCGCCATTTCGCCGAACGCCGCGATCGGCTTCTTGTCGAAGATGTCTGCCATGCCGTTACCTGGGCCTCTTCCCTGTCGTGTCAGAGTGCAGCCTGTCCGATCACAGCGATTAGATTGCTCCCCCACGCGCGATGTGATTCCGCGGTTTTTCTCGGCGGTTTCCGGCGGAGGGGAAAGGGCTGGGAGGATGGAAAATAGTATCGCACTCTCGGCTTCTGATGAGTGTTTCGCGGCGGGCGGCACCCCGAAGACGATCGGCTCCGCGGTGTTCTTCTCGGGGCCCGCGCCGGGCCTCGACGAGCTGCGGGAGCTGGTCGCCGGTCGGCTCGGCGGGCTGCCGAGGCTGCGCTCGGTGCTGCTGCCGCCGCCCGGGCCGAGCGCGCTGCGGCGGCACCGGTGGCTGGTGCTCGACGAGTTCGACCCGGTGCTCCAGGTGCGGGCCGAGCCGCCCGGCACCCGGCTGACGGAGCTCGTCGACGCGGTGGCGCGCCGCCCGCTGCCGGCCGGTCCGCCGCCGTGGCGGCTGCGCCTGGTGCCTGGCCAGGGCTCCGACGGCTTCGCGCTGCTGCTGACCGCCCATCACGCGGCGCTCGACGGACGGTCCCTGGAGGCGCTGCTCAACGTGCTGCTCGACGGCCCGCCGGCCGCCGCCCCGAAGCCGGCGGAGCCCCAGCACTCCCCGGCGGGGCTCGGGCGGCTCGTCGGCGACCTGCTGCACCACGCGCGGCCGAGCCGCCGCCTGCCGGGAACACCGGCCGCGCCGACCATCGCCTGGACCGAGGTGGACCCGGCGGCCGTGCGCGCGGCACGCCGGTCCCTGCCGCGTGCCGGCATCAGCCTCAACGACGTGCTGCTCGCCGCCGTCGCCGGGGCGCTGCGCGAGGTGCACGGCGCGCCGTCCGGCTGGCCGGGCCGGGAGCGGCCGCTCTACGCGCTGGTGCCGGTCGACCTGCGTCCTTCCGGGGCGGGCGGGGAGCTCGGCAACGTGCTGTCGGCGGCCCGGGTGCCGCTGCCGATCGGGCAGGACCACCCGCGCGACCGGCTGGCCGCCTGTCACGCGGCGCTCGCCGCGCCCGGGTTCAGGGCGCGGGCGGTCAACGCGGCCCGCCTGGTCGGGGGCGCGGCGCTGCTCGGCGCCTGGGCGCCGCGGGCGGCCGGCGCGCACGTCATCTCGGCGTCGTACGCGCCGGTGTGCTGCACCTCGCTGGTGCTCCGTCGGGGTCCCTGGTCGCTCCTCGGCCGGCCGCTGACCGGCGGGTTCGTGCTGCCCGACGTGCCGCCGCCGGGGGTCGTCAGCTTCTTCCTCGCGGGGCACACCAGGACGCCGGAGCGGGCGGCCGCGCTGAGCCTGACCGTGGTCAGCCACGCGGCGCCGCCCGCGGCGCGGCTGATGGCCGCGTTCTCCGTGGCACTCGACGATTTCGCCGCCGGCGAGCCGGCCATTCGCCTGTAACCGGCGGTATTTCGCGGCGATCCCGAGTACCCGGGTATTACGGGTATTCGACAATCCGTCGGCCCCGGAAAACATCGTCGGTTGAATGGCGACGAGACGACGGGAAAACGCCGGACGGCGGCGGTTTCGGGCAATTCTCGGCGCGTGGCGCGACTCGAATCGCCTTCCCGGGCCGACGGGTCGGGCGGGGCCGCGGGGGCCGGCCGGGGGCCACCGGCCAGGGCCCGCTGGCCAAGCCCCCGGCAGGGGAACCGTTTCCCGGGCGATATCGAATGCCGAGTCGATCGTGATCATGGTGGCTTAGCCTCTACCCCCATGCCCAGACTCATCGACCGCGGCGAGCGGCGCCGGGAGATCGCGCACGCCGCCTGGCGGGTCATCGTGCGGGACGGGATCGGCCGCGCCTCGGTGCGCGGGGTGGCGGCCGAGGCCGGGGTCTCGGCCGGCTCCTTGCGCCATGTCTTCGCCAGCCAGCGGGAGTTGCTGCTCTTCGCGTTGGAGATGGTCGCCGAGCGCTTCAGGGAGCGGTCCACCGCGCCGCGGCCGCCCGGCGCCGCGCGGGAGTCCGTGGCGGCCGCCGCGCGCGGGATGTTGCCGCTTGACGAGGAGCGGCGCGCCGAGTCGGAGGCGTACCTGGCGCTGTGCGACGTGGCACGCACCGACGCCACGCTGCGCGGGCCGCGGGACGCCGCGCACCTGGCGAGGCGGCGGACGTGCCGCCGGCTGGTCGGCGAGCTGGACAACGGCGTCGACCTGGCGCCCGGCGCGGACCTCGACCTGGAGGCGGCGCGGCTGCACGCGCTGCTCGACGGCCTCGCCGCGCACCTGCTGCGCGAGCCCGCGGACGCCGACCAGGGCTGGGCCACCGCCGTGTTGGCCCGGCACCTGGACTCGCTGGCCGCGCAACGTCCGGCCGGGAAGACCGCCTGACGCGCGGGGTCGAACCGGCCGGCGGGCCACTACCCTGCCGGGGACACGGCCCGCTCCAACGTCGCTGAGGTCCGGGGGGACATGATGAGGAGACGCGTGGTTTCGAGGCTGGCGCTGTCCGCGCTCGTGGCGGCGGGGACGCTGCTGCTCGGCGGCTGCTCCGAGGAGAACCCGTTCACCGGCGTGACGGAGTACGAGGAGCCGGCCGAGGAGGAGACCTCGACGGCCCCCGCGGAAGGCGAGGGCGGGGGCGGGGCGCTCGACGGCACCTGGGCGACCGGGCTCGACGACTCCGACAGCGTGCTCACCTTCTACGGCGACCTGGTCTCGTTCACCGAGGCCATCGCCTTCGAGACGGACACGGCCTTCTGCAGCGGCACGCTGCGGGACGACAGCGTGAGCTTCAGCTGCGACACGGCGGACGAGGAGTGGACCGTCGCCACCATCACCCGGGAGAGCGAGACGCTGGCCGTCGAGTGGGAGAGCGGCCTCGGCCAGACCTACGAGCGGGTGGCCGACGGGGAGATCCCCGGCCTGTGAGGCTCCCCGGCGCCAGGCGTCAGGGGATCAGCACGATCTTGCCCAGCGTGTGGCGCCGTTCCAGGTCGCGGAAGGCCTCGCGGACGTCGTCCAGCGGGTAGGTCCTGGCGATCGGGACGTGCAGTCTGCCGTCCTCGACGGCGGCGGTGAGCTCGGCCAGCACCCCGGCGTCGGCGGCCGCGGCGCTGCCCTCCATCTTGGTGCCGTACTCCTCGGCGTCGGCCATGTTGATGATGGTGTCGATCCGCTCGGGAGGGACGCCGAGCTCGATCGCGAGCCGCACGTAGTCGGCGCCGTAGGTGTCGATGAACGCGTCGGGTGACGCGCCGCCCGCCGCCGCCCTGATCCGCTCGGCCACGCCCTCGCCGTAGTTGACCGGCAGGATCCCGTGGTCGGAGAGCCAGCCGTGGTGGTCCTCGCTGGCCAGGCCGATCACCGTGGCCCCCAGGTTGCGCGCCAACTGGCAGGCGAGGGTGCCGACTCCGCCGGCCGCGCCCGAGACCACCACCGTGTCGCCCCGGCGCACGCCGACCGCGCGCACCGCCGCGTAGGCGGTGGTGCCGACGATCGCCAGCGAGCCGGCCTCGGCCCAGGAGACGTCGGTCGGCCGCCGGATCAGCTGGTCGGCCTCGACCGCCGCGTACTCGGCGTGGCTGGCCCGGTGGTTGGTGAAGCCGAGCACCTCGTCGCCGCGGTCGAACTGCCGCACGTCGGGTGCCGTCTCGGTGACGACGCCGGCCAGGTCGCTGCCCTGCCCCGAGGGGAACGTGGCGGGCCAGCGCTTGCGCAGCAGGCCGCGGCGGATAGCGGCCTCGCCCGGGTTGATGCCGGCGGCCTTGATCCGGACCACGACCTCCCCGGGGCCCGGCTCGGGGCGCGGCACCTCGTCCACGCGCAGCACGTCGACGTCACCGTACTCGTCGAATCTCACAGCTCTGGACATATGTCCCACTATGGGACGGTCGCCGAGGGGGCACCACCCGGGACGCGCTCCGGCAGCTCGGCGCACAGCCGCCAGCCGCCCGCGTGCGGCCCGGCGGTGAGCGTGCCGCCGACCAGACCGACGCGCTCGCGCAGGCCGACGAGGCCGAATCCCGGCCCCTGCGGCAGGTCGGAAGACACCTCGGCCGGGCCGCCGTCGTCGCTCACCTCGACCCGGACGTCACCTTCCGTGACCGTCACGTCGACGGTGATGGTGCTGCCGGAGCCGGCGTGCTTGGTGGCGTTGGTGAGCCCCTCCTGGACCACGCGCAGCACGGCGAGGCCACGGACCGCGTCGAGTCCGGTGATGGCCGGATCGACGTGGGCGCGCACCTGGAGCCCGGCCTGGACGCCGCGTTCCACGACGGCGGCCACGGCGGCCGGCAGCTCCGCCGGCTCGACGACCAGCGGCGGGCCGCCCTCGGGCGCGACGGCCGCCGGGTCGCGGAGCACGGCGACCAGCCGGCGCAGGTCGGCGAGCGTGGTGGTGGCCGAGCCGTAGACGTCGTCCAACACCCCGCGGACCCGGGGGTCCAGGTCGGGCAGCACCGCACGGGCCACGTTGACCCGCAGCGCCATGGACGACACGTGGTGCGCCACCAGGTCGTGCAACTCGCGGGCCAGCTCCGTGCGTTCGGCGAGACGCGCGCTGTGCGCGGCGAGTTCGCGGCGCTCCTCGGCCTCCCGCGCCCTGGCCTTCGCCTGGGCCAACGCCCGGCCGGTGGCGCGCACATAGGCGCCGAGCAGCAGCGGGGCGACGGCCACCACCACGACCCGGTAGCCGGCGGCCAGCATCCCGGTGACCGTCTCGTGGTCCTTGATCAGCAGGACGTAGGCGGTGATCAGCACGGCCGTGCCGAGCAGCGCCTCGCGGGGCGGGCGGCGCACCGCGAGTTCGAGCAGCGCCACGCTGGCGATCACCTTGGCCGCGACCGGGGTGTTGGACACCAGCGGGTGGGCCAGCACGAGTAACAGGCTCTGGGCGATGGAGACCGCGAGCGGCCAGGCGCCGCCGCCGAGGAAGAGGGCGCCGGCGGCCAGGGTGACGAACCAGTCGGCGGCGTCGGGCGCGGCACGCTGGACGAGCAGCAGATAGCCGACGCCGACGAACAGCGGAAGCAGGCGCGCCGGCCCGAACCTGTCACCCACCGCCCGCCCGGCCCACGTCAACAACACGCCCAGACACTAACCCGATCCGGTGGCCGCGCCGTGACATGCCGTGGCCGAATCGCCGCGATCGCCGCGATCGGCGCGACCGGTCCTGGCCGCCGCGCGCTCCCGGTCCATCCGCCGCCACTCCGGGCGCAGCGCCGCCAGGTTGGTGATGAGGAAGTACAGCAGGCCGACGACCAGCAGCACCGGCACCAGGCCCGCGGCGCCCACCGCGGCGCCGCCGACCAAGCCGCCGAGCGGGATGCCCGACCAGGCGAGCGAGGTGAACAACGCCTGGACGCGGCCCAGCATGTGGCGCGGGATGCGCTCCAACACCACCGCGCCGATGATGGGGTTGAGGAACCCCGAGCCGAACCCGCCCACGGCGCACACCGCGAGCACCGACCACAGCGGCGCGCCGGCCGAGACGCTGAGCGCCAGGATCACGAAGCGGGGCGCGCCGGCGAGCAGGAAGCCGCCGAAGAACAGCGGGAGTCGGGGCAGTCGGTGGGCGACCACGGCGGCCAGCAGGCTGCCGCAGACGGCCGTGCCACCGAAGACGGCGCCGATCATGCCGATCGCCGAGGGGCCGTGCCCCGACTCCTCGGCCCACACGGGCAGCAGCACGCTGCTGTAGGCGGCGTCGAGGAGGTTGGTGACGGCGACGGTGAGGCTGATCGCCAACAGCATCGGCTCGCGGCGCAGGAAGGCGAACCCCTGCCCGAACCGCCGCCAGTAGCCGGCCGGTTCGTCCCCCGCCGCCTCGGCCGCCTCCGGTGCGGCGGGCCTGCCGCGGCCCATGCCGCGCGGCAGGGTCAGCGCGATCAGCAGCGAACCGGCGGCGAGGCAGACCGCGTTGACGACCAGCGCGGTCATCGCGTCCAGGGCCGCCACCAGCACGCCGGCCCCTGCCGGGCCCACCGTGCCGGCCAGCCGCTCGGCGACGCCGGCCAGGCCCGTGGCCCGCTCCAGCGGCACCCCGTCGCGGTCGGCGGCCTCCGGGACCATGACCTGCTTGGCCAGGTCGCCTGGCCCCCGGGTGACGCCGACCAGGGCGACCAGCACGAGCAGCAGCCACAGCGGCAGCAGCCCGGCGGCGTGCAGCGGCGGGATCGCGGCCACGGCGGCGGCGCTGACCACGTCGGTGGTCCAGGAGGTGACCCGGGGCCCCGCCCGGTCGATCAGCGGCCCTGACAGCGCCTTGGCCAGCACGTACGGCGTCATCTCGCAGAACGCCACGAGCCCGGTCTGCGCCGGACTGCCGGTGGTGACCAGCACGAACCAGGGCAGCGCGACGGCGGAGATCTTGGTGCCGAGCTGCGAGACGGCGACGGCGGCCAGCAGGCCGACGAGGGCCCTGGCCCTCACGCCTCGTGCTCCTCGTCACCGGCGAACTCGGGCAGCACGTGGAACTGGACGGCGACGCTCTGCCGGCCCGGCTCGTCCGCGTGCCGCCGGTTCTCCTCCCGGTAGCGGTCGAGTACCTCCCACAGCTCCCGGCCGAGCTCCCGCGCCTGCTCAGGGGTGAGGCGCAGCGTCACGTCGCTCAGGTGGAACGCCGGTCCCCAGTCGCGCGGCATCGTGGCCAGTTCGTTGAGGCCCTGCTGGAGGCGCAGGGTATGGGCCGCCGCCACGGACTGGAGGAAGACCTGGGCCGCCTCGGGCTCGGCCGCCACCAGCTCGGGCTCCACGGCGGTGAGCTGGTGCACCGCCCGCCACCAGCGGTCCCTGGCGTTGCCCCGCTCCGTGTCCTCCTCGACGAAGCCGGCCCCGGCGAGCTGCCGCAGGTGGTAGCTGGTGGCCCCCGAGTTCAGGGACAACCGGCGGGCGAGCTGGGTGGCGGTGGCGGGGCCGTGCTGCCGGAGCAGGCCGACCAGCCGCACCCGCACCGGGTGGGCCAGGGCGCGCAGCCCCCTGCCGTCGAGCACGACCCGCTCCGCGGCGGGCGCCTCCTCGGGTTCCGTCATGCGCTCACGGTAGATCGCCAAGATCTCTTTGCAAAGACTTCTTCGCGAAGATCTCTTTGGTAAACGGGCCAGTTCCGGCCAATCTCCAGAACAAACGTGCTGTCTCCCGCGTTATGCTCACTGCGACCGCGGTTGAGGAGGCAGATCAGCATGGGCACGCGACGCACCCCCCTGCCGGGCGTCGGCACCCAGTACGACATCGCGTCACGGGACGGACGACACATCTCCGTCGTGACGCACGAGGACGGCCGGCGTTTCATCGGCTTCTTCGACCCGGAGGACCCGGACTCCTGTCAGGGCACCGTCGCCCTCGACGAGGAGGAGGCCGCCCGGCTGGCGTCGATCCTCGCCCCGCAGAAGCCGACCGTCACGCTGCACGACGGCGAACTCGGCCTCGACCTGGTCACCGAGCGCATCCCGATCGAGCCCGACTCGCCCTACCGCGGGCGCCCGATGGGTGACACCCGGGCCCGCACCAGGACGGGCGCCTCGATCGTGGCGGTGCTGCGCAGGACCGGCGCGCACCCGTCGCCGGGGCCGGACTTCCGCCTCGAGGCGGGCGACACGTTGCTGGTCGTCGGCACCCGTGAGGGCGTCGCCGACCTGGCCGACATCATCGCAGGGGCCTGATCTCCGCGCTGTCGGTCGCCTGGGCCACGGATACACGACGTCGGTGCGCCGACGCTCGTGCGAATGACCTTGACAACCGAAAGGTGCGGTGAGCGTGCACGACACCACGACCATGTTGATCGAGCTGGGGGCCGTCGTCCTGGGCCTCGGGCTCGTGGGACGACTGGCCGGTAGGCTCGGCCTCTCCCCCATCCCGCTCTATCTCCTGATAGGGCTGGCCTTCGGTCATGGCGGCCTGATCCCACTCTCCACGACCGAGGACTTCATCGAGATCGGCGCCGAGATCGGCGTCATCCTGCTGCTGCTCATGCTGGGCCTGGAATACACCGCGACCGAGTTGGCGGACAGCCTCAAGACCCAGTACCCCTCGGGGCTGGTGGACCTGGTGCTGAACGCGACCCCGGGTGCGGTGGCCGGACTACTGCTCGGCTGGGGCCCGGTCGGCGCGCTCGCGCTGGCGGGCGTCACCTACATCTCCTCATCGGGCGTCATCGCCAAGATCCTCACCGACCTCAACCGCCTCGGTAACCGCGAGACACCGGTGATCCTCGGCATCCTGGTGATGGAGGACCTGGCCATGGCGATCTACCTGCCGGTCCTCTCCACGGTCCTGGCGGGCGTCGGCCTGGCCAGCGGCAGCCTCACCCTGGTGATCGCGCTCGGCACCGCCGGCATCGCCTTCTACGTCGCGCTGCGGCACGGGCGGTTCATCAGCAAGGCCGTCTCCTCCGACAACCCCGAGATGCTGCTGCTCGTGGTCCTCGGCCTGACGCTGCTCGTCGCGGGCGTGGCGCAACAGCTCCAGGTCTCGGCGGCGGTCGGCGCCTTCCTCGTCGGCATCGCGCTCTCCGGCGAGGTCGCGCACAACACGCGCCGGCTGCTCACCCCGCTGCGGGACCTGTTCGCGGCCGTCTTCTTCGTCTTCTTCGGCCTGTCGACCGACCCGACGGCGATCCCGCCGGTGCTGGTGCCGGCGCTGCTGCTGGCCATCGTCACGACCGGCACCAAGATCGCCACCGGCTGGTGGGCGGCGCGGCGCGCCGGCATCGGCCCGCGCGGCCGCTTCCGGGCGGGCGGCGCGCTGGTGGCGCGCGGCGAGTTCTCCATCGTCATAGCGGGCCTGGCCGCGGCGACCGAACCGCGGATCGCGCCGGTGGCGACGGCGTACGTACTGATACTGGTCATCGTCGGGCCCTTCGCGACGCGGTGGACCGAGCCGGTCGCCAGCCGACTGCGGGAGCGGCGCGCCGAGCGACGCGCGACGGCGACGGTGGTGGCGGCGGAATCCGGAGCGTAGCCCCTGGGCGGGGCGGCCTCGGCGACGTGGTTCCCCCGCCCACCTGGGCTGGGCGGCGGCTACGCCGCCGGGCGCCTGGGCGCTGCGCGCCGGGCTTCTCCCCCACCCACCCGCCCCTCTGACGGCGCTTCGCGCCGGGGTTGGAGCGGCTCCGCGCTCCGCGCGAGGCACCGGCCTGGCGGCCGGGCGCCGAGGCGGGCCGCCCGCGGCCGGCCACCCCTTCTTCGCGCGCCACGCGCGGGGCACGGGCCGACGGCCCGACGCCAAGGCGGCACCGCCGCCAGGGCCACCAGCAGCCGAGTCCTCGGCGCTGCGCCCGGGGACGGCCCTGCGGGCCGAGTCTGGAGCGGCCCCGCGCTCTGCGCGAGACACCGGCCTGGCGGCACCGCCGCCAGGGCCGCCAGGGGGCGGGGTATCCGCACCGTCCCGCCCTCCCTTCGGCGCTCCGCGCCGGAGGCGGCCCTGTGGGCCGGCCGGAAGTGTCCCGCGCTTCGCGCGGGCCTGCGCCAAGGTGGCTCCGCCGCCAGGCGGGGCCACCGACGGCCGGCCTCTCCCGCGCTTCGCGCGGAAGGCGGTGACCGGAGATGGACACCGGAATGACGATATGAGCCGCGCAAGGGGACGGATAGGGCATCATCTGGCTTCATGGGAATAGTCGCCGGCCTCGACAGTTCGTCCACCCACACCCGCATCGTCGTCTGTGACCCGGAGACCGGGCGGATACTCCGGCAGGGCCAGGCTCCCCATCCGGCGGACGAACCGACCCCCGGTGCCTGGCTGTTGTCGCTGGGTGAGGCCGCCGACGGTGGGGTGCTCGAGGAGGTCACGGCGATCGGGGTGACCGCGCAGCCGCTCGGTGTCGTCGCGTTGGATGCCGAGGGTCAGCCGGTGCGGCCGGCGCTCACCGGGGGGAACGAGGGTGCGCGGGCCGCGGCGCTCGGTCTGGTGGACGCGCTCGGTGGGCGTGCCGCGTGGGCGGAGGCCGTCGGCGCGGTGCCCCAACCGACGCACCCGGTCACGCAGTTGCGCTGGCTCGGGCGCGCCGAGCCGGAGGCGGCGCGGCGGGCCGTCGCCGTGCTCCAGGCCCAGGACTGGCTGGTCTGGCAGCTGCTCGGCCGGCCGGAGCGCTGGACCACCGACCGGGGCGCCGCCTCGGGGACCGGCTACTGGTCGGCGGTATCGGAGTCCTGGCGCCACGAGTTGGCCGAGCTGGCCATCGGGCACCCGGTGGAGCTGCCCGACGTGCTCGGCCCGGCCGAGCCGGCCGGCCGCACCCCGGAGGGGCTGCTGATCTCGGCCGGCACCGGCGAGACCATGGCCGCCGCGTTCGGCCTCGGCGTCGGCCCGGGCGACGCCGTCGTCTCGCTCGGCGCCACGGGTTCCGTCTGCGCGGTGCACGACGAGGCGCTCACCGACCCCACCGGCACCATCACCTCCCTCACCGACGCCACCGGCCACCACCTGCCGGTGGTGCGCACCCTCAACGCCACCCGCACGCTGCGCGGCACCGCCGAACTGCTCGGCGTCGACCTGCCCGGGCTCTCCGAGCTCGCGCTCCGCTCCACGCCCGGCGCGCACGGCCTCGTGCTCCTGCCCTACCTGGCCGGCGAGCGCACCCCCGAACTCCCGCACGCCTCCGGCACCTTGACCGGGTTGCGGCGGGAGAGCATGAAGCCGGAGCACCTGGCGCGGGCGGCGTTCGAGGGCATGCTGTGCGGCCTCGCCGACGCGGCCGGCGTGCTGCGCCGGCGCGGGGTGGTGATCGAGCGGGTCTTCCTGCTCGGCCAAGCGGCGGAGCTGCCCGCGGTCAGGGCGCTGGCCCCGTCGCTGCTCGACGCCACGGTCGTGGTCCCCGAGCCGGCCGACTACACCGCGCTCGGCGCGGCCCGCCAGGCCGCCTGGGCCCAGGGCGTCGACCAGGGCACGCTGACCGCCGACGAGCCGCCGGCCTGGCCACCGGCCGCCGGCGAGACGCTGGAGCCGGGCGACGAGACGGCGGTGGGCGCGACGGTGCGTCAGCAGTACGCGGCGGTACGCGACGAGACGCATCCGGGCGCGTTCGACTGACCCTCGGCTCCCGGCCGTCTCCGCGTCGACCCCCCGGTCCGCTCGTTGGGGTGGTTTAGGGTGCCCGGCGCCCTGCTGGGCGGTTCTCCTTGGAAAAGGTCCACCGTCCGGCTCCGCGGGGTCGCGGGGCACGTTCGCAAGAGGGGTCGTCTCGATGGCCGTCGCCCGTTCCACCCGTCCGCCGGGCCTGCCCCGGCATCTGCCGTCGCTGACCGGGGTGCGCTTCCTCGCCTGCCTCGTCGTCTTCGCGGCCCACGCCCTCGACGCCCCCAGACTGTTCGCCGACCCCGAGCTACAACGTTTCTTCGGCGAGATGGCCTCCACCGGCACCGTCGCCGTGACGCTGTTCTTCCTGCTCAGCGGCTTCGTGATGACCTGGACGGCGAGACCGGGCGAGCCGGCCCGGCGCTTCTGGCGGCGGCGCCTGGTGCGGGTGGTGCCCAACCACGTGTTGTGCCTGGCGGCGGCGGCCGTCCTGGTGGCGGCCTGCGGGGTGGGCGCCCAGCTGTCCGTCGAGGACGGGCCGTGGCATCCCGGGGCGGTGCTGGCCAACCTGTTCCTGGTGCACGTCTGGGTGCCCAGCGGCGACTTCATCGTGGCCGCCAACCCGGTGACCTGGTCGATGGCCTGCGAGGTGCTGTTCTACCTGCTGTTCCCGGTGCTGATCAGGTGGGTGCGGGCCATCCCGAGGGCCAGGCTCGGCGCCTGGACGCTGGCGATGGTCGCCGCGGCGGCGAGCGTGCCCTGCGTGGCGCAGTGGCTGCTGCCGGCGCCCGCGCCGGTGCCGGGCATGCCGCAGATCTCCCTGGAGCAGTACTGGTTGGCCTATGTCTTCCCGGTCTCCCGGCTGCCGGAGTTCCTGATCGGGATGCTGCTGGCCCGGCTGATCGCCGAGGGCTGGCGGCCGCCGCGGCTGCGCCACGTCGCCGCGCTGCCGTTCGTGACGATCCTGCTGACCCTCCAGATGCCGGCGGTCTTCACCTTCGGGCCGCTGTCCGCCGGGCCGGTGGCGCTGGTGGTGGCCGCACTCGCCCACCGGGACCTGCTCGGCCGCGGGCGCTGGTTGAGCAGCGACTGGATGGTGGCGGCCGGCGAGCGCACCTACGCCTGCTACCTCAGCCACTACGTGGTGATCATGTACGTCACGCAGTTGGTCGCGGGTCCCGGCGCGGCCTACGCCACGCCGGTCGCGCTGGGCTACGTGCTGCTGATGGCGGCCCTGACGCTGGCCGCCACCTGGGCGCTGTACCGCTTCGTGGAGCGGCCGGCGATGGAGCGCTGGGCGAGACCGCGCCGCCCGGCCGCCGGGGCCGCGGTCCCCGCCCCCGCGGCCGAGCCGGCGAGCAGCACGGCCGCTCAGTCCAGGTAGCCGCGCAGCTGCTCGGCGTAGGCGTGGTCACGGAGCTTGCTCAGCGTCTTGTGCTCGATCTGCCGGATGCGCTCCCTGGTGACGCCGAACAGCCGGCCGATCTCCTCCAGGGTGCGCGGCCGGCCGTCGAGCAGTCCGTAGCGCAGCTCCACGACCCGCCGCTCCCGGTCCCCGAGCGTGGACAGCACGGCCTCCAACTGCTCGCGCAGCAGCAGGAAGGCGGCGGACTCGGCGGGCGACGGCACGTCGGCGTCCTCGATCAGGTCGCCCAGGTTGACGTCGTCCTCGTCGCCGACCGGCGCCTGGAGCGACACCGGGTCCTGGGCGAGCCGTAGGATCTCGCTGACCCGGGCCGGGGTGAGGCCGAGCAGCACCCCGACCTCCGCGGGGCTCGGCTCGTGGCCGCGCTCCTGGAGGATCCGGCGCTGCGCCCTGATGACACGGTTGATCAGCTCCACGACGTGCACCGGCACCCGGATGGTGCGGGCCTGGTCGGCGATGGCGCGGGACATGGCCTGTCTGATCCACCAGGTCGCGTAGGTGGAGAACTTGAATCCCCGCGCGTAGTCGAACTTCTCGACGGCCCTGATCAGGCCGAGGTTGCCCTCCTGCACCAGGTCGAGCATGGTGAGGCCGCGCCCGATGTAGCGCTTGGCGACGGAGACCACCAGGCGCAGGTTGGCCTCGATGAGCTGCCGCTTGGCCAACCGGCCGCGCACGATGAGCCGGTCGAGGTCGAGCGCCAGCTGGTCGTCGAGGCCGACGCCGGACTCCAGCCGCTCCTCGGCGAACAGTCCGGCCTCGATCCGGCGGGCGAGCTCCACCTCGTCGGCCGCGGTGAGCAACGGTATTCGGCCTATTTCGCGCAGGTACTGGCGGAACAGGTCACCCGTGCCGGCGGTCGCGCCACCGCCCCCGGCGTCGAGCCGCCGGCGCGTCAGCGGCGGGGCCCCGGGGTCACGGACGGCGGCCGGGGCCGCGCTGATGAGCGTCTCGGTCTGCACGGGGCGACCTCCAGTGATCGCGGCACGAGGAGAACACGCGGGGGAAGCACGGGAAGAGCACGGGGAGAACACGATCAGACGGAACGACGGAGCGGCACCGCCCCCAGTGTGCGGTACGGCACACTCCGTCCACGAGGGTCGTGCGTGCCCTTTTTATGTCTCGCCGGTTACGGCACGCCTCCGACGGGTTGCCTCCGGCGGTTTCGCGGGTTTCCTCCGGGGGTTCTGTGGGCTGGCTTCTCTCCGGCGGTTTCACGGGGCGGGTTGCCTCCGGCGGTTCTGCGCGGCGTGGCTCGCCGGCCGTGCCGCGCGACGCGGCCAGGCCGCCGGGCCCCTGCGGGGCCTTGGCGCCCCGGCGCCCACCGGGGGCACCGTTGGGACCGACGCGGAGGTGCCGGCCGGAGCGCCGGCGCACAGCCCGACACGGCACCTCGCACAGCTCGGCTACCTCGCTCCGGCGGGGGGTGCCTCGGCGGCACGGCGACGCCCGGTCGACGAGCCCGGTGCCGGCACGCGCGCCGCAGCGCGGGGTGCCTTGGCGGCCAGGTGACGCCCGGTCGGCGAGGCCCGGGCACCGCGCTTCGGCGCGGCCCGGGGCCGACCGCCGCGCCGCAGCACCGTCCAGCACGGCGAGCCGTCGACCGGCACGGGCTGCCTTGGCGGCCCGGTGCCGGCCGGGTCGGCGAGGCGCGGTCACCGCACGGCAGCTCAGCCCGGTGGCGCCCGGTCGGCGGGGCCCGGGCACCGCGCTCTGGCACGGCCCAGGGCCCGACCGACGCGCCGCGGCCCGACACGGCAGCTCGCGGGCAGCACAGCTCAGCTACCTCGCTCCGGCGCGGAGCGCCGAGGCACGGCGCCGCGTGGCTAGAGCGCGGCTACGCCGCGCTCTCGCAGGGCGGTCCGGTACTGGACGAGGGTCCACAGCTCCTGGCGGATGTCGGCGGCCGCCTGGGCGTTGCCCGACTGGGCCTCGGCGCGCCTGGCGGCCGACTCCAGGTCCTCGATGCGGCGGTTGACGGCGGCGAGCCGCACCTCGACGAGGTAGTGGCCGGCCAGGTGGTCGAGCTCCCGCTGCCGGCGGGAGGCGACCACGGACTCCACGGCCAGCTCGTTGAGCATGACGCGGACGGTGTCGTCGGGGGCGGCTTCGCGCAGCCGCTCCAGGTAGCCGTCGTCCGCGGCGCCGACGCCGCCGGCCTCCGCGATCAGGCCCCGGATCAGCGCGTAGGGCGGGGCGGTGAACTCGTCCACGCCATAGGCGTCGAAGGCGGGGGCGACGAGCTCGGGGAACTGGATCGCGAACTTCAGCAGCTCGCGCTCCTGGACGTAGACCGGACTGCGCAGGTTCAGCGGGGGGCCGCCGCGCCGCGCGGGCGCCGCGGGTGCCGAGGGCTCGGGCTGCGGCTGGCGCCGGCCCTCGCCGCCGGCGGCCCGCTGCCGCTCGCGGCCCCAGCGGGCCAGCTGGCCGATGCGGCGGATCACGAACTGCTCGTCCGGGTTGCCGACGATGCCGGCGAGCCGCACCCCGTAGTCGTGCCGGATGGACGGGTCCTTGATCTGCGCGATCAGTGGTGCCGCGTGCTCCAGGGCGGCGGAACGGCCCTCCACCGTGTCCAGGTTGTGCCGGGCGGCGATGGAGCGCATGGCGAACTCGAAGAGCGGCGTGCCGGAGTCGACCAGCTCCCGCACGGCCTCGTCGCCCTTGGCGAGCCGCAGCTCACACGGGTCCATGTTGTCCGGGGAGACGGCGATGGAGGTGCGGGCGGCGAACTTCTGGTCGTCCTCGAAGGCGCGCAGCGCGGCCTTCTGGCCGGCCGCGTCCCCGTCGAAGGTGAAGACGACCTCGCCCGCGCTGTGCGCGTCCGAGTTGTCGAGCAGGACCCGGCGGAGGATCTTGACGTGCTCGCCGCCGAAGGCGGTGCCGCAGGTGGCGATCGCGGTGGGGACGCCGGCCAGGTGGCAGGCCATCACGTCCGTGTAGCCCTCGACGACGACCGCCCGGTTGCTCTTGGCGATGTCCCGCTTGGCCAGGTCGATCCCGTAGAGCACCTGGGACTTGCGGTAGATCGGGGTCTCCGGCGTGTTCAGGTACTTGGGCCCGTTGTCGTCGTCGCGGAGCCGGCGGGCGCCGAAGCCGATCACCTCGCCCGTGATGTCCCTGATGGGCCAGATCAGCCGGCCGCGGAAGCGGTCGATGGGGCCGCGCCTGCCGTCCTGCGCGATGCCGGAGAGGATCAGCTCCTTGTCGGTGAAGCCGCGGCCGCGCAGGAAGCGGACCGCGTGGTCCCAGCCGGCCGGGGCGTAGCCGACGCCGAAGTGCTGGGCGGCGGCCTGGTCGAAGCCGCGCTCGGTGAGGAAGCGGCGGCCGATCTCGGCCTCGGGCGAGGCGAGCTGCTCCGCGTAGTACTGGGCGGCGACCTTGTGCGCCTCGATCAGGCGGGTGCGCTCGCCCTGCTGGCGGCCGACGCCGTAGCCGCCCTGCTCGTAGCGGAGGGTGATGCCGGCCTGGGCGGCCAGCCGCTCGACGGACTCGGCGAACGACAGGTGCTCGACCTTCATGACGAAGGTCAGCGTGTCGCCGCCCTCCTGGCAGCCGAAGCAGTGGAAGAGGCCCTTGCTCGGACTGACCTGGAACGAGGGGGACTTCTCGTCGTGGAAGGGGCACAGGCCCTTCAGGTTCCCGCCGCCCGCGGGGCGCAGCTGAAGGTACTCGGAGACCACGGCGTCGATCGGGACCGCGTCCCTGACCGCCTTCACGTCCTCGTCGTTGATCCTGCCCGCCACGCCAGAAGTCTACGACCGGCCGCCGACAGGCTAGGGCCGCGGGATGTTGCGGAGGTTGGAGCGGGCCAGCTGCGTCATCCGGCCGACGCCGCCGGCCAGCACCATGCGACTGGCGGAGAGGGCGAAGCCGGTGACCATCTCGGCCTTGATCTTGGGCGGGATGGACAGCGCGTTGGGGTCGGTGACGACGTCGACCAGGGCGGGGCCGCGGTGGCGGAACGCGTCGCGCAGCGCGCCGCGCAGCTCCTTGGGCTTCTCGACGCGGATGCCGTGGGCGCCGGCCGCGTTGGCGATGGCGGCGAAGTCGGGGTTGCGGTTGGTGGTGCCGTACGCCGGCAGCCCGGAGACCATCATCTCCAGCTCGACCATGCCGAGCGAGGAGTTGTTGAAGAGGACCACCTTCACCGGCAGGTCGTACTGGACCAGGGTGAGGAAGTCGCCCATCAGCATGGCGAATCCGCCGTCGCCCGACATGGAGACGACCTGTCGGCGGCGGTCGGTGAACTGGGCGCCGATCGCCTGGGGCAGGGCGTTGGCCATCGAGCCGTGGCTGAAGGAGCCGATCACCCGGCGGCGGCCGTTGGGGGTGAGGTAGCGGGCGGCCCAGACGTTGCACATGCCGGTGTCGACGGTGAACACGGCGTCGTCGGCGGCCTCCTCGTCGAGGACGGCGGCCACGTACTCGGGGTGGATCGGCACGTGCTTCTCGACCTTGCGGGTGTAGGCGTGCACGACGCCCTCCAGCGCCTCCGCGTGCTTGCGCAGCATCCGGTCGAGGAAGCGGCGGTCCTTCTTCTCCTTCACGCGCGGGGTGAGGCAGTCCAGGGTCTCCTTGACGTCGCCCCAGACGGCGAGGTCGAGGGTGGAGCGGCGACCGAGGTGTTCGGGGCGGACGTCGACCTGGGCGATCCGCACGTCGTCGGGGAGGAAGGCGTTGTACGGGAAGTCGGTGCCGAGCAGGATCAGCAGGTCGCACTCGTGGGTGGCGTCGTAGGCGGCGCCGTAGCCGAGCAGCCCGCTCATCCCGACGTCGAACGGGTTGTCGTACTGGATGAACTCCTTGCCGCGCAGCGCGTGGCCGATGGGCGACTTGACGCGCTCGGCGAAGCGCATCACCTCGGCGTGCGCGCCGGCCGTGCCGCTGCCGCAGAACAGGGTGACGCGGCGGGCCTGGTCGACCATCCTGGCCAGCGCGTCGATCTGGTCGTCGGAGGGGCGGACGGCCGGGCGGCTGGTGACCAGGGCGTGCTCCTCGGCGCGCTCCGGCACCTGCTCGGCGGCGATGTCGCCGGGCAGCGCGACGACGCTGACGCCGCCGCGGCCGATGGCGTGCTGGACGGCGGTCTGCAGGACGCGCGGCATCTGGCGGCGGTTGGAGATCAGCTCGCAGTAGTGGCTGCACTCGCGGAACAGCTGGTCGGGGTGGGTCTCCTGGAAGTAGCCGGTGCCGATCTCGGAGCTGGGGATGTGGGAGGCGAGCGCGAGCACCGGGGCCATCGAACGGTGGGCGTCGTAGAGGCCGTTGATGAGGTGGAGGTTGCCCGGGCCGCAGGAGCCGGCGCAGGCGGCGAGCCGGCCGGTGACCTGGGCCTCGGCGCCGGCCGCGAAGGCGGCGGCCTCCTCGTGCCTGACCTGGATCCAGTCGATGGCGGAGTTGCGGCGGACGGCGTCCACCACGGGGTTGAGGCTGTCGCCGACGACGCCGTAGAGCCGGCGCACACCGGAGCGGACGAGGATGTCGACGTACTGCTCGGCCACGGTCTGTTTCGCCATAGGGCGAACTTACCCCCGATGCACCGGAATCGCCTGATGTGTCAGTCGATGTGGAGCACCTGGGAGACCGGGCGGCGCGGGGTGGCCGGCACCGGCGGGCCGTATCCGAGGCGCAGCACGACGTGCACCTGGCCCATCGAGGAGAGCGGGTCGCGCACGGTCCAGCGCAGGTCGGACCACTCGACGGCCTCGGAGCTGAGCGCGGTGGAGAGCCCCTCGCGGGTGGCGAGCAGCAGCACCCGCTCCAGGGCCTGGCCGGCCCTGATCCAGTCGGTCGGCCGGTCCTCGGCGGTGCCGAGGAGGGCGAGCTGCGGGGCCTCCTCGTACTCGACGGCGGAGGTGTCGTGGAGCTCGGCGGGGACGGGGCGGCCGGTGAAGTCGTGTCCCGGCGGGGTCTCGGTCCACTCGGAGAGCTCGGCGGAGCGGCCCGGGTCGGCGAGGTCGCGGCCCTCGGCGTCGTGGATCAGGTCGAGCACGGTCTCGGTGTGCCAGGTGGAGGGGAAGTGCAGTTGGGCGCCCTCGCGCTCGGCGGCGTCCCGCAGGCGGGCGCGGACGGGGTCGGGGACGCGCTCGTCGCAGAACGGGAGCCGGCTGGTGCGGCGGCGGTTTATCTCCTCGTAGAGCTCGCCGAGCCCGGCCCCGGGCCCGTCCTCACCGTCGGCCCCGCTCCGCAGTGTGACGGTGGCGAGCAGTCGCGGGTCGTAGCGGTCGGGCAGCAGGGTGGTGTCGGCGGCGAGCCCGGCGTGGGCTGCGGCGACCCGGAGGTTGAGCAGGGCGGCGCCGCAGCCCATGTGCAGCGCGCGCCCGTGCGGGTCGGAGTGTGGCAGGGCGTGGTCGAGGGCGGCGCGGACCTGCACCACGCCGCTCTCGCTGAGGTAGCGGAAGCGCCAGGGCTGGGCGTTGTGCAGGGAGGGCGCGGCCGTGGCCGCCCTGATCAGGGAGGTCACGGTCTGCTTCCCCGGGGTTCTCGCCCGCACTCGGCTCCTTCCGCCAGGAGCGCCGCCGCCCATCACCTATCACCCGATTTGCCCTATAAGCGTCTTTTTTAGGCTAACTCATTCGGCCTCACTCGGCGAGCAACGAGGTGAGCGGCGTCTCCGGGTCCCCCAGGGCCGCCGGGTCCACCGGTTCGGGCGATCTGACCAGGCGCTGGATGGGGTCGGTGACGTCCCAGACGTTCACGTTCATGCCGGCGAGCACCCGGCCCTCGCGCAGCCAGAAGGCGATGAAGGCGCGTTTCCCCACGTCCCCCCTGAACACCACCTGGTCATAGGCGCCGGGCGGGGCCCAGCCCGAGTACTCCAGGCCGACGTCGTACTGGTCGGAGAAGAAGAACGGCACCCGGTCGTAGGTGACGTCCCGGCCCAGCATGGCGCGGGCGGCGGCGGGTCCCGAGTTGAGCGCGTTGGCCCAGTGCTCGACCCGGCGGCGGCCGGTCCCCGGCTCGGGCAGGGCGACGGAGGCCACGTCGCCGGCGGCGTAGATCAGCGGGTCGCTGGTGCGCAGCGAGGTGTCCACGGCGATGCCGCCGCCGGCCTCGGCCGCCAGCGCGAGGCCGGCCGCCGAGGCCAGCGCGGTGCGGGGCGCGGCGCCGATGGCGGCGAGCACGGCGCGGGCCGGCAGCTCGCGGCCGTCGTCGGTGCGCACCGAGGCGACCATGCCGTCCTTGCCGGTGATCTCGGTCAGCCGGGCGCCGAAGACGAACCGGACCCCGTGGTCGCCGTGCAGGTCGGCGAAGAACCGGCCGAGCTCGGGGCCGAGCACCCCGTGGAGCGGGGTGGGCTCCGGCTCGACGACGGTGACCGGCACGCCCAGGGCGCTGGCCGCGGCGGCGACCTCCAGGCCGATCCAGCCGGCGCCGGCGATCACCAGGCCCGGGTCGTCCCCCGAGGGGCCGCCGGTCAGCACGCCGCGCAGGTGGTCGGCGTGCGCCAGCCGGCGCAGGTGGTGCACGCCGGCCAGCTCGGTGCCCGGCACGTCGAGCCGCCGCGGCTCGGCGCCGGTGGCCAGCAGCAGCGCGTCGTAGGACAGCCGGGTGCCGTCGCCGAGCCGCACCTCGCGGACCTGCCGGTCGATGGCCACGGCCGGCTGCCCCAGGTGGAGCTCGACGCGGTGGTGCGCGTACCAGGACGGCTCGTGCACGTAGACGCTGTTCCGCTCGGCGCGGCCGACGAGGTAGTCCTTGGAGAGCGGGGGCCGCTCGTAGGGGTGCTCGTGCTCGTCGCCGATCAGTATCACCCGCCCGGAGAACCCCTCCTCCCGCAGCGTCTGGGCCGCCTTGGCCCCGGCGAGACCGCCGCCGATGATCAGAAACGTCCGGTGTGCTCCGTCCACGCAACGCCTCCCGAGCGTCTGCCTGCCGCGCCCCGCGTGCTCCGGGGGCGGATCTCCCAGGAGACTGCCCCGAGCAGGGGGCCTCGCAAAAGGGCGGCGACGAAAAGAGGGCCACGGCCGCCCCGGGCGCCCGGATCACTCGGGGGAGCGGCCCCCGGGCGTGAGCCGCGCGTGGAGGGAGCGCGCGGCGGCGTCGGTCAGCGCGGCGATCTGGTCCACCACCACCCGCAGCCGCTCCCGGTCGTCGCCGGCTGCGGCGAACAGCGCCCGGTACTGGGGGTCGAGGCCGACGGGGGCACGGGCGAGCAGGGCCGCGCCGAGCTCGGCGAGCAGCTCGCGCTGCCGCCCCCGCAGCCGCTCCTGGTCGGGACGCTGCATCACATGGACGTCGGCGACGGCCTTGAGCACCGCGCACTCCAGGCGGGTGGCCGGCGGGACGACGAGCTCGGCGGCGTAGCGGCGCAGCGGCCCCGGGCCGTACCGCTCGCGGGTGGCGCGCTCGGCGGCCAGGCAGAAGCGGCCGATCAGCTGACTGGTGGCGTCCTTGAGCCGGGCCAGGGACAGGGCGCTGCCGTCGTAGCCGTGCGGCCACCACTCCTGGGCGAGCAGCCGGTCGAGGGCGGCGGCGAGCTCGGCCTCGGCCGTGCCGTCCGGCGCGTAGCGGGCGGCGGCGACCGCGAACACCTCGCGGCGCTCGGGCTCGGCCAGCAGCAGCGTGGGGTCGAGGTGGCCGGCGTGCAGCCCGTCCTCGACGTCGTGCACGGAGTAGGCGACGTCGTCCGACCAGTCCATGACCTGGGCCTCGAAGCAGCGGGCGCCGGCCGGGGCGGCGCCGTGCCGCAGCCAGTGGAAGACGGGCAGGTCGTCCGGGTAGACGCCGTACTTGGGCGAGTCGGGCCTGGTGGGGTGGGCGCCGCGCGGCCAGGGGTACTTGGTGGCGGCGTCCAGGGTGGCGCGGGTCAGGTTGAGGCCCAGCGGGTGGCCGTCCTTCTCCCGCAGCCGCTTGGGTTCGAGCCGGGTCAGCAGCCGCAGCGACTGGGCGTTGGCCTCGAAGCCGCCCGCGGCGGCGGCGATGGTGTCGAGGGCCCGCTCGCCGTTGTGGCCGAACGGCGGGTGGCCCAGGTCGTGGGCGAGGCAGGCGGCCTCGACGATGTCGGGGTCGCAGCCGAAGGCGGCGCCGAGGTCGCGGCCGATCTGGGCGCACTCCAGGGAGTGGGTGAGCCGGGTGCGGGGCGCCGTGTCCCACAGGTGGTGGCGGTCGGCGGCGTCCGGGGTGACGACCTGGGTCTTGCCGGCGAGCCGGCGCAGCGCGGCCGAGTGCTGGACGCGGGCCCGGTCGCGCTGGAAGGCGGTGCGCCCGGGGCGCTTGTCGGGCTCCGGGTCGTAGCGTTCGGCGTCGGCGGCCGCGTATCCACTCGCCTGGTGCATGCCCCGACCGTAACCCCCGGGGGTGACAGGGGGCGGGTCAGGGCGCGAAGGCGAGGCTGGCGTGGCGCGCGCCGCCCGGGCGGCCGGCCGCCGGTCTGGGGGCGCCGACGGCCCGGTCGTAGCGGTGCAGCAGCAGCCTGGCCAGCGCGGGGTGGTTGCCGAGCGGCGCGGCGACCACGCCGGGCGCGGCCTCGGCGCAGCGGGTGGCGAACAGCCCGGGCGCGACGAAGCACGAGGCGACGGCGATCTCCCGGTGTCCGGCCTCGCGCAGCCGCGCCACCGCCTCGGGGACGGTGGGCCGGGCGGCCGAGGCGTAGCCGGGCAGCACGGGCACGCCGCCGAGGCGGGTGGCGAGCATCTGCGCGGTGTACTCGGTGCCGGCCCTCGACTCGGGGTCGTTGGAGCCGGCCGCGGCCAGCACCACGGGGGTGCCGCGCCGGTAGCCGGCCTCGACGAGCCGGCTGTGCAGGGCATCGGCGAGCAGCGGGTGCGGGCCGATGGTGGCGGCGGTGCGGGTGCGCAGGTGGGGGGCGCCGGCCAGCACGGAAGGGAGGTCGTGCTTGACGTGGTAGCCCCGGCTGAACAGCAGCGGCACGAGCACGGCCCGGCCGCGCAGCGCGGCGAGGGTGTCGGTCAGCAGCGGCTCGTCGTTCTCCAGGTGGCCGAGTTCGACGCGCAGCCCGGGTCGCAGCGCGCGGACGCGCCGGACCAGCGCGCGCACGGCCTGCTCGGCGCGGGGGTCGGGGGAGCCATGGGCGACGGCGACCAGGGTCGGCTGGGTGCGGCTGCTGCTCATGCCGCCAGCGTGAGCCCGTTCCGTTGCGGGGACATTGCCTGGACGTCACCAATGGCCACAGCTGTGCTCACGGTCCCCCGGGGCGCGGGCTGAGCACCCTCTGGAGTTGCGGGGAGCGCGGCGCCCGGCAGCATGGAGGCATGGACGACCTCACCGAGTTGGCCGAGCGGCACCTGGCCCTGGCGCACGCCGCCGAGCACGGCCGCAGCGCCCACCTGTTCCTGCGGGACGGGCCGCTGCGGCAGAGCGTGATCGCGCTGACCGCCGGCGCGGAGCTGGAGGAGCACGCCGCCCCGCCGGCCGCCAGCCTCCAGGTGGTGCGCGGCCGGGTGCGGCTCGTCGCCGCCGAGGGCGACGTGGAGCTGCGCTCCGGGCAGCTGATGAAGATCCCGCAGACGCGGCACGGGCTCCGGGCGATGGACGACTCGGTGGTGCTGCTGACCTCGGTGACGGCCAGCCCGGAGCCGGTGGTCGTATACGACACCCGACGGGAGCGCCACCCCGCGTAGCGGTGGCGCGGGAAAGCGTCAGGCGCGCGCCAATCCATTCAGTGTGATGATCTGGCCGGCATAGGAGAGTCCGGCGCCGAATCCGAAAAGCAGTACGCCTTCGTCATCGGCGACCGAGCGCTTTTCACTCATGCGGGACAACGCCAGCGGAATGGTGGCCGCCATCGTGTTTCCGGTGTCGACGACATCGGTGGCCACGTAGTTCTCCTCCCTCAGCTTCAGATGGGTCGCGAGCGCGTTGACGATGCGCAGGTTCGCCTGGTGGGGAATGAAGGCCGCGAGCTGGTCGGGCGCGATGCCGGCCCGGTCGCAGATCCGGCGCGCCATCGGGCCGAGACCGCTGGCCCAGCGGTAGACCGCGGGACCGTTCTGCCGGAGCACGCCGTCGGTCGCGTCGATGGTGATCAACTCGCCGCGCTCCCCCGCGGAACCCCACAACACCGGGCCGACGCCCGGCTGTTCGGCCGGCTGGACGACGGCGGCGCCGGCGCCGTCCGCGAACAGCACGGCGGTGTCGCGGTCGGCCCAGTCGAGGAAGGCGCTGGCCTTGTCCGCGCCGACCAGCAGGACGCCCCGGCTGGCCCCGGTGCGGATCAGCGAGTCGGCGGTGGCCAGTGCGTAACAGAAGCCCGCGCAGGCGGCGTTGACGTCGAACGCGGAGGGCTCGGGGAGGCCGAGCCGGCCGGCGACCCGGGTCGCGACGCTCGGCATCGTGGACTCGGGCGTGGAGGTGGCCACGAGCACCGTGTCGACGGTGCCGTCCGGCACCTTCTCCAGCGCCCGCCGGGCGGCCGCGGTCGCCAGGTCGGCGACGGTCTCGCCCTTGTCCGCGATGCGGCGTTCCCTGATGCCGGTTCTTGACACGATCCATTCGGCGTCCACGGTGAGCCTGGACGCGACTTCCTCGGAGGTGAGGACGGTGGCCGGGAGAAAATGCCCGAGGGAAACGATCCGCGCCCCCGGGGCCGCAGGGGAAAGTGCGATGGTCGCCATTATGTTCAATTTCCTGTCAGAGACAGCGTCCGAGATCCAGCCGACTATATCTGGAGTGCTCGCGCCGCCCGGTAAAAGTATTCCCGAGTTCGGCCACCGCGACGCGGAAATCGCCGGACGATCGGCCGGCTGCCGCGAACGTCACGCCCCGTCGCGGAACTGGCTCGGGCTGATTCCGCGCTCCCGCTTGAAGGCGGTGCTGAGCGCGAACGCGCTGCCGTACCCAACCCGGCGCGCCACCGACTCCACGGTGGCGTCCGGCGCGCGCAGCAGCTCGGCCGCCATGTCCAGCCGCAGGCCGGTGAGATGGGTCATCGGCGGCTCACCGACCAGCGCGGTGAAGCGGCGACTGAGGGCGGCCCGGGACGCGCCGACCCGGGCGGCCAGCGAGGCCACCGTCCACGGGTGCGCCGGATGGTCCCGCATCAGCCGCAGCGCCCCACCCACCACGGGATCGCCGTACGCCCGGTACCAGGCGGGCGCCTCGGCCTCCGGCCGGGCGAACCAGGCGCGCAGCGCGGAGATCACCAGCAGGTCGAGCACCCGGTCGAGGACCACGTCCTGCCCCGGCTCGTCGCGCGTGATCTCGGCGGCGAGCACCGGCATCAGCGGACAGTCCCACTCGCCCTCCCGCACCACCGCCACGGGCGGCAACGCCCGCAGCAGCCGACCGGTCACCTCCCCCGCCAGCTGGTAGGTGCCGACCAGCAGCTCGGTCGCGCCCGCGCCGCCCGAACCCCAGGTGCGCACGCCCCGGTCGAGCGCGTCACACAGGTCCTCGCCGGTCGGGCCGACCCCGCACCCGCCCGGTTCGATGAACGCCTCGGGCGCGGTGGCCGGGTCGTCCGCCACCAGGCAGCTCGCCCCGCCGGAGAGCACCGCGAGGTCGCCCTGTTCGAGACGCACCGGCGCGCCGCCCTCCGGTACCAGCCAGGTGAAGCCGCGCGTCACGCACACCACGGTCAACGGCGCCCGGTCGCGCGCCAGCACGCCCCACGGCGGGTCGAGCAGCACCCGCATCAGGAAGGCCCCGCGGGCCCGCGGCCCCGCCAACAGGCTCCCCAGCACGTCCATGTGACCAGCCTAGACCGGTGAGACGATCGCTTATGCGGGCGAGCCGCGGAGCGATGTCCCTCGGCCGCCGGGCCCGGTGGGATGGGCCCATGACCGAGAACCACCACATCCTCGTCCTCGGCGGCACCGGCAAGACCGGCCGCCGCGTCGCCCGCCTGCTGCCCGGGGCCCGCGTCGGCTCCCGCACCGGCACCCCGCCCTTCGACTGGACCGACCGGGCCACCTGGGACCCCGCGCTGGCCGGCACCAGGGCCGCCTACCTCGCCTACTACCCCGACATCACCGTGCCGTGGGCCGCCGAGGTGCTCGGCGCCTTCGCCGAGCGGGCGGCCAGCGCCGGCGTCGAGCGCCTGGTGCTGCTCTCGGCGCGCGGCCTGCCGGCGGCCCACCCCGCCGAGCAGGCGGTTCGCGAGGCCGGCACCGGCTGGACGATCCTGCGGGCCAGCTGGTTCTGCCAGAACTTCAGCGAGGAGTTCCCCGTCGTCGGCGTGCGCGAGCGGGACGAACTGCTGCTGCCGGCCGCGCCCGACACCGTCGAGGCCTTCGTCGACGCCGACGACATCGCGGACGTCGCGGCGGCGGCCCTCACCGGGGACGGGCTGGACGGCCGGACCCTGGAACTGACCAGCGCCCGCGCGCTGTCCCTGGCCGAGTCGGCGGCGGAGCTGAGCAAGGCCACCGGCCGCGAGATCCGCTACCGCGAGATCCCGCCGGACGCCTACGCCACGCACCTGACCACCGAGGTCGGCCTCTCCCCCGAGGAGGCCGGCATGCTCGCCGACCTCTTCCGCGACGTACTCGACGGCCGCAACGCCACCGTCACCGACGACGTCCCCCGCACACTCGGCCGCCCCGCCCGCGACTTCGCGGACTACGCCCGCGCGACGGCACCGGCCTGGCGGCCTACCGCCTCGAAGGACCGCCGGGACGCGCGGACCTGAGACCGCCCCGCGCCCCCGGCGTACGGCCTGGGCCACCGGCCCGAAGCGGGCGGGGCCACCGGCCCCGAAGGAGCGCCGCGCCGAACGAGCCTGAGACCGCCCCGAGCCCTCGGCACCGCCCGAACCGGCCCGGGGCCTTCGGCCCCAAGGAGACGCCGAGCGGGCTCCCGTGTCGGGGCCAGTCCGGCCGCACGGACCGCACCGTCTCGCGCGGCGAAACCCGGGCGCCAGCCCGAACGGCGCACCGGCAGGCCCTGGACCACGTGGTGGCCACGGCGCTTCGCCCCGCAGGGTGGGCAGGGGCAGGGCGCAAGCCCGGACGGCACAGGGCCGGCCCTGCGGGCCCCGGACACGTGCGGGCCGAGGTCCTTCGGACCGGTAGGCCGGCAGGCCGGTCCCGTACCACCTGGTGGACCACTTGTGCCGCTGGCCGGTTCGATGATGTGATGGCCCGGCCAGCTCGCCGATCAGGGAGGGACGACCGTGGCCGAGGCCGACTCGGGTGGGGTCCGCAGTGTGCAACGCGCCGTGGAGCTGCTCGCGCTCTTCGACAGCGAGCATCCGAGCCGCTCCGTGCGTGAGTTGACCGACGAGACCGGCCTGCCGAAGAGCACCGTGGTGCGCCTGGTGCACACGCTGGAGCAGGCCGGTCTGCTGTGGAGCCGGGGCGACGGCCAGCTCGTCCCCGGCTCCGGTCTGCTGCGCTGGGCCGAGCTGGCCGGCAGGACGTGGCGGCTGCCGGAGGAGGCGTCGCGGCGCCTCGCGGAGCTCAGCGCGGCGAGCCAGGGCGAGACCGTGAGCCTCTATGTGCGGCAGCGGAACACCCGGGTGTGCGTCGCCCGCCACGAGGGGACGCGCAGCCTGCGGCACGTCGTGCACGTCGGGGCCGAGATGCCGCTGTGGTCCGGCGCCGCCAGCCATGTCCTGCTCTCCCGGGCCGACCGCGCCGACGTCGCGGCGGTCGCGGCCCGCGCCCCGCACGAGGGCTGGGAGGAGCTGCTGTGGGAGCGTGCCCGCGCCGCGGCCGCGAACGGCTGGTCGGTCAGCCACGGGGAGCGCGAGCCGGGCGTGTCGGGTGTCGCGGCCCCGGTGTTCGACCGGTCGGGGCGGCTGACCGCGGCGGTCGGCCTCGGCGGCCCCACCGTCCGCTTCACGGACGAGGCCGTCGCCGCCCTGCTGCCCTCGCTGACGGACGCCGCGCGGGTCCTGACCACCCTCGACTGCATCGGAGGCACCGCCTGATGTCGACCGCCCTACTGGAAGGCGTCCGGGTCCTCGACCTCACCAATGTGCTCGCCGGGCCGTTCGCCGGTTACCAGCTCGCCCTGCAGGGCGCCGACGTCGTCAAGGTGGAGATGCCCGGGTCCGGGGACCTCGCCCGCCAGCTGGGCGCCGACCGCGCCCTCGCGGACGAGCTGTTGGGCGCCTCGTTCCTGGCGCAGAACGCCGGCAAGCGCTCGATCACGCTCGACCTCAAGGACCCGGAGGGCCGCGAGGCGCTGCTGCGCGCCGTGCGGGAGGCGGACGTGCTGCTGGAGAACTTCCGCCCCGGCGTGATGGAGCGGCTCGGCCTCGGCTGGAAGACGCTGCGCGCGGAGAACCCGGGGCTCGTCTACTGCGCCATCTCCGGCTTCGGGCAGACGGGGCCGATGCGGGACCGGCCGGCCTACGACCAGATCGTCCAGGGCCTGAGCGGCATGATGAGCGTGACCGGCACCGAGGAGACGGCGCCGCTGCGCGCGGGCTTCCCGGTCGCCGACACGCTCGGCGGGATGGCCGCCGCCTACGCGGTGGCGGCCGCTCTCGTGCGGCGCGGCCGCACCGGGGAGGGCGCGTTCGTCGACGTCTCCATGCTGGAGGCCGCGCTGACGGCGATGGGCTGGGTGACGTCCAACTACCTGATCACCGGCCGCGAGCCGCGTCCGATGGGCAACGAGAACTTCACCGCGGCGCCCTCCGGCACCTTCGCGACCGCCGACGGGCACCTGAACATCGCCGCCAACCGGCAGCAGCAGTACGCCACCCTGTGCCGCCTGATCGGCCGCGAGGACCTGACGTCCGATCCGCGGTTCGCCCACCCCGCGGACCGGAAGACGCACCGCGAGGCGCTGCGCGTCGAGGTGGAGTCCGCGCTGGCCGCCCGGCCGGCCGCCGAGTGGGAGGAGATACTCTCCGACGCCGGCGTCCCGGCGGCCCGGGTGCTCTCCGTGCCGGAGGCCCTCGGCCTGGACCAGCTGGCGGCCCGCGACTTCGTACTCGACCTGCCGTTCCCCGACGGCCGCGAGCGCTCGCTGAGCGTCCTCGGCAGCCCGGTGCGGGTCGACGGCGAGCCGGTCCCGGCCCCCGCTCCCCCGCCGCTGCTCGGCGAGCACACCGACGCGGTCCTGACCGAACTCGGCTACGACCGGCGGCGGATCGCCGGGCTGCGGGAGCGAGGCGCGATATGAGCGAGCGGGAGGAACGGGAAGAAGCCATGGGCGAGCCGATGATCGAGGAGCGCCGCGTCACCGACTGGTGGTCGACGGCGGTGACCGAGATCCGGCCGGGTCGGATCGCGCTGCGCGGCTACCCGGTCGAGCGGCTGATCGGCCGGGTCACCTTCGCGGAGCAGATCTGGCTGATGCTGCGCGGCGAGCTGCCGACGCCCGCCCAGGGTCGGCTGCTGGAGGCGGCGTTGGTGGCCGCGGTCGACCACGGCCCGCAGGCGCCGTCGATCGCCGCGGCCCGGATGGCGGCGACCTGCGGCGTCGGCCTGAACAGCGCCGTCGCGACCGGCGTCGGGCTGCTCGGGGACGTGCACGGCGGCGCGGGGCAGCAGTGCATGGAGGTGCTGGCGCGCGTCGTCGCCGGCGCGGACGCCGGGGCCGTGGTCGCGGAGTTCCGGGAGCGCCGCGCCTATGTGCCGGGCTTCGGCCACCGCTTCCACCCCCGCGACCCGCGGCGCGATCCGCTGCTCGCGCTCGTCCGGGAGGCCGTCGACGAGGGGGCGGTGGCGGGCCGCGCGCTGGCGGCCGGGCTGGCGATCGAGGCGGCGCTCGCCGAGGGCAGGAGCCGCCCCGTGCCGATGAACATCGACGGGGCCACCGCCATCATCTACGCGGAGCTCGGCTTCCCGCCCGAGCTGGGGCGCGGCCTGTTCGTCCTCTCCCGCAGCGTCGGCATCCTCGCCCACGCCTGGGAGGAGCGGGAGGGCGGCGCCCGCATCAAGGGCCCGCTCCCCCGGCCGCTGCTGGCGGGCTACCACGGCGCCCCGGAGCGGGAGTTGCCCGACGACCGCTGAGGCCGCGCTCAGCCGAGGTGGGCGAGGATGTGGTCGGCGGCCTCGGTCGCCATGCGGCGCAGGGCCTCCGCCGTCTGGGCCCCGGTGTGCGGGGTGATGACGACGGTGGGCTCGGCCCGCAGCGGGTGGTCGTCGGGCAGTGGCTCGACGACCGTCACGTCGAGCCCGGCGCCCGCCAGGTGGCCCCGGCGGACCGCCGTGAGCAGGGCGTCCTCGTCCAGGATCCCGCCGCGTGCGGTGTTGACGACGACCGCGCCCGCGGGCAGCGCGAGGAGCTCGGACGGCCCGACCAGGCCGCGGGTCGCGGGGACCAGCGGGACGTGCAGGCTGAGGTTCTCGGCGCGGGCCAACAGCTCGGGCAGGTCCACGGGTTCGGCGCCGGCGGCGGCGATCTCGGCCGCCGGCACCATCGGGTCGTGGGCCAGCACCCGCATGCCGAAGCCGTGGGCGCCGATGGCGGCGACCCGGCGGGCGATCCGGCCGAAGCCGAGCAGCCCGAGCGTGGCACCGGATAGCTCCCGGCCGGTGATCGCGGCCCTGGTGTCGCCCTCGTCGCGCACCGCGACGCCGATGCCGCGCCGGACGGCGAGCAGCAGCGCCACGGCGTGCTCGGCGACCGACTGGGCGTTGGCCGTCGGCGTGGTGGTGACGGCGATCCCCAACTCCCGCGCCCGGTCCACGTCGACGGTGTCGAGGCCGACGCCGTGCCGGGCCACGACGCGCAGCGCCGGGGCGCGGGCCAGCATCTCGCCGTCGACCCGCTCGGTGCGGAGCAGGATCGCCGTGACCCGGTCGCTGACCTCGTCGAACGTTGCCGGCTCGCTGCCATAGCCGAGGCGCACCTCGGCGACGGCGGCGAGCCGGCGCACGGCGTCCTCGTGGACCGGTCGCGGGATCCAGACCAGCGGGCGGTCAGCCACGGGGCACCAGCCGCTGGTTGGCGGCGCGGCGCTCGGCCTCGCCGGCGATGAGCCCGCGCGCGCCCTCGACGACCTCGTCGATCCGGGCGCGGGGGACGACCGCCACGCCGTCGTCGTCGCCGAGCACCCAGTCCCCCGGCGCGGCCGGGACGCCGCCGACGGCGATGGGCTCGCCGATCCGGTAGGGGCCGTTCTTCCAGGGGCCCGCCGGGGTGACCGCCCGGGCGAAGACCGGGACGCCGAGCGCGGCGAGCTCCGCGACGTCGCGGGCCGCGCCGTCGAGCACGATGCCGCCGACCCGCAGCGCCCTGGCCTTCTGCACCACGAGCTCGCCGATCAGGGCCCGGCTGGTGTCCCCGCCGCCGTTGACGACGAGCACCTCGCCGCGCCTGATGGTCTCGAACGCCGCGTGCAGGCCCTTGTTGTCCCCGGGCCGGGTCCACACGGTGAACGCCGGTCCTGACAGCGTCGCGCCGGGCCACAGCGGGCGTATGCCGTCGGCGACCCCGAAGCGGTCCATGGCGTCGGAGACGGTGGCGACGGGCAGCGCGCCGGGCGTCGGATAGTCGTGCACGGTTCTCCCTGGTGGTTCGGCTGGGGGTGGTGCCTTCGGTCAGTAGAGGGCCGGCGGCAGCCCGGTGCGCGCGATGTCCTCGGCGCAGCGCCGCACGGCGTGCACGAAGCCGGGGATCCGGTCGTCGGTGAACCGCACGGTGGGGCCGCCGAGGGCGAGCACCGACATCCGCGCGGGCGGGCGTCCCCCGGTGGCCGGGACCGGGACCGCGAGGCCGCTGTTGCCGGCCTCGCGGTGTCCGTGCGAGAGGCTCCAGCCCTGCTCGGCGGCGCTCGCCACCCCCTTGCGGAGGGCCGCGGCGTCGCCGCCGGCCTCGGCGACGATCCGGTCGATCAGCCCGTCGCGGTCCGCGGGCGGTTCGAGGCTCAGCAGCACGTAGGCCGCGGACCCGACCGACATCGGCAGCTCGTCGCCCTGCTGCACGGCGTGCCGCAGGGTGTTGGGGCTAGGCGCCTGGCCGACCACGACCCGGCGCGTGCCCTCCCGCACGTAGAGGCTCACCGTCTCGCCGGTCTCGGCGGCCAGCGCCTGCATCCGGGCCAGCGACGCGGGCGGCACGGTCCACGCGGCGTCCGCGAAGGCGGCGAACGCGATCAGCCTGGCGCCGACCCGGATCTGCCCGTCCGCGCCGGACTCCAGCAGGCCCTCGGCGGCCAGGGTGTCGACGAGCCGCAGCACGGTGGTCCTCGGCAGGCCCGTCTCGCGCACGAGGTCGGCGAGCGAGAGCGACATGCGTTCGGGGGTGAAGGCGCGCAGCACCGCCCAGGACCGGCTCACCGCGCGGATGCCGCCGCCCGCGCCGTCGGCACTCTCCGTGACGTCCGTGGTCACAACCCGCCCCTTTCCACGATCGATTCGACCCGAAGGGTTGTATACCACCTGGCGGTCATCTATATCTACTAGGCGGACACCCTCGGTGTCGCAAACCATGAGAATCCACGCCACAAGGGAGTGACCGTGCGGAAGAAACGTCCCGTCCTCGAGGTCCTGGGGGTCGTGGCCACGCTGGTGCTCGCGGCGTTCGCCGCCGTGGACGCCAGCGGCTCCACCTCCGGAGCCACCCCGAGGTCGAAACTGACCGTGATGGCGCCGGCGGCGCCGGGCGGCGGTTGGGACCTCGCGTCGCGGGAGCTCCAGCAGGCGCTGCGCGCCGGCTCGATCGTGAACAACGCCCAGGTCGTCAACGTGCCGGGGGCCGGCGGCACCATCGGCCTCGCCCAGTTCGCCGAGATAGGCCCCGACCCGACGCGGCTGATGATGACCGGCACGGTCATGGAGGGCGCCATCACCGTCAACGGCTCGTCCGTCGACCTGCTCGACACCACGCCGATCGCCCGGCTCGCCGAGGACTACGAGGTGCTCGTCGTCCCCGCGGACTCCCCCTTCGAGACCCTCGACGACCTGCTCGCCGCCTGGCGGGACGACCCGCACGGCCTCGCGATCGGCGGCGGCGGGCTCGGCGGCACCGACCACCTGCTCGTCGGCCTCACCGCCCGCGCGGCGGGCATCGACCCGGCGCGGCTCAACTACGTGTCGTTCGCCGGCGGCGGCGAGGTGATGACCGCGCTGCTCTCGCACACCGTCGCGGTCGGCGTCAGCGGCTACAACGACTTCCGCGACCAGATCGAGGCGGGCAACCTGCGGGCGCTCGCCGTCTCGGCCGAGGAACCGGTGCCGGGCATCGACACCCCGACCCTCGTCGAGCAGGGCATCGACGTGGCCCTGCCCAACTGGCGCGGCGTGGTCGCCCCGCCCGGCATCAGCGACGCGGAGCGGGCGGAGCTGATCTCCATCGTCACCGAGATGACACAGACGCCGGAGTGGGCGGACGCCCTCTCCCGCCATCGCTGGGTCGACAGCCTGCTGACCGGCGACGAGTTCACCACGTTCATCCGCGAGGACCAGGCCAGGGTCGACGCGATCATCGAGGAGTTGGGCCTGTGAGCACCGCGGAAGAACTCGCCTCCCGCGGCGGACCTGGAGAGTTCCTGCGCCGCCGCACGGGACTCGTCCTCCCGCTGCTGATGCTGCTCGTCGGCGTCGTGCTGGCGGTCGGCACGATCACGATGGACGTGCCGGAGAACGTCGCCTGGCCCGGCCCCCGGCTGTTCCCCACGGTCATCGCGATCGCCTGCTTCGTCTTCGCCGTGCTGATGGCCGTCGACGTGCTGCGCCACCCCGAGCCCGAGCGGGTGGCCGCGCACGCCGAGGACGCATCCTCCGACGCGGCCGACGCCGACGCGGCCGACGCCTCCGACGTCGCCGAGGAGACTCGGGTCAGGAGCAACCGGCCCGCGGTGCTCGCGCTCGTCGGCACCCTCGTGGCCTTCATCGTGGTGCTCGACCCGCTCGGCTGGCTGCTCTCCGGCAGCCTGCTCTTCTGGGGCGTCGCGCGAGCCCTCGGCAGCCGCCGCCCGCTGTTCGACGCGTTCCTGTCGATCGCCGTCTCCTCGATCGTGCAGCTCGCCTTCTCCGCGGGCCTCGGTCTCAACCTTCCCCCGGGCGTACTCGCAGGAGTTTTCTGATGGACTCACTGGCCAACCTCGGCGACGGCTTCCTCACCGTCCTCACGCCGATGAACATGCTCTGGGTGCTGGTCGGCGCGCTGCTCGGCACCGCGGTGGGCGTCCTGCCGGGCCTGGGCTCGGCGATGGCGGTGGCGCTGCTGCTGCCCGTCACGTTCTCGCTCGACCCGATCGGCGCGTTCATCATGTTCGCCGGCGTGCTGTTCGGCGGCCTCTTCGGCGACTCGATCTCCGGCATCCTGATGAACACGCCCGGCAACAGCACCGCCATCGCCGGGACGATCGAGGGCCACAAGATGGCCCGGACCGGGCGGGCGGCGCAGGCGTTGGCGACCTCCGCGATCGCCGCGTTCATCGGCGGCATCCTGTCCTCCGTACTCGTGGTCTTCTTCGCCCCGTCGCTGGCCGACCTGGCCACCCTGTTCGGCCCCGAGGAGTACCTGGCGCTCGCGGTGTTCGCGTTCGTCGCGATCTCGGCCGTGGTCGCCGAGTCGCTGGTGCGCGGCCTGACGGCGCTGGTGATCGGCCTGGCGATCGCGCTGGTCGGCGTCGACGGCATGTCCGGCGCCGCCCGCTTCACCGGCGGCCAGCCCGAACTGTTCGACGGCATCAACATCGTGGTGATCACGGTCGGGCTGCTCGCCCTCGGCGAGGTGATCGCGGTCGCCGCGCGGCGCGGCACCCGGCAGGACACGGAGCTCATCCCGTCCGGCGGCCGACTCTGGCTCTCCCGCGAGGAGTTCCGGCTCGCGCTGCCGGCCTGGCTGCGGGGCACCTCGATCGGCGTGCCGTTCGGCATCATCCCGGTCGGCGGCTCGGAGGTGCCGACGTTCCTCGCCTACGGCACCGAGCGGCGGCTGGCCTCCCGCAAGCCGGGCTCGATGTTCGGCAAGGGCGCCATCCAGGGCGTCGCGGGCCCCGAGGCGGCCGGCAACGCGACGGCGGGCACCGCCATGGGCGCGCTGCTGGCGCTCGGCCTGCCGACGTCGGCCACGGCGGCCGTGATGCTCGCCGCGTTCCGGCAGTACGGCCTCCAGCCGGGGCCGCTGCTCTTCGAACGGGCCAGCGAGCTGGTGTGGGCGCTGCTCGCCAGCTTCTTCATCGGCATGGTCGTCCTGCTGATCCTCAACCTGCCGTTCGCGCCGCTGTGGGCGAAGCTGCTGAAACTGCCGCGGCACTACCTGTACGCCGGCATCACGGTCTTCGCGATGCTGGGCGTGTACGCGACCAGCAGCAAGCTGCTCGACCTGGTGCTGGTGCTGGCCATCGGCCTGCTGGGCTTCGCGATGCGCCGCTACGGGCTGCCGGTCGCCCCGGTGCTCATCGGCGTCATCCTCGGCCCGCTCGCCGAGACGGAGTTCCGGCGGGCGATGGCGGTCAGCGAGGGCGACCCGACGGTCCTGGTCTCCAGCCCGATCGCGGCCACGCTCTACGCGGTCCTGGCCCTCGGCGTCGGCGCGTTCCTCATCCAACGCCGGAGCGCTGCGCTGGCCAAAGCGGCGTAACCACTCCGCGAACGCGGGCCGCCGGCCGGCGGCGGCTGCGCGCGGCGGCCGCGCCACCCGGCCGGCGGACGCCGGGCCATGCCCGGCGCTCCGCCCGGGCGGCCCGGTCCGGCCTGGCGGGCTCGCCACGCGGATAGAGGGGCGGCGGACACCCCGCGACGCATGGGCCAGGCACGGCCGCGAAGCGCCGGCCGACACCGGCCACGCCTGACTGGCTGGCATGACGAACCGGCAGCAGCGTGGTGGCGGCGGCCCACGCGGCGAGCCGACAGGCACCGGGCGCCGGGGCCCGGCCACGAGACCACAGGCCGAGACCGGCCATCCGGCCGCGGCCGGCCCAGGGGCCCACCAACCTGGCGTCCCTTCGGACCGGTAGGCCGGCAGGCCTAAACGGCCGTCACGTACTCGCGCAGGTGGTGGCCCGTCAGCGTGTCGCCGTGGGCGACGAGGTCGGCCGGGGTGCCGGTGAAGACGACGCGGCCGCCGTCGTGGCCGCCGCCGGGGCCGAGGTCGATGAGCCAGTCGGCGTGGGCCATCACGGCCTGGTGGTGCTCGATGACGACGACCGTGTTGCCGTCGTCCACCAGCCGGTCGAGCAGCGCGAGCAGCTTGTCGACGTCGGCCATGTGCAGTCCCGTGGTCGGCTCGTCGAGCACGTAGACCGTGGACGGCTCGGCCATCTGGATGGCCAGCTTGAGGCGCTGCCGCTCGCCGCCCGAGAGGGTGTTGAGCGGCTGGCCGAGGCGCAGGTAGCCGAGCCCCACGTCGGTCATCCGGCCGAGGACGGCCCGTGGTTGGCGCTCGGTGAAGAAGGCGTGGGCCTCGGTGACCGACATCTCCAGCACCTCGTGGATGTTCCGGCCGCGCAGCGTGTACGCCAGCACCTCGGAGGTGAAGCGCCGGCCCTCGCACCGCTCGCAGACGGTCGCCACGCCGGCCATCATCGCCAGGTCGGTGTAGACGAGGCCGATGCCGTTGCAGTGGGGGCAGGCGCCCTCGGAGTTGGCGCTGAACAGCGCCGGCTTGACGCCGTTGGCCTTCGCGAAGGCGTTGCGGATGGGGCCCAGAAGACCCGTGTAGGTCGCCGGGTTGCTGCGTCGTGAGCCGCGGATCGGGGTCTGGTCGGCGACGGCGACCCCGTCGCGCCTGGCGAGGTAGCCGTGGATCAGCGAGCTCTTGCCGGAGCCGGCGACGCCGGTGACGACGGTGAGCACGCCCAGCGGCACGTCCACGTCGACGCCCTTGAGGTTGTGCAGGTCGGCGCCCCTGATGGAGAGGTGGCCGGCCGGGGTGCGGACCTTCTCGCGCAGCGCGGCCCGGTGTCCGAGGTGGCGGCCGGTGAGCGTGTCCGAGGCGGCGAGCCCGGCGACGTCGCCGGTGTAGCAGATCGTGCCGCCGTGTTCGCCCGCGCCGGGGCCGAGGTCGACGACGTGGTCGGCGATGGCGATGACCTCGGGCTTGTGCTCCACGACCAGCACCGTGTTGCCCTTGTTCCGCAGCCGCAGCAGCAGGTCGTTCATCCGCTGGATGTCGTGCGGGTGCAGGCCGGTGGTCGGCTCGTCGAAGACGTAGGTGACGTCGGTGAGCGAGGAGCCGAGGTGCCGGACCATCTTGACGCGCTGCGCCTCGCCGCCGGAGAGCGTGCCGGACGGCCGGTCGAGGGAGAGGTAGCCGAGGCCGATCTCCACCAGGGAGTCGAGGAGTTGGCCGAGGCCGGCGAGCAGCGGCGCGACCGAGGGCTCGGAGATGCCGCGCACGAAGGCGGCGAGGTCGCTGATCTGCAGGGCGGAGCACTCGGCGATGTTGCGGCCGTCGATCCGGGAGGACAGCGCGTCCTGGCTGAGCCGGCTGCCGCCGCAGGCCTGGCACTCGGTGAAGACGACGGCCCGGTCGACGAAGGCGCGGATGTGCGGCTGCATGCTGTCGCGGTCCTTGCCGAGCCAGAGCCGCCTGATCTTGACCACCAGGCCCTCGTAGCTGACGTTGTTGGTGCCGATCCTGAGCTTGGTCGGCTCCTTGTACAGGAAGTCGTGCCACTCGGTCTCGGTGAAGTCGGCCAGCTTCTTGTCCGGGTCGTAGAGTCCCGAGCCCGCCATCACCTGCCAGTACCAGGAGTCGACCTGGAAGTTGGGGACGGTGATGGCCCCTTCCTTCAACGAGCGGGTGCGGTCGACGAGTTGGTCGACGTCGATGGCGGTGACCTGGCCGAGGCCCTCGCAGTCGGGGCACATGCCCTCGGGGCTGTTGAAGCTGAAGTGGGTGGCGGTGCCGATGTGCGGGGTGCCGAGCCGGCTGAAGACGATCCGCAGCATCGTGTAGGCGTCGGTGGCGGTGCCCACGGTGGAGCGGGAGTTGGCGCCCATCCGCTCCTGGTCGACGACGATGGCGGCGCTCAGGTTGTGCAGCCCGTCCACGTCGGGCCTGGCCTGGCTCGGCATGAGGGACTGGAGGAAGGCCGTGTAGGTCTCGTTGATCAGCCGCTGCGACTCGGCGGCGATGGTGCCGAAGACGAGCGAGGACTTTCCGGAGCCGGAGACGCCGGTGAACACGGTGAGCCGGCGCTTGGGTATGTCGACCGACACGTTCCGCAGGTTGTTCTCGCGGGCGCCGCGGACCTGGATGACCGTGTGCCCGTCGGCCTCGGTCGGCAGGCTGGCGAGGGCGCCGGAGACGTCGAAGGTGCTGGAGTGCGGCGGCGGCTGCTCTGCGGACACGTGATTCCCCCTGGGGTACCTGAAGGGCTGGACTAAACCTCGTACAGTGTACCCAATAAGCGCCGGCCCCCGTCCCGTGAGCGCCCCCGCCGGCCGCCCGTCAAGCGCGCTTCCCTACAGTGCGGGCATGCACGACTCCAGCGACATCAGGCCGGCCCGCGCCGCCGACCTGGACGCCATCGCCGCGATCTTCACGCACTACGTCACCGACACCGTCGTCACGTTCATGGAGACCGCGCCGACCACGGCCGACTGGGAGCGGAAGCTCGCCGACCTCACGGCGCGCGGCCTGCCCTTCCTGGTCGCCGAGGCGCCCGGCGGCGGGATCGCCGGCTTCGCCTACGCCGGCCCCTGGCGCGCCCAGCACGCCTACCGGCACACCGCAGAGAACTCGATCTACCTCGCCCCCGACCACACCGGCAAGGGCCTCGGCAGCCGGCTCCTCGAAGCGCTGCTGGCCGCCTGCGCGGAGGCCGGCGTCCGCCAGTTGATCGCCGTGATCGCCGACGCCGGCGACAACGCGGCCTCCCCGGCGCTGCACCGCCGCTTCGGCTTCACCGACGCCGGCCGGCTGACCGCCGTGGGCACCAAGCACGGCCGCTGGCTGGACACCATCCTGATGCAGCGGTCCCTACCGCCGGTGGGCTAGCCGCCCGCTACCCGCGGCCGGCCCGGCTCACCCACGGGCGGGAGGCGAGGGTGACGGCGAGCGACGCCGCCGCCAGGGCGGCCATCGCGGCGGCGGGCCCCGTCCACTGGGCCACGCCGCCGGCGAGGGCCGCGCCCAGGCCCTGGCAGGTGAGGCGGCCGGCCGACTCCACGCCCTGTGTCTGCCCGCGCACCGCCTCGGGCGTCAGCGCGAGCAACCGTTCCTGGAGCGCGAGGGAGGCGGAGAACCCGGCGCCGGCCACGAAGACCGCGCCGACCAGGGGCCACCGCGGCGGGTCCAGGACGAAGAGCAGGTAGGGGGCGGCCAGCAGCAGCCGCATCGGGAACGCGAGCCGCCACCGCAGCTCGGCGGTGCACATCCGGCCGACGGCCAGGTCGCCGAGCAGCATCCCGGCCGAGGACGCGGCGAGCAGCACGCCGGCCCACTCCGCGTCGTCGGCGATGAACAGCGCCGCGCAGCCGACGACCAGCCCGTTGGGCACCCACAGGTTCAGCAGCAGCGCCCGCCGGCCGGGGTGTGAGAACAGCTCGACGTTGGCGCGCCAGGTCTCGCGCGGTCCGGGGCGCCGGGTGAGCCGGATCGAGTGTTCCCGGACGGTGGCCGCCACCACCAGCAGCGCGAGACCGGTCAGCGCCGCGGCGACCACGAACACCCCCTGCGGGTCCAGCCGGCGCAGCAGCACCGCGCCCACCGCGTAGCCGAGGATCATCACCCCGCCCGAGGTGACGTTCATCAGCGAACGCGCCGTCGCGTAGCCGGCGTCGGGCACGATCTCGACCAGCAGCCCCAGCCGGACGCCGGTGCCGAGCGCCTGGAAGAAGCCGAGCGTCAGCAGCAGGCAGAACCGCGCGCCGAGCGGCAGCCCGGGGACGGCCTGCGTCGCGACGCCGACGAGCGTGAGCAGGTGGAGCGCGACGAGCGTGCGCCGCGGGCGCCGCCCGTCCGCCACCGACATCAGGGTCAGCGCGCCGAGGACGGTGGCGAACGTGGCGCCGTACATGCTGACGGCGGTGAGGAACGGGGAGCCCGTGCGGTCGTCGACAAGGGTGCCGAGGGCGAAGCCGGACAGGGTGCCGGCGGCGACGGTCAGCATGAAGCCGAGGAAGAGGCCGGCGAACTCGCGGTCGCGCAGCAGCGCCCGGTAACCGGCCGCCGTGGCTCGGGTGTTGGGGTGAGAGGACATGAAAAAAGCCTCCGGCCGCCCCAGGTCGGGGCGCCGAAGGCGAACGGGAAGAGTTTAGCGGAAGGCCCCGGCGTTGCGCTCGGCCCACTCGGCGAAGGAGCGGGGCGCGCGGCCGAGCACCCGCTCGACGTCCGGGCTCAGCCGCAGCTCGGCGGCGTTGGGCTCGCCGAGCACGGACAGCGTGGTCGCCACCACCGGCTCCGGCATGAAGGCGGCCATCCGGGCGTGCGCCTCCTCCCGGGTCAGTTCCACGAACCGCACCGGCTCGCCGAGCGCCGCCCCGATCGCCGCGGCCTGCTGCCGGGGCGTGACGACCGCCGGCCCGTTCAACTCGTAGACGTGGCCGGCGTGTTCGTCCTTGCGCAGGGTCACGGCCGCGACCTCGGCGATGTCCGCCGGGTCGATCACCGGGATCCCGACGTCGCCGAAGGGCGCGGCGACCGTCCGCTCGGCGCGCACCGACTCGGCCCAGGCGAAGGCGTTGGACGCGAAGCCGCCGGGCCGCAGGATCGTCCAGGCCAGGCCCGACTCGCGCACCGCGTCCTCGACGGCCCGCATGGTGCCGCCGTGCGAGGGCGACTCCGGCCTGGTCGCCACGCCCTGCGAGGAGAGCCGCACCACCCGCCGGACCCCGGCGTCCCTGGCCACGGCCAGGATGGCGTGCGGGTCGAGCCCGTGGCCGCCCGCGCCGCCGTCGTGCAGGAACAGCGCCTCCGCGCCGTCGAGGGCGGGCCGCAGGCTCTCCGGCGTGGCCAGGTCCGCCGGCACCGCCCGCACGCCCGCCGGCACGTCGCCCGCGGCGATCCCGCGCGAGACCGCCGTCACCTGCTCCCCGGCCTCGGCCAGCGTGCTGACCAGCCAGCGGCCGACGTTCCCTGTGGCACCCGTCACCACGATCATCTTCGACTCCCGTGTCCTTACCTGTGGTTTCTCGCGACGGGAGGGACGCTAACAGCCTGGGTATAGTAGGTACCTAGAGGAAAGTGACTACCCCAGGAGGGGGTCCGCGCCATGAAGGCCGACGCCACGACCGACCCCGAGCTGGCGTGCCCGATCTCGCCGGTGGTGGACATCGTCTTCAGCCGCTGGACCACGCCGATCCTCTGGTCGCTCCACACCTTCGGCCGCCAGCGGTTCGTCGAGTTGGAGCGGCGCGTCACCGGGATCACCCCCAAGGTGCTCACCCAGCGCCTCCGCCAGCTGGAGCGCGACGGCCTGGTCGTCCGCACCTACCACCCCGAGGTGCCGCCGCGCGTCGAGTACGAGATCAGCGAGCTGGGCCGCAGCCTGGCCCCGCTCTTCGCGCACCTCACCGAGTGGGCCACGGCCAACCTCGGCCATGTCGAGCGCGCCCGCGAGGAGTACGACGCGGCCGGCTCGCCGCGCTGACCGGCCCACCCGCTGAGCCGACCGCGCGGCCGGTCAGTCGACGTCGTCGCCGAACTCCTCCCCGAAGGCGGCGGCGAGCGCGGCGGCGACCAGGCCCGGCAGGTCGGGCCGCCCGTCCTCCCGGGCCCAGCGCGTCAGGGCGACATGCATCGCGGCCAGGCAGGCACTGGCCGCGGCCCCGACGCGGAACTCCGCGTCGGGCTCGGGCGCGTCGCCGAGCAGGGCCGCGGCGATGGCCTGCTGGGTGGCGAACTGGCTGTCCAGGTGCCGGGCGCGCAACGCCGGCGTGTCGACCATCAACCGCAGCCGGGCGAGCAGCAGTTCCCGGTCGGCGGACCCCGCGAGGTCACGGACCGTCTCGACCAGGGCCCGGCCGATCCGGCGCACCGGCGGCTCGTCCGCCGGCCGGGCCGCGACCCCGGCCGCGACGAGGTGGTCGTACCGGCCGTGGAGGACCAGGTCCTCCTTGGTCGGGAAGTGCCGGTAGACGGTCATCGCCGAGACCCCGGACGCGCGCGCGACGTCGTTGACGGTGGTGTCGTCGAAGCCGCGCTCGGCGAACAGCCGCAGGGCGTGCGACTGGATGAGCCGCCTGGTCTCCACCCGCCGGCGTTCGCGCAGACTCGGCCCTTCACCACTCATGCGTGACACGCTACCGTACTGTTAGTCGCTCACAAGTTGTGGTCGACTAACACGAAGAGGTGGACGGAATGGGCAGACTGATCGGCAGGACCGCCGTGGTGACCGGGGCCTCGCGCGGCATCGGGCGGGCCATCGCCCGGCGCCTCGCCGCCGACGGCGCGGAGGTCGCCGTGCACTACGGCTCCGGCGAGGCCGCGGCGCGCGAGACGGTCGCCGGGATCGAGCGGGCCGGCGGCCGCGCCTTCGCCGTCCACGCCGAACTGGGCACCGACGGGGACGTGGACACCCTGTTCGCCGGTTTGGAGCGAGGGTTGGCCGGCCGGCCGCTGGACATCCTGGTCAACAACGCGGCGGCCGCCCCGACCGGACCCGTCGAGACGGACACCCCCGAGCGGTTCGACCGCCTCTTCGCGGTGAACGTCAGGGCGCCGTACTTCATCGTCCAGCGGGCGCTCCCGCTGCTCCGCGACGGCGGCCGGATCATCTCCCTGACCTCGGTCGCCACCCGGGTGGCCAACCCGGGACAGACCGCCTTCGCCATGGGCAAGGGCGCCCTGGAGACGATGACGCTGACCCTGGCCGGCGCGCTGGGCACCCGCGGGATCACCGTCCACGCCATCGCCCCCGGCGCCACCAGGACCGAGGACAACGCCGCCGTCTTCGAGCAGCCGGGGCTGGCGGAGTTCATCACCGGCCAGACCGCCCTGGACCGCCTCGGCCGCGCCGAGGACGTGGCCGACGCCGTCGCCTTCCTCGCCTCCGACGACGCCCGCTGGATCACCGGCCAGGTCCTCGACGCCAGCGGCGGCCTCCACCTCGGCCTCCGGGTCTGACCCGGCGGCGCCGCGGGTTCGTTCAGCCGCCTTAGTCTCGACCCCATGCTGATCGAACATCGCGGCGCCCGGCCGGTCGTGCCGGACTCCGCCTACGTGGCGCCGACGGCCGTGCTGTGCGGGGCCGTCACCCTGGGCGAGCGAGCGCGGGTGCTGCACGGCGCCGTGCTGACGGCCGAGGACGGCGAGGTGCGGACCGGCGCCGACGTGGTGGTCATGGAGCAGGCGCTGGTGCGCGGCAGGGCACGGCACGCGGCCGTCCTCGGCGACGCGGTGCTGGTCGGCCCGCACGCCCACCTCAACGGCGCGACCGTCGAGGACGAGGTGTTCGTCGCCACCGGCGTCTCGGTCTTCCCCGGCGCGGTCGCCGGAGCCGGGTCCGAGCTGCGGGTCAACAGCGTGCTGCACGTCAACTCCCGGCTCGCGCCCGGCACCGTCGTCCCCATCGGCTGGATCGCCGCCGGCGACCCGGCCCGGCTCTTCTCCCCCGACCAGGCCGAGGAGTTGTGGGAGACGCAGCGGCCCCTGGACTTCCCCGGCACCGTCTACGGCGTCCCGCGCGCCACGTCGATGCGGGAGATCATGGCCCGCCAGGCCGAATACTTCGGCGCCCACCGGGAGGACCGGATCGTCGATGAGTGACATCCTGAGCCAACCCGCCGTGTACGAGGGCCAGTTCCACCGGGTCGAGGTGCACGCCGACCGCGTGGTCTGCCACCCCCGCACCCAGGCGGCCGCCGCCCGGCTTCCCCGCCGGGCCGCCCTGCTGCGCGCCGTCGCCGCGCTCGACCTCGGCGTCCGCACCCCGGAGCCGATCGCCGAACTCGCCGACCCGCCGCGCCTCGTCCTCAGCCGGGTCCCGGGCGAGCCGCTGCCGCCCGAGGCCCTCACCTCCCCCGCCGTCCTCGCCTCGGCCGCCGAGCAGCTCGCCGCCCTCCTCGCCCGGCTGGCCGCCGCGCCCGCCGCCGGTTTGCCGCGCCAACCCGCCACCCACTGGCGCGAGTTCGCCGACGCCGTGACCGCCGAGCTGTACCCGTCGATGTCCCCGGCCGGCCGCGCCAGGGCCGACGCCGAACTGGCCGCGCTGCGCGCCCTGCCCGCCCTGGACACCGCCGTCGTCCACGGCGACCTCGGCGCCGAGAACCTGCTGTGGGAGTGGCACGCCGGGCTGCCGGTCCTCGCCGGCGTCATCGACTGGGACGAGGTCGCGCTCGGCGACCAGGCCGAGGACCTGGCGGCCCTGTCCGCCTCCTACGGCCCGGAGTTGCTCACCGCCCTACGCCCCTCCCCCGCCGTCGCCGCCCGAGTGGCCACGATCCACGGCTCGTTCGCGCTCCAACAGGCACTCGCCGCCCAACGCGACGGCGACGCGGACGAGTTGGCCGACGGCCTGGCCGGCTACCGCGCCTGACGGGAGGTCAGCCGCGCACCACCACGACCGATCCCACCACCTTGTCGTGCAGGCACTGCTGGAACGGCTCGTCCCACAGCGGCCACAGGTAGTCGATCTGTCCCAGGAGGGGCGTGAAGTGCAGCACCAGGTGGGCCACATGCCGGCACAGGGCCCGCCCGTACGTGAGCGGGCGGCCGTCACCGCTGCGCGCCACCCGCATCCCCTGCGCCAGCTTGCCCGGGCTGCCTCCCCACCACGCGGTGCACAGTGGGGAGTAGCACAGGAGAACCGTGATGATCCACACCCCGATGACGGCCGGGGCGACCCGGGAGAGGGCGAGCCCCCCGCCGACGAGGAGCGCGAGGACGAGAAGGGCGTCGAGCAGGTAGGCGCCGACCCGTTCCCCCCAGTCGGCGAGTGTCTCGCGACCGGGCTCGGCGCGGGGGGAGATCCACGGGGGAAGGTGGTCCCGGTCGGTGACGACCGGCGGCGGTGCACCGGGGCCGGGCGGCCTTCCGGCGGGCAGCGACTCATCCATGCGGCGACGCTACGGGCGCCCGGTGGGGAGGGGTCCCGAGGCCCAGGCGCGCGACGTCACTCGGCCCGGCGCATCAGCAGCCGGCCCTGGCGGAACGGCCGTTCCCCCTCGTGCGGCTCGCGCGTCATCCGCCCGACCTCCACGAAGCCGGCGGCGCGAGCCAGCGCCGCGAGGTCGTCGATCGGCCACCGGTAGGCCGTCACGACCTTGTGGTCGAAGTCGGTGACCTGCTCGCCCTCCGCCTCGAAGAAGCCGAGCAGGAGATGGCCGCCGGGCGCGAGGACCCGATGGAACTCGGTGAAGTACGGGGGCAGTTCCTTCGGCGGGGTGTGGATGACCGAGTACCAGGACAGCACGCCGTGCAGCGAGCCGTCGGCCAGGTCGAGGGCGTCCATCGAGCCGACCTCGAACCGCAGCTCCGGGTACGTCTCGCGGGCCAGGTCGATCATCACGGGCGACAGGTCGACACCGGAGATGTCGAGCCCGAGGCGGTGCAGGTGCGCGACCACCCGCCCGGGGCCGCACCCCACCTCGACGACGGGCCCGGTGCGCGCGAGTTCGGCGAACGCGGCGAGGAACGCGCGGTCCAACGGCTGGCCGTCGAGCTCGTCGCGCGCGAACTCGGCGTAGAGGACGGCGACGGCGTCGTAGGCGTCGGCCGTCGCGCGGAGGTAGGAGGAGGGTTCGGTCACGGGTGAGGACCCTAACGGGTGAGTCCCGCCCCACCGACGCGCAGGTGCGGGAGCCGGGGCGGCCGGTAGCCGTCGTCGTCCTTCGGGTGCCCCGTCCTGGTCGCGTCACCTCGCGCCGGCGGCCGTGCCGTGCACCTCGGCGAGCAGGTCCGCGTACTGCCGCCCGTCGGGTTCGGTGTACTCGGGTCCCGGGTCCTCCCCGAAGACCGCGTCCGCGCACTCCACCTCCGCGTCGCCCAGCAGCGTGCCGCCGCCCACCGGTTCGCCGGTGCGCGCCTCGTAGACGGTGACCCGGTAGCGGCCCTGGGAGAACTCGACGGTCTCGGTCACCGGCCCGAGGCCGAGGGGGCCGTCGGTGTAGCCGCAGGAGATGTCGGTGTCCGGCACCCGCCCGTCCCGTTCGGCGCACGCCACCAGCTGCACGTCGCCCGGGGACGGCTCGTCCTCCAGGTCCTGCTCCCGCCCGCCCGTGGAGGACCAGTCCTCCCACCCCTCCTCGACAACCACCCACGGCGGCGGGCCACCGGCCCGGCCCGGCTCGTACGGCGCCGCACGCGGAAACGGGTCGGCGCCGCCGTCGCCCTCACACATGCGCCCGAAGTCGTCCAGGTCGCGCGGCCGGTCGCCCAGCACGAGGTCGTTGACGAGGGGAACCAGCAGCAGCCCGCCGGCCGCCAGGCCGAGGACGACCGTGGTGACGACGAACCGCCGGACGGTGCCGAGCCGGACGGACGGCAGCAGGCCGTACACCCAGCAGGCCCGGCCGGCGAGCAGCAGCAGCCCGACGCCGAGGGTGACCGGAAGCGCACCGGGCGCCTGAACCGCCACGCCGACGCCCACCCCCACGACCGGGCCGAGCACGATGCCGTTCCCGACCCAACGCCGCCGTTCATGCCCCTCCGGTCTCATGAACCGACGGTATGGGCGCCGGCTCGGGAGGGGTGCCGAGAGATCCGACTAGGTCCTGTCCGGGCGATCTTTTCGGATCAGGCCGCGGCGTCAGACGCGGTGCTCCCCCAGCTGACGCGAGCCGGTCCGGGCAAGCCACCGCCCGACATACCCCCTCATCCCGTTGCTTGGCCTTCCCAAGCAACCGCCCGCACCACGTCGAGGGCGATCGCCTCGACACCACGCCCGTCGGTCGGGACGCGGACCGTGCCGGCGGGGGCGCGTTCGCTCAGCTCGCGGGCCATCCGCAGGCTCCGCTCGATGTGGGCGTCGAGCTGGGAGCCGATCTCCCGGCCCGCGAGCCGCTCCCGTACGGTCGCCTCCTCGGCGGTGAGCAGGACACAGGTCGACCGGACCATGTCGCCGCCCATCGCCCGTCGGAGCATCGGCTCCTCCAGGATGCTCACCGTGTTCGTGTAGATGAGGCGCCGCTGGCCGAGCGCCGCGTAGTTCGCCCAGATCGCGGCGGTGTTCCGCTCGGTGATCGCCGCGCGGTGCGGGTCGTCGGCGGGGGCGGGGTGGATCTGGTCCATGTAGTCCCCCTCGATCAGGCAGTGCGCCGTTCCGGCGGCCCGCAGCGCCGCGGACACCTCCCACGCGACGGTCGTCTTCCCGACGCCCGCGCCGCCACCGATGAGCAACAGTTCGTACGTGGTCATGGCCGGCCAGCCTGGCAGAGCGGTGGCCGCCCGGGCACCTGGTTTCAGAAGCGGTGCGCGTGCTCGGCCGCCCACTGGGCGAAGGTGCGCGCCGGGCGGCCGGTCACCCGCTCCACGGTGTCGTCCACCGTCCTGGCCTCCGCAGGGGGCGCCGCGTGCCAACCGATGACGTACTCGGCGTCCGCCCGGGACACGCCGGTGGAGATCAGCCGGTCGACGGCCTGTTCGTGGGTGATACGAACGAGGTCGATGTCGCGGCCGATGGCCCGGGACAGGATCGCGATCCGTTCGCGGGTGGTCAGCGGTTGGGGTCCGGTGAGGTTGTAGGCCTTGCCCGCGTGGCCGTCGTCGAGCAGCGCGGCGGCGGCCACGGCGCCGATGTCGGCCTCGTGGACGACCGCGCTGGGGAGGTCGAACGGCTCGCGCACGACGCCCTCGGCGCGGATCGACTCGGCCCAGGTCAGCGCGTTGCACATGAACTCCTGGGCTTCGAGGCGCGTCCACTCCACGCCCGAGTCCGCCACGGCCTTCTCGACCGGGCCCACCCAGCCGCCCCACAGCACGGTGACGCGCCGCACGCCCGCGTCGACCGCCCGTCGCACCAACTCGGGGCCGACGTCGGCGAGTCCGGCCGTCACGGTGATGTGCAGCCGGCTGACGCCGTCCAGGGCGGCGTCCAGCGTCTCCGGCGCCGTGTGGGTGCCGGCCACCAGCTCCGCCTCGGCCGGGAGGCGGCCCTCCGCCGCGGCCGGGTTCCGGGTCAGGGCCCGAACGTGCTCTCCTCGGCGGACCAGCTCCGCCACCACGTGCCGGCCGGTGTTCCCGGTGGCACCCGTCACCAGTGTCGTCACAGGTGAACTCCTCTCGTCACCACAGACGCTAGGAGCTCAACCAAACGTGAGGTCAAGCGGCCGTCTCGACGCCGAGCTCGGCGAGCAGGCCGCGGACCCGGCGTTCGATCTCGTCCCGGATCGGGCGGACGGCCGCGACGCCCCGGCCGGCGGGATCGTCCAACGCCCAGTCCAGGTAGCGCTTTCCCGGGAAGACCGGGCAGGCGTCGCCGCAGCCCATGGTGATCACGACGTCGGAGGACCGCACCGCCGCCTCGGTCAGCACCTTGGGCGTCTCGGCGGAGATGTCGACGCCGACCTCCGCCATGGCCGCGACCACCGCGGGGTTCACGGCGTCGGCGGGGGCGGAGCCGGCGGAGCGGACCCGGACCCTGTCCCCGGCGAGGTGGGTGAGGAAGGCGGCGGCCATCTGGGAACGGCCGGCGTTGTGCACGCAGACGAAGAGCACGGACGGGACGGCGGCGGGAACGCTCATGAGGCCAGGGGGCTTTCCGGGGATCGGGGACGGGCGGGCCGCCGCACGTCGCGCGGGGCCAGGGCGGGCGCGGGGCGGCGGAAGCAGACGGCGGCCAGGCCGAGGCCGAGGGCCGCGCCGAGGAGCTGCGCGGCGAGGAACGGCGCGACGGAGGTGGGGGCGATGCCGGCGAAGGTGTCGGTGAAGGCGCGGCCGAGCGTGACCGCCGGGTTGGCGAAGGACGTCGAGGAGGTGAACCAGTAGGCCGCGCCGATGTAGGAGGCGACCGCGGCCGGCGCGAGGTGGGCGCGGCCGGCGCGGGTCAGGCCGAGGACCAGCCAGACCAGTCCCGCGGTGGCCACCACCTCGCCGAGCAGCAGGTGTCCGGCCGATCTGTCCTGGCCGGAGAAGCGCACCAGCGGCTCGGCGAACATCGCGTTCGCGAGCACCGCGCCGCCGATCGCCCCGACGGTCTGGGCGGGGAGGTAGGCGGCGACGTCGCGGAGGGTGGGGCCGTCGCCGGTCCGCCGGCCGACGCACCGGGCGGCGAGCGTCACGACCGGGTTGAGGTGCGCCCCGGAGACCGGGCCGAGCAGGGCGATCAGCACGCCGAGACCGAGGACGGTGGCCAGGGAGTTGGCCAGCAGCCGCAGGCCGACGTCGTCGGTCAGCCCGGCCGCCTGGATGCCGGAGCCGACGACGATCGCGACCAGCGCCGCGGTGCCCAGCGCCTCGACCGCCGCCCGGCGCGGTAGGGCCGCCTCGGCGCTCACGCGGGGGACGCCGCGGGCGGCGCGAGCAGGGCGGAGAGCCGGGCCAGCGCCGCGGGGAGTACCCAGTAGTAGACCCAGGTGCCGCGCCGTTCCGAGCCGACCAGGCCGGCCTCCCGCAGGACCTTCAGGTGGTGCGAGATCGTCGGCTGGGAGACGTCGAACGGGCCGGTCAGGTCGCAGACGCACGCCTCCCCGCCCTCGTGGGAGGCGATCAGGGACAGCAGCCGCAGCCGGACGGGGTCCGACAGCGCCTTGAACATCCGCGCCAGCTCGGCCGCGGCCTCCTCGCCCAGCGGTTCGCGGACCACCGGCGCGCAGCACTCGGTGGCGTCCTGGCCGAGCACCGGGAGAGCAGCATGATTCGACATGCGTCTATATTGACGGCCGTCTCATCAGATGGCAAGGTCGACCGCATAGACGGCTGTCGGTGCAGCCTCGGCACCGAGCCGGCCAAGCACCGGGACGGCTACGCCGCCGCGACCGCCCGCGTCGTCAAGGCCGACGCCGCGCCGGTGGAGTGCCGCTGCACCGCGAACGCGGCTGGCCCGTGCGGCGGTTGAGCCGGCGGAGGCGGGCCGCGCGCCCGGTCACCACACGTCGCCGTCGCGCCAGTCGCAGGTGATCTCGCCGGAGAGGTCGGGGGTGACGGAGACGGGGAGGACGTAGACGCCGCCGTCCTCGTCCTCGGTGCGGGCTATGCCGAGGGGGGTGACGGCGAAGGTCGGGCCGCGCCACAGGCGCCAGCCGCGGGCGGCGTAGAAGTCGTGGGCCTCGTCGGAGGTGGAGAGCGCCCCGAGGTCGTAGCCGCCGTGGATCACGCGCTCGACCTCGGTCATCAGGCGGGTGCCGTGGCCGTTGCGGCGGTGGGAGGCGGCGACGGCGACGGCCTCGACGTAGCCGGTGCGGACGGCGCGGCCGGCGAGCAGCAGGCGGCGTTGGACGACGGAGGCGTGGCCGACGAGTTCGTCGCCGTCCCAGAGCATCGCGTGCATGCCGCCCAGCGAGTGTTCCCAGTCGTGATCGGAGAAGTCCCCGTCGAACGCCTCGTCGAGCAGGGCGCGCGCGGCGGCGAGCGCGGTGGGGTCCAGGTCGGCGGTGTGGGCGGTGCGCACCTCGGTCATACGCGTCATCCTCGCAGCAGTCGGGCGGTTTCGCGCCGCTCGCATGATTACCCGATCACGGGATGAACGTGCAGCCGCGCACAGGACGTTAAGCGGCGGATAAGGCCGTGCTGCGCGGATGTTAAGTGATCCGCACGCCCCCTCACACACCGGGTCGCCGCCCGCTGAGGTCAGCGTTGCCCGAGGGAAACGGAGGTGATGCGGCCGGGTAACAGCGCCGTCGCACTCTCGAACACGTGATGACCCAGACCATCGTCCTGATCGGCCACGGCATGGTGGGCCAGCGCTTCCTCGAGGAGCTGGCCGACCGCGGCGTGCCCGACCGTGCCCGCATCGTGGTGCTGGGCGAGGAGCCGCGTCCCGCTTATGACCGGGTCCACCTCACCTCCTGCTTCACCGGCACCACCCCGGAAGAGCTGTCCATGGTCCCCGAGGGGTTCATGGCCCAGCACGGCATCGAGACCCACCTCGGCGACCCGGTCGCCGCGATCGACCGCGAGGCGCGGACCGTGACCACGGCCGCCGGGCGCGTCGTCGCATACGACACGCTCGTGCTCGCCACCGGCTCGTACCCCTTCGTCCCGCCCGTCCCCGGCCGGGACGCCACCGGCTGCTTCGTGTACCGGACCGTCGACGACGTGGCGGCCATCACCGCGCACGCCGAGGCCGGCGCCCGCACCGGCGTGGTGGTCGGCGGCGGGCTGCTCGGCCTGGAGGCGGCTGGGGCGCTGCGCGGTCTCGGCCTGCAGACCCACGTCGTGGAGTTCAACGACCGGCTCATGGCGATCCAGGTGGACGAGGGCGGCGGCCGGGCGCTGCGCAGGACCGTCGAGGAGATGGGCCTGATCGTGCACACCGGCGTGGCCGGGCAGGAGATCACCGCCGACGCGGCCGGCGCGGTCACCGGCATGGTGCTGTCCGACGGCACGACCGTCGAGGCCGACCTGGTGGTGTTCTCCGCCGGCGTCCGGCCGCAGGACGCGCTGGCCAGGGCGGCCGGGCTCGCGGTCGGCGAGCGCGGCGGCGTGGTGGTCGACGAGCGCTGCCGCACGGAGACCGACCCGGCGGTGTACGCCATCGGCGAGTGCGCCAGGACGGTCGACGGCATGGTCTACGGACTGGTGGCGCCCGGCTACGAGATGGCCGCCACCGCCGCCGACGCCATCGCCAACGACGGGCGCACGGACGCCGCGTTCACCTCGGCCGACACCTCGACCAAGCTCAAGCTGCTCGGCGTCGACGTCGCCTCCTTCGGCGACGCGCACGGCCGCGCGGCGGGCTGCCTCGACGTGGTCTACTCGGACGCCCGGGCCGGCGTCTACAAGAAGCTGGTGGTCGGCGCCGACGGCGCGCTGCTCGGCGGCGTCCTGGTGGGCGACGCCGACTCCTACGGGCTGCTGCGGGCGCTGACCGGCTCGGTGCCGCCGGCGCCGCCGGAGCAGCTGGTGCTGCCGGCCGGGCTCGCGCCGCCCACCGGGCTCGGCCCGTCCGCGCTGCCCGACGACGCGACGATCTGCAACTGCAACAGCGTGACCAAGGGCGCCATCAGGGCGGCGGTCTCCGAGGGCGGCGCGACCTGCGTGGCCGACGTCAAGAAGTGCACCAAGGCCGGTACGGACTGCGGGAGTTGCCTGCGGGTGCTGGGCCAGCTGGTCAACGACGAGCTGGCGGCCAACGGCGTCGCCGTCGACACCGGCCTGTGCGGCTGCTTCTCCCACACCCGCCAGGAGCTGTACGAGATCGTCCGCACGCTGCGGATCACCGGCTTCCGGGAACTGCTCGACCGGTACGGCCGCGAGGAGGCGCGCGGCGGCGAGGGCTGCGAGATCTGCAAGCCGACGGTGGGCTCCATCATCGCCTCGCTCGCGCCCACCATCGGCGCCAACGGCTACGTGCTGGACGGCGAACAGGCCGCGTTGCAGGACACCAACGACCACTTCCTCGCCAACATGCAGAAGAACGGGTCGTACTCGATCGTGCCGCGCGTGCCGGGCGGGGAGATCTCGCCGGAGAAGCTGATCGTGATCGGCGAGGTGGCGCGGGACTTCAACCTCTACACCAAGATCACCGGCGGCCAGCGGATCGACATGTTCGGCGCCCGCGTCGACCAACTGCCGATGATCTGGGCCAGGTTGGTGGAGGCCGGCTTCGAGTCCGGGCACGCCTACGGCAAGGCGCTGCGCACCGTGAAGTCCTGCGTGGGCTCGACCTGGTGCCGGTACGGCGTGCAGGACAGCGTGCGGATGGCCGTCGACCTGGAGCTGCGCTACCGGGGCCTGCGGTCGCCGCACAAGCTGAAGTCGGCCGTCTCCGGCTGCGCCCGCGAGTGCGCCGAGGCGATGGGCAAGGACTTCGGCGTCATCGCCACCCCCAACGGCTGGAACCTCTACGTCGGCGGCAACGGCGGCGCGACGCCGCGCCACGCCGACCTGCTGGCCCAGGACCTGTCCGACGCCGAACTGGTGCGGCTCATCGACCGGTTCCTGATGTTCTACATCCGCACCGCCGACCGCCTGGAGCGCACCTCCACCTGGCTGGAGCGGATCGAGGGCGGCCTGGACCACGTGCGGGACGTCGTCGTCCACGACTCGCTCGGAATATGCGACGAGTTGGAGGCCATGATGGCCGCGCACGTCGCCAACTACCGCGACGAGTGGGCCGAGACCATCGAGGACCCGGAGAAGCTCCGGCGCTTCGTCTCCTTCGTCAACGCGCCGGGCGCGCCAGACCCGACCGTCGCCTTCGTGCCCGAACGCGAGCAGCACAAGCCCGACCTGACGCTGCTCGCCGGGCCCACCCTGCCGATCCGCACACTCGAAGGGAGTTCGTCCACGTGAAGGTGGAGATCCAGGTAACGGACGACGGCTGGCTGCCGGTCTGCGGGCTCGCCGAGCTCGTCCCGGGGCGCGGCGTGGCCGTGCTGCTGCCGGACGGGCAGCAGGCCGCGCTCTTCCTCGACCGGCACGGCAGGACGTACGCCATCGGCAACCGGGACCCGTTCAGCGGCGCCTATGTGCTCTCCCGCGGCCTGGTCGGCTCGCGCGGCGCCTCCGGCCGGCCGTTCGTGGCCTCGCCGCTGCTCAAGCAGCGGTTCGACCTGACGACCGGCCGGTGCATCGACGACCCGGACCCGGACCGCACGGTCCCCGTCTACGCCACGCGCGCCCGCTGAGGGCTACGTGTTGGCCGCGCCCGTGCAGACGGTGCCGTTGAGCGCCGGCACGGGCGCTCCGTAGACGGCGCCGCTGTCGGTCTGGAAGCCGAAGCCGAGCGTGCCACCGGCGCCCACGGTGCCGTTCCAGGCGGCGTTGCGGGCGGTGACGGTGGTGCCGTTCTGGGTCAGCGAGGTGTTCCACGAGCTGACCACGGACTCCCCGACCGGAAGGTCGAACGTGACGGTCCAGCCGGCCAGCGCCCGGTCCGTGGTGATCCGGACGTCAACGGTGGAGCCGGCGTTCCACCGGTTGGTGACCCGGTAGTCGGCGACGCAGGCGCCCGGTTCCGGTTCGGGCGCCGGATCTCCGCCGAGCGCCTCGACGATGGCGTGGTAGGCCGGCTTGGGCTGGTAGTTCTCGTCCCACGGCAGGGCCGCGCCCTGGCCGGGGAAGGTCGGCGGGATCCAGGAGTCGGCGTCGGTGAAGCCCCAGATGGTGACGCCGGTGCAGCGCGTCACCGCCACGCAGGCCCCCACCACCGCGCCGTAGTCGGCGGCCTGCTGCTCCAACTTGGCGGCGTCGGCGGGGAGTTGCATCCGCACGTCGAGCTCGGTCACCGCCACCTCGAGGCCGAGGTCGGCGAAGCGCTGCAGGTTGGCCCGCATCGAGGACGGCACCTGGCCGAGAATCAGGTGGGACTGGAAGCCGACGCCGTCCAGCGGCACGCCCTGGTCGAGGAGCGAGCGGACCAGCTCGTACATGCCGTCGCTCTTCGCGCCGACGCCGTCCGTGTTGTAGTCGTTGATGTAGAGCCTGGCCTCGGGGTCGGCGGCCCGTGCGGCGCGCAGCGCGTCGGCGATGTACCCGGGGCCGATCTCGCGCAGGAAGACGGTGTCGCGCAGCGTGCCGTCCTCGTTCAGCGGCTCGTTGACCACGTCCCAGCGGGCGATCCGGCCGGCGTAGCGGCCGACCTGGGTGGTGACGTGGTCGGTCATGACCTGGCGCAGCTCGCCGTCGGCGAAGTCGCCGTTCGCCACCCAGTTCGGCAGCTGGCTGTGCCAGACCAGGGTGTGGCCGTGCACCTCCTGGTCGTGTTCCTCGGCGAAGTCCACGATCCGGTCGGCGCCGGTCCAGTCGAGGTTGCCCCGGGTGGGCTCGACGGAGCCCCACTTCATCTCGTTGCCCGGGGTGACGCTGGAGAACTCGGTGGAGGCGATGGCGGTGTACCGGGGCTGGTCGAGCATCGGGCCGCTGATGCCGAGTCCGAAGAACCGGCCGCTCTCGGCGGCCAGGTCCCGCAGCGGCGGGGCGGCGACGCCGGGGTCTTCGGCGGCGTCCGCGGCGTTCGCGGCGCCGGTCGGCGCGAGCAGCGCGGCGGCGGCCAGTGCGGCGACGGCGGCGCCGCGTACACGATGGAACATCGAGGGCGTCCCTCTCGGTCGAGCCCCCGCAGGCTGACGCCCTCTTTCTAGGCGTTTGCCGCGCACGCGTCAATAACCCGTTCCCCGCCGTCCCTGGGCCCTGCGGTCGCAGTCGGGCGGGATCGGCGCGAGAGTGGAGTACGGACCGCTTTCCGAGGATGTGCCATGAACCTCCCCAGCACCCGCCCCGTCTCCGTCGGGATCGACGGCAGCGCGGAGAGCCAGGCCGCCCTGGAGTGGGCCGCCCGCGAGGCGACCCGGCGGGGCGTTCCGCTCCGGCTGGCCCACGCCTGGATGGAGGAGTCGCTGTTCGTGCCGACGCCGCCGGACGAGAACGTGGCGAGGCGGCTGCTCGAACAGGCGGAGGCCGAGGTCTCGGCCGGTCATCCCGAGCTGACGGTGAGCACCCGCCTGGTGCCCGACACGGCCGCGTCGGGGCTGGTCGACGAGTCGTCCGAGGCCGAGCTGCTGGTCCTCGGCTCCCGGGGGCACGGCGCGGTCGTCGGCTTCCTGGTGGGCTCGGTGGGCCAGCCGGTCATCGCGCACGCGCACTGCCCGGTGGTCTCCGTGCGGGCCGTCGAGGCCCGCAGGACCACCGAGGGTGACGAGGTCGTCGTGGGCCTGCGCGACCTGGGCCCCGACTCGGGCCGGCTCCTCGACTTCGCCTTCACCTCGGCCGCCGTGCGCGGCGCCACGGTGCGAGCGGTGCACGTCTGGGGCGCGCCGTCGATGTTCGGCTCCGACGTGCCCGACATGCTCCAGCAGCGTGGCCACCAGCCGGTGGAGGACCAGCAGGCCGCGCTGCTCTCCGAGGCGCTCGCCCCCTGGCGGGAGCGCCATCCGGCGGTGCCGGTCGTGGAGCACCTGCGCTTCGGCAACGCCTCGGAGGAACTGCTGGCCGCGACGTCCCACCGGGCCGCCCTGCTCATCGTCGGCCGCCGCCTGCACCGCCCCCGGCTCAGCCTGCACATCGGCGGCGTGGCGCACGCGGCACTGCACCACGCGGCCTGCCCGGTCGCGGTCGTACCGTACGGCTAGCCGCGGAGGCCGGCGAAGCCGGCCGCGCGAAGAGGGAGCCGGCCACGCCTGCCGCAGGCCGGCACGGCCGATACACCGCGTGCCAGCGCCCTCAGACGCGCCGGTGGCGGGACACGCCGTACGGCCAGGGCCTGCTCTTGGATCTTCGTGGATCAACGAGCGGCGGACGGCTCCCCCAGCTAACGCTGGGAGGTGCTGCACGCGGCGGAGCCGCACGCCGACCGCGCCGCAGCTCGTACGTGGCCGTACTCGCGCGCAGCGTCCATGTGCCGCTCCGCGGCGTGGCGCAACGCGACCCGCCCGGGATGCCTGGGGGCGCGTCGCGTGCCCGCGAAGATCCGGGAGGACAGGCCCAAGCCGCCAAGGCCGGCCGCGCCGGCGACGCGGGCCGGATGGCCAGTCCATCGCGCGCCAGCGCGCACCGCACCGCGGTGAAGCCGCCGTCAGGGCCCCTGCCGGGCCGGCGGCCAACGCCAAGCGCAGCGAACCCGCGGCCTACGATCAGGGCTCGTGTTCTCCCGCCCCTCCTTCATCGACGACGACGCGATCGCCCGCGCGGTCGCCGACCACTGGCTGCCCGCGATCACCGGGGTCGAGCACCTGCCCTGGGGGTTCGGCGCCCACCACTGGCGGGCGCGCGGCGCCGGCGGCGAGGCCCTGTTCGTGACCCTGGACCAGCTCGCGCCCCGGCACACCGCGGAGTCGCTGGAGGCCGCCTACGCGGGCGCCGCCGCGCTGGCCGCCGCCGGCCTGGCCGTGGTGTGCGCGCCGTTGCCCGCCGCCTCCGGGCGGTTCACCGTCGGTGTCGGGCCCGGCGTGCTCAGCGTGACGCCGTGGCTGGACGGCCGGTCGCCGACCGAGGCGGAGGCCCGCGAGCCCCGGCACCTCGCCGAGGTCGTCGCCGCGCTCGCCGCCCTGCACCAAACGGCACCACCGGAAGGACTGCCGCGCTGGCGGCCCCGGGTCGGCCCGGGGTTCGCGGACGAGCTGCGGGCCCGCACCGCCGCGGCCTGGACGTCGGGGCCGCTGGCGGAGGAGGCGCGGGCGGCGATCGCCGCCCGCGGCGCCGCGATCGGGCGCTGGACGGCCCGCTACCTGGAGTTGGGGGACGTCGCCCGCTCCCGCCAGGACTCCTGGGTGCCGACCCACGGCGAGCCGCACCACGCCAACCAGGTCGTGGTCGCCGGCGGGCTCAGGCTGGTCGACTGGGAGTCGCTGGCCCTCGCGCCGCGCGAGCGGGACTACGCGAGCCTGCTCGGCACGGCCGCCGGCGCCGCGCTCGCCCCCGACCCGGCGATGGTGGAGCTGTTCGCGCTCGACTGGCGGCTCTCCGAGATCGCCGAGTACGCGCGCTGGTTCGCCGCCCCGCACACTGGCAACGACGACGACCACGTCGCGCTCCAAGGACTCCACGAGGAGCTGTCGGACGGTCCCTAGAGTCGGTCGCCGAAGTCCAGCAGCACCTTGCAGGAGGTCGCGCGGTCGGCGGCCAGCGCGAACGCGTCCGCCGCGTCCCGCACCGGCCGCACCGCGCTGATCAGCCCTTCGAGCGCGGGGCGCGCCGCGAGCAGCCGCAGCGCCTCGTCGAGCTCGGGCGCGAAGCGGAACGCGCCGCGCAGCTCTATCTCGCGGGTGACCAGCGCGTTGCCGGCGAACGGCGTGCTGCCGGGCGGCAGCAGGCCGAGTTGGACGACGACGCCGCCGCGGGCCACCCGGTTCAGGCAGTCGGCGAGCCCCGGCGCGGTTCCGGACGCCTCGATGGCCACGTCCACCTGCTCGGGCCAGCCCGGGTCGTCCTGGTCGTCGGCGCGGACCACCGCCGTGGCGCCGGCGGTGCGGGCGAACTCCAGGGCGCGCGGCAGCAGGTCGGTGACGGTCACCGAGGCGGCGCCCGCCTCGTCGGCGGCCGCCGCGACCAGGCAGCCGATCGGTCCCGCGCCGGTGACCAGCACGTGTCGGCCGGCCACCGGGCCGGCCCGGCGCACCGCGTGCAGGGCGACGGCCAGCGGCTCGGCGAGGGCGGCACGCCGCAGGTCGAGGCCCGGCGGCAGCGGCCGCAGCTGGTCGGCGGGGACCACGATCCGGGCGGCGAAGCCGCCCTGCACGTGCGGCATCCGGGCGGCGCTGCCCAGGTAGCGGGTGTCGCGGCAGATGTTGGCCCGTCCTGAGACGCACTCGGGGCACCGGCCGCAGGGCGTCGCCGGGTGGACGGCGACCGGGGTGCCGACCGCCGGGCCCGTCGCGCCGGGGCCGTGGCCGACGACGGTGCCCACCACCTCGTGGCCCGGCACCAGCGGCTCGCGCAGCCGGAAGTCGCCGACCCCGCCGTGCCGGTGGTAGTGCAGGTCGGAGCCGCAGACGCCGCCGTAGCGGATCGCGACCAGGGCCTGCCCGGGTCCCGGCTGCGGCTCGGGCCGCTCCTCGACCCGCAGGTCGCCGGCCCCGTGGATCACACAGCTCAGCATCGTCCCCGCCACCTCACAACACGCTCGACATTCCGCCGTCGACGTACAGCACCTGCCCGTTGACGAAGTCGGCCGCGGGTGAGACCAGGTAGCGCAGCGCGCCCACCAGGTCCTCGACGCGGCCCCACCGGCCGGCCGGGGTGCGGCCGCGCACCCAGGCGGTGAACTCGGGGTCCTCGACCAGCGGCCTGGTCAGCTCGGTCTCGATGTAACCGGGGCCGAGCCCGTTGACCTGGAGGCCGTGCGGCCCCCAGTCGGCGCACATGCCCTTGGTGAGCATCTTGAGGGCGCCCTTGGTGGCGGCGTACGGCGCGATGCCGGGCCGCACCACCTCGCTCTGCAGCGAGCAGATGTTGACGATCTTGCCGCGGCCGCGCCCGACCATCCGCCGGGCCGTCTCGCGGCCGACCAGGAAGGCGCTGGTGAGGTTGGTGTCGACGATCCGGTGCCAGTCGGCGTCGGTGAAGTCGAGGAGCGGCTTGCGGTGCTGCATCCCGGCGTTGTTGACCAGGATGTCGAGCGGTCCGACGCGGTCCTCGACGTCGGCGACGCCGGCGGCGACGGCCGGCCCGTCGGTCACGTCGAACGCGGCGGTGTGCACGGCCGCGCCGGTGGCCTCGGTGATCTCGGCCGCGGCCTCGGCGAGCCGCCGTTCGTCGCGCCCGTTGAGCACGACCACGCAGCCGGCGGCGGCCAGGCCGCCGGCCAGCGCGTGGCCGATGCCACGGCTGGAGCCGGTGACCAGGGCGACGCGTCCGGCGATGTCGAAGAGACGATCTGGTGCTTGCACGGTCGGCCGCCTAGATGATCAGCGAGAGCAGCAGGATGAAGACGAGGGAGACGACGGAGATCACGCACTCCATCACCGACCAGGTGCGCAGCGTCTGGCCGACGCTCATCCCGAAGTACTCCTTGACCAGCCAGAACCCGGCGTCGTTGACGTGGCTGAGGAAGAGCGAGCCGGCACCGATGGCCAGCACGAGCAGCGCCACGTGCGAGGTGGACATGTCGGCGGCGAGCGGGGCGACGAGGCCGGCGGCGGAGATGGTGGCGACCGTGGCCGAGCCGGTGGCGAGGCGGATGCCGACGGCTATCAGCCAGCCGAGGAGCAGCGCCGATATGTTCCAGTCCTGGGAGATGTCCAGGATCATCTGGCCGACGCCCGAGTCGATCAGGGTCTGCTTGAAGCCGCCGCCGGCGCCGACGATCAGCAGCATGCCGGCGATCGGGCCGAGCGAGCTCTCCACGGTGGAGGCCAGCCGGTCGCGGGCGAAGCCGGCGGCACCGCCGAGGGTGAACAGGCCGACGAGCACGGCGGCGAGCAGCGCCATCATCGGGTTGCCGACGACGTCCGCGACCCGCTGGACGGTGTTCTCCGGGTCGTCGATCACGATGTCGACGAGCGCCTTGATCAGCATCAGCACCACGGGCAGCAGCACGGTGCCGACGGTGACGGCGAAGCCGGGACGCCGGTCGAGCTGCTCGGAGGGGCGCTCGGGTATCAGGCCCTCGGGCGGGGTGACGTCGACCCAGCGGTCGGCGTAGCGGGCGAAGACCGGGCCGGCGATGATCGCGGTGGGCACGGCGATCAGCACGCCGAGGGCGAGGGTGACGCCGAGGTTGGCGTCGACGGAGTCGATGGCGGCCAGCGGTCCGGGGTGCGGCGGCACCAGGCCGTGCATCACGGAGAGGCCGGCGAGGGCGGGGATGCCGATCCGCATCAGCGAGTAGCCGCCGCGCTTGGCGACCAGCAGCACGACGGGGATCAGCAGCACGATGCCGACCTCGAAGAAGAGCGGCAGGCCGATGATGCCGGCGATGAGGACCATGGCCCACGGCATGGCGCGGTTGGACGCCTTGGCCAGGATGGTGTCGACGATCTGGTCGGCGCCGCCGGAGTCGGCGAGCAGCTTGCCGAGGATCGCGCCGAGCGCGATGAGGACGCCGACGCCCGCCACGGTGGAGCCGAGACCGGCGCTGAAGCTGCTGATCACCTTGTCCAGCGGGGCGCCCGCGACGGCGCCGAGCACCAGGGTGCCGATGGTGAGGGACAGGAAGGCGTGCAGCTTGAAGCGGGTGATCAGGAGCACGAGCACGGCTATGCCGAGCAGCACGGCGAGCGCGAGCTGCCCGTGCCCGGCGGACGTGATCGGCTCGGCGGCCGGGGTCGAAGCGGCTGCCAGCACCTCCGCGTTGAGATGCGTCATGGTTACCTCACGAACAGGGGTGGGGGGACTGGGGGGTCGGGACGGCTACGGGTGGCCGGCGCCGGGCACGGCCTCGACGGCGCGGCGGACGATGTCCTCGGGGCCGGCGGCGATGTCGATCGCGACGCCCGCCTCGTCGTCCTCCAGCGGCTGGAGGGCGGCGAACTGCGAGTCGAGCAGCGAGAGCGGCATGAAGTGGTCGGTGCGGGCGGCCATCCGGTCGCCGATCAGCTCGCGGCTGCCGGCCAGGTGCACGAAGAAGATGCCGGGGGCCGCGGCCCGCAGCCGGTCGCGGTAGGCGCGCTTGAGCGCCGAGCAGCTGACGACGCCGCCGGAGGCCGCGTGGTCGTGGGCCCAGGCCCCTATGGCGTCGAGCCAGGGCGCGCGGTCGTCGTCGTCCAGCGGGATGCCGGCCGCCTGCTTGGCGATGTTCGCCGGCGGGTGGAAGTCGTCGGCCTCGGCGTAGGTGACGCCGAGGCGGTCGGCGAGCAACGGCCCGACGGTGGTCTTGCCCGAGCCGGCCACGCCCATGACGACCACGACCGGGACGTCCTGCGAGTGTTGCACCGCACTGTCTCCTTCGACCTGGATGGTGCCGACACTCAACCCCATATGTATGACTTATTCAAGAGCCTGTGACCTAAATGTCATATGAGCGGGCGGCCCGTAAGCTGACCCCCGGCGAGCCGGGACGAGGGGGAGCGGGAGAACCACGACATGGACAGAGGTCACCAGGGGCTCCACACCAAGCTGCTCGCCGTCCTCGGGCCGGCCATCACCGCCGGCGACTACCCGCCGGGCAGCGTGCTGCGCACCGGCGAGCTGGAGGAGCGCTTCGGGGTCTCCCGCACCGTCGTCCGCGAGGTGGTCCGGGTCCTCGAGTCGATGCACCTGGTGGAGTCGCGCCGCCGGGTCGGCGTGACCGTGCTGCCCGCCGAGGAGTGGAACGTCTTCGACCCGCAGGTCATCAGGTGGCGGATGGCCGGCGCCGACCGGCCGCGCCAGCTGCGCTCGCTGACCACCCTGCGCTCCGCCATCGAGCCGGTCGCCGCCGGACTCGCCGCCAGGAACGCGACCCCGGAGGAGCAGGCCGAGGTCACCCGGCACGTGCTGGAGATGGTCGCCAACTCCCGCGGCCACCAGCTGGAGGCGTACCTGGTGCACGACATCGCGTTCCACCGCACCGTGCTGCGCGCCTCGGGCAACGAGATGTTCGCCCGGCTCGGGGACGTGGTGAGCGAGGTGCTCTCCGCCCGCACCCGGCACCAGGTCATGTTCCACGACCCCGACCCGGCGGCCGTCACCCTGCACGTCCAGGTCGCCGAGGCGATCCGGGCCCGGGACGCGGAGCGCGCCGAGCGGCTGACCCGCGAGATCACCGAGGGCGCGCTGCGGGAGCTGGACGTCCTGGCGCCGTAACGAGCTGATCAGCCGGCCAGCGGCAACAGCCGCTCGTCGCCGGGCGCCACCTCGATCCCCAGGTCCGGGGCGAGGACCACCCGCACCCCGGCCTCCTCCCACGGCGGCACGCCGATCCACAGCTGGCCCGGCTTCATCCTGATCCGCACCTCGACGCCCCGGTAGCGGATCCGGAGGCCGAACTCCGACAGCTCGGGCAGCGGCGCCGGGTCGAGCCACAGCAGCCCCTCCCTGGTCTCCAGGCCCGTCAGACCGCGCTGCACCAGGTCCAACGTGCCCGCCATCGCGCCCAGATGGATACCCTCGGCCGTCGTGCCGCCCTGAAGGTCGGCGACGTCGCTGGCCAGCGCCTCCCGCAGGTGCGTCCACGCCTCGCCGTGCCGGGCTCGGGCCAGCACCCAGGCGTGCACCACCCCGCTGAGCGTCGATCCGTGACTGGTGCGCGCCAGGTAGTGGTCCACCGTCCGCCGCCACGCCTCGTCCGACAGCTCGTAGCCCAACCTGCCGAAGATCTCCCGCAGTTCCTCGGGCGAGAACAGGTAGCCGAGCATCAGCACGTCGGCCTGCTTGGACGCCCGGTAGCGGTTGACCGTGTCGCCCTCCGCCTCCAGGATCCGGTCCAGCCGCCGGATGTCGCCGTACCGCTCCCGGTAGCCGTCCCAGTCCAGCTCCGCCAGCTCCCCGTAGCCCTCGAACTGGCTCACCACGCCCTCGTGGAACGGCACATGAAGCCGCCGCGACACCTCCTCCCAGTGCTCCAGGTCGCCGCCGCGCAGCTCGATCCGCTCGAACAGCTCCTGCCGGCGCGAGGCCGGCAGCGTGCGCGCCAGGTCGAGGCCGCGCGCCAGCACCCAGGCGGCCGTCACATTGGTGTACGCGTTGTCGTCAAGACCGGGGTCCGCCGCGTCCGGGTAGCCGTCGTGGTACTCGTCGGGCCCCAGCACCCGCCGGATCCGGTAGCGGCCGAGCGCCGCGTCGAACTCGGCGGTCGAGGCCCAGAACCTGGCGATCTGCAGCAGCATCTCGGCGCCCCTGGTGTGCGCGAACTCCGTGTCGCCGGTGGCCTGCGCGTACCGCCACACGTTGTAGGCGACGGCCGAGCCGGCGTGGTGCTGCAGCCGCGAGTTGTCCGGCAACCACCGGCCGGAGCGCGGGTTGAGGTGCACCTCGGGCGTCTCCTCCCGCCCGTCGCTGCCCGACTGCCACGGATAGCACGCGCCCTCCCGGCCCAGGGCCCGCGCCGCCCGGCAGGCCGCCGGCAACCGCCGATAGCGGTACGTCAGCAGCGACTTCGACAACTCGGGGAAGTGCAGGTTGAGATACGGCAGCACGAACAGCTCGTCCCAGAACACGTGCCCCCGGTACGCCTCGCCGTGCAGCCCGCGCGCCGGCACGCCCACGTCCAACTCGGCGGTGTGCGCCGGCGACAGCGTCTGCAACAGGTGGAAGGCGTGCAGCCGCAGCACGTGCCCCGACTCCCCCGGCACCTCGAACTCCGCCTGCCGCCACAGCCGTTCCCACGCCTGGAGGTGCGAGTCGAGCAGCCGGGCGAAGTCGGGCGCCGACCGCACGGCCTCCAGCGCCGACTCCATGGGGCCGCTGATCGCCGCGTCCCGCGAGGTGTAGAGCGCCACCACCTTCTCCACGCTCGCCGTGCGGCCCGGCTCGACGGGCATGGTGAGCCGCTGCGCGATCCGGAAGTCCGACTGCCGGTTGCGCACGTTCTCCGGCGCGCCGTCCGGGTCGGCCCGGGTCCTGGCCGCCACCACCACCCGCACGTCGGACGCGGTGGTGCGGCAGCGCAGCCACATCACCCCGGGCTCGGCCGGGCCGCCCGTCCCGGTGCCCATCCGCGTCAGGTGGTGGCTGGCCAGGTCGCGGTAGCGGGAGACCCCGGTGTTGCCGACCATGCCGTCGATCGCCGACTCCACCTCGACCGTCCCCGACCAGTCCTCGGCGGTGAACGTCGTGTGCAGCGCCGCCAGGTGCGGGTCCCCCATGTGCACGATGCGGGACTGCTCCACGCCCAGGTGCCGGCCGTGCTCGTCGCGGAACCTGATCCAGCGGGTCAGGATGCCGCGCCGCAGGTCCAGGGCCTGCCGGTACAGCAGCAGCCCCTCGGCGTCCTGGTCCGGGTGGAACCAGCGGCCGTCCGGGCCCTCGTCGGGGTGCATGCGGAAACGCAGCGGCAGCCAGTTCGGCAGGTTGACCATGTCCTCGTGTTCGAGGAGCCGGCCGGCCAGCACCGTCGGCAGCCGGTTGTAGAGGCCGGCGGCGTAGGTGCCCGGGTAGTGCGCCGGGCCCGCGTTGGTCTCCGGCGCGGCGCCTCGGGTGGCGAAATAGCCGTTGCCCAGGGTGCACAGCGCCTCGCGCAGCCGCTCGGCCCGCGGATCGTAGCCCTCGTACTCCCAGGTCCAGTCGGGCACGGCCCGCTCACCTCCGGGCGCCGAGCAGCTCGCCGAGATCCCCGACCACCAGGTCCGCGCCGCGCTCCCGCAGGTCGTGCGCGCTGGTCGGGGTGTCCATCCGGTCCACGCCCACCACGAGCCCGAAACCGCCGCGCCGCCCCGCCTCCACGCCGGCCAGCGCGTCCTCCACGACGGCCGCCGACTCGACGGGCACCACGAGCCGCCGCGCCGCCTCCACGAACAGCGCCGGGTCCGGCTTGCCCGGCAGCCCGAGCCGGGCCACGTCGTTGCCGTCCACCACGGTCTGCAGCAGCGACCGCACCCCGGCCCTGGACAGCAGGTCACGGGCGTGCCGCGACGACGAGATGGCGGCGCACCGCACGTTCGCCCCGTGCAGCGCCAGCAGCAGCCGCACGGTGCCGGGGTAGACGTCCACGCCCTCCTCGTTCAGCACCCGCCGGAACAGCTCCTCCTTGCGGGCCGCGACGGCGTGCACCGTCCCCGTCCCCGGCGGGTCGTCGGGATCGCCCATCGGCAGGTCGAGCCCCCGCGCGGCGAGGAACGCGGCCGCGCCGTCGAGCCGCGACTTGCCGTCCACGTGCCGCCGGTACTCGTCGACCAGGTCGAACGGCGGATCGACGCCCGGCACGGCGTCGAACGCCTCCTTCCACGCGGCGGCGTGCGCCCGGGCCGAGTCGGTGATGACGCCGTCGGTGTCGAAGACGACGCCCTGACAACCCCACAACTCCGGCATCGCCACCTCCCAGGCCGTTCCCTTCCATGGGACCCCGCCCCGGCCCACCCCGCAATCCGACCGGCCCGCGCGCCGCCGCGCGGCGCCGGTGGCGCGCGGGCCGTGGGCGCTACCCGCCCCCCGGCGAGAAGCGGTGGCCGGTCAGTCGGGCCGGGGTGAGGCGCAGCCATCGGCCGTGGTCCTCCGGCGGCCGGCCCGCCTCCGGCACCGCCCCGGCCAGCCGTCTCCGCTCGGCCTCGTCGGTGATCTCCTCGACCGGCCCCACCGCCTGGACGCTCCAGCCGACGCTCCCGGCCTCGTCGATGCTGTCCACCTCGAAGGCCAGCCGCTCCACCCCGCCCCCGAGGCCGGCGGCGTGGAAGACGACGGCGCCCTCGACCACGGCGTAGCCGACCGGCACGATGGCCGGGCCCTGCGCCGTGCCGACGATGATCCGGCCCACGCTGTGCGCGGCCAGCAGCTCCTGGCACTCGTCCGGGTCGAGCGGGACGACCGCGCCACCACCGGCACCGGCCGGCGGCGTCGCCGGCTCCGCGCCGCTGAGCTCGGCGACGGTCGTGTCGAGCGCCCTGGCCACCCGGGTCAGCGAGCCGATGCTGGGCGACACGGGGTGCTCCTCCAGGTAGCGCAGGTACTGCGGGGCGACGCCGGCCCGCCCGGCGACCTCCTCGCGGCTGAGCCCGAGCCGCTCCCGCCGCAGCGCGACCCGGCGCCCCACGTCGGTGCGGTGGTCGTGCGAAGTACCGGCCTCCATGTCCCCAGGATCACCGGGCCGACCGGACACCGCTCGTCGATCAGCGTTGCTACCATCACCCGTATGGCAGAAGGTCTCTGGTCGCAGAAGGTGCGCTCCGCCCGCTGACGGCGGCGCCTTCTCTCTCGAATTCGCGCTCGCCGTCCCGGTTCCCGCCGGGCGGCCGCCTTCCGCTGCCCGGCTCCACTGCGAGCTGCGGAGCACCCGTTGAACCTCTCTCCCACCCCCGTTTCCGACGCGGTCGGCAGCGCACACGTCCGCGCCGAGGGCGTCACCGTCACCCGCGGGGGCCGGCGCGTCCTGACCGACGTGACGGTCACCGTCTCCCCCAGGTCCCGGATCGCCGTCGTCGGCGAGAACGGCCGCGGCAAGACGACGCTCCTCCACGTGCTCGCCGGGCTCGTCACGCCCGACGCGGGCACCGTGCGCCGGGCCGGCACGATCGGCCTGGCCCGCCAGGAGCTGTCCGCCCGGGACGGCGCGACCGTCGGCACCCTGACGTCCGAGGCGCTGGCCGCCTCGCTCGCGGCCCTCGCCGCGCTGGACGAGGCGACCCTCGCCATGACCAGGGGCGACGACCCCACCGCCGACGACCGCTACGCCACCGCGCTCGACGCCGCCACCCGGCTCGACGCGTGGGACGCGGAACGCCGCGTCGACGTCGCCCTGGAAGCGCTCGGCGCCTGCCCCGACCGCGACCGCCCGCTGTCGACGCTGTCGGTCGGGCAGCGCTACCGGGCCCGGCTGGCCTGCCTCCTCGGGGCCCGCCACGACGTCCTGCTGCTCGACGAGCCGACCAACCACCTCGACGCCGGCGGCCTCGACTTCCTGACCCGCAGGCTGCGCGAGCACGACGGCGGCCTCGCCGTCGTCAGCCACGACCGGGCGCTGCTGCGCGACGTCGCGGACCGGTTCCTCGATCTCGACCCGACCCGCGACGGGAGGCCGCGGTTGTACGCCGGCGGCTACGCCGCCTGGCAGGACGCCCGGCGGCGCGAGCGCGAACGCTGGGAGCGGGACCACGAGGAACAGCAGGCCGAGCACCGGCGGTTGAAGGACGAGGTGTCGAAGGCCCGCGACCGGCTCTCCACCGGCTGGCGGCCGGACAAGGGGACCGGCAAGCACCAGCGCCAGTCCCGCGCGCCGGGCGTGGTGCAGGCCCTGAAGCGGCAGCAGGACGCCCTGGCGGCGCACCGGATCGACGTGCCGAAGCCGCCGCCGGCGCTGCGCTGGCCCGACCTCGGCGTGCGGCCCGGCGCGCCGCGGCTGCGCGCGCACGGCGTGGCGGTGGCGGGGCGGCTGGCAGGACCGGTCGACCTCACCCTGGACGGCGGCGACCGGCTGCTCGTCACGGGACCCAACGGTGCCGGAAAGTCCACGCTGCTCGCGGTGCTGGCCGGCGCGCTCCAGCCCACGAGCGGGCGGGTCGTGACGGCGCAGGGCGCACGGGTGGTGCGGCTGGGCCAGGAGACCGCGGAACCGGACCCCGGACTCACCGCCCGCGAGGCGCACGCCCGCCACGTGGGACGGCTGGTGGCCCGAGGGCTGCTCACCGACGCGGAGGCCGTCCCGCTCGGGGCGCTCGGCCTGCTGGACTCCGACGCCGCGCGCACCCCGGTCGGGCGGCTGTCGCAGGGGCAACGGCGGCGTCTCGACCTGGCGTTGGCGCTCGCCGGGCGGCCCGGGCTGATCCTGCTCGACGAGCCGACCAACCACCTGTCCTCGGCACTGGTCGACGAGTTGACCGAGGCGCTCCGCACCACGAGCGCCGCCGTCGTCGTCGCGACGCACGACCGGCAGCTGCTGCGGGACCTCGCCGACTGGCCACGGCTGGTGGTCTGAGGCCCGCGGCGCCCGCCCCCGGTCCGGCGCTCAGCCCGCCGGTTCGGGGGCCCGGCCCGTCACCAGGTCCAGGGCGTGCTTCAGCACCTCGCACGCCTGGATGTGGTTGCCCGACTCCTGCAGCAGCTCGGCCAGCCGCCGGCAGACCAGCACCGCCTCGGGCCCCGGCGTGCGGTGCGTCTGGTGGAAGGCCTGTTCCAACACCTCGATGGCCTCCCGCGTCTGGCCCGAGTCCGCCAGCAGCTCGGAGAGTTCGAGCTGCACGGCGAACGTGCCGTCCCCGGCGACCGGCCCGCGCTCCCGCAGCGCGAGCCGCAGCACGGGCAACGCGTCCCCGGGCCGGCCGGCGGCCCGCAGCAGCCGCGCGAGCCGCAGCCCGGAGGCGACCATCGCCGTCCGCACGTCGCTGTCCAGCACCGGCCCGGCCGGCGAACCCGCGGTGCCCAGCGCCCGGTTGCGGACCAGCGGCAGCCGGCCCACGTCGTTCTCCTGGCTGCGCTGCGGCGCCGGCCGGTTCTTGGCCTGGAGCCGGTCGTACAGCGTCCGGTACAGCACGTCGAGGCTGATCAGCTCGGGCCCCTGCGGCACGCCGAGCCGCAGCACGTCGAGGAGCTCGCCGGTGAACGCCGTGTGCGTCTCGCCCTCCGGCGCCAGCGCCGCCCGGTCGCGCGGCGACGCGGTCAGCACGTACGCCCCGTCCACCGATGCCTCGCTCGCCAGGCTCCCGCCGGCCATGGTGAGGATGCGGGCGGCGCGGCCGCTGAAGCAGCAGTCCAGGATGATGATCCGGCGCCTGGCGCGCGAGGCGCGCACCACGGCGCGCAGGTGCTGGTACGCCACGGCCGTGTAGCCGGCGTACTCCTCCGAACCGGTGAGCGCCAGGTACAGGTCGGTGGAGTCGGCGTCCCGCAGCCCGTGACCCGCGTAGTAGACCAGCAGCGTGTCGGTCGCCTCGTCGCCGGCCCGCCGCACGGGGCCGATCAGCGACGGCGCGTCCGCCGGGTCCGGCACGACGACGCAGTGCCGCTCGGGCAGCCCCCACAGGGTGGCGTCGCACAGCGTCTCCGCCAGGTCGCGCAGGTTGGCCGCGACCGCCGGCAGCTGCTCCAGGTGCTGGTAGGACGCACCGCCGATGAGCACCGCCCGGGACGCGTCGGGATCAGGCAGACCGCCGCTCATCCCCGTCCTCGCCGTCGAGCAGGGCCACGATCCGCCGCACCAACTCCCCGTCCGCCGCGGCGGCCGCCACCGGGATCCGCACCTCGACCTCGCCGCGGCGCAACGTCAACTCCCGCGCCGCGCGCTGCGCCTGCCGCCACTGGAGGATCGACACGGCCAACGCCCCGCTGGACAGGCCGGACCCGATCATCAGCTCCAGCATGTCGAAGCCGATCCCCATCGCCCCGGCCTCCGCCGGTCCCGACGCCGCCAACCGGGCCCGCACCGCCCCGTTCAACGTCTCGTCCGCCCGCAACCAGTCCTGGAGCGAGCGCAGTCGGTCCTCCGCCTCACCGCCCTCGACGAGAACCTCAACCTCGGACATCCGTCCCCTCCCCTTCGTCCCGCCCCGGTCCCGCACGCTCGCTCACCCGGGAGAACAGCGCCAACGCCTCACCGCTCGCGCCCAGTCTGGCCAGACAGACAGCCTGCCAGTACTGGCTCGCCAGGGTGGTCGGATGGTCGGGCCCGAGCCGCCCCAGGCAGAACTGGCTCAGCGTCGTCAACAGCCGTGCCGCCTCCCGTAGTTCGCCACGCAACACCAGGTTGACCGCCTCGCGCTGCCGGGAAACCGCGTTCTCCGGCGTCATGTTGGACATCACCAGCTGGAGCGTGGCCATGCTCAGCGACAGCGCCTCCTCGGGAACGGTCCGCGCGACCGGCACGACGGCGGGCTCCACCGCCGCCGCCGCGTCACCCTGTGCCCAGAGGTCCAGGTACTCGGGCGCGTCCAGGCTCGTCGCCTCGTCGTCCGGCAGGCTTCTGACGTAGCCCACCGCCTCCGCGCGCAGACAGCGGCGCACGAGCTCGGTCAGCGCCGGGGGCGAGCCGGCGGGCACGGGGCCGAGTCGTTCCAGCACCTCGACCGCCGACTGCGGCCGGTCGGCCGGCTCCAGCCGACACAACTCGTCCACCAGCTCCGCCAGTTCCGGATCGCCGACGACACGCCCCCGCAGCGGCCGCGCCCCCTCGGTCACCGCGCGCTCGATGATGGGGCCGATGTCGTCCGACTCCCCCAACGGGGCCTCGCCGGTGAGGGCCAGGTGAAGGCAGAGCCCCAGGCTGTACAGGTCGGTGGCCGGTGTCGGCGACAACCCCCGCACCGACTCGGGGGCCATGAAGGCGGGGGTGCCGAGACGCACGTTCGCCTGGGTCACGGCCGACTGGTCGATCAGCCGGGCGATCCCGAAGTCCTGCAACACCACCTGCCCGACCGTGGTGATCGCCACGTTGGACGGCTTCACGTCCCGGTGCAGCACCCCGCCCTGGTGCGCCGCCGCGAGGGCGGCACACATCCCGGCCCCGATCAGCCGCACGACGGGCGCCGGCAACCCGCCGTGCATGCGCACCAGTTGGTAGAGCGAGACGCCGTCGAGGAACTCCGTGACCAGGTACGGCTCGCGCTCGTGCATCCCCGTGTCGTAGACACCCACCACGTTGGGGTGCCGGATCCGGGCCAACGCCATGCCCTCGCGCCGGAAACGCTCCATGTCGGCCTCGGGGTGCCGGGCGTGGTCGGAGCGGAAGACCTTGACCGCCACCTTCCGGTCCAGCACCGTGTCATGCGCCTCGTGCACGACCCCCATGCCGCCGGCGCCCACCCGCCTCAGCAACCGGTACCTGCCCCCGACGACGATCCCGGCGTCCGACATCCACGCCACCTCCCCCGTCACTCGTCACCGCCGACCGCCACCATGCCACCGAGTGGCGCATCCCTCACCGCGCGCCGCCGTTGTTGGCCGAAACCGGTATGTGCCCGAACCGGCCGCCCGTCACGCTGAGATTGGCAACGGCAACGCCATGTGATGAGAGGTGGCTCGTGTTACTGCTCCCCAGACAACACCAGGTGACGGCGGCAAGGCCCGACGTCACGACCCCCGTCCCCGCGCCCCCCGCCCGCCCGTCGGCGGCGCCGAGGAGGTGCGCTCGATGAGCTCTCAGAACTCCCAGTCGCAGAACACCACCCAACAACCGCAGTCCGGCCCGGACCGCCGCCCGGAACTGGAGCAACGCCTGCGTGAGGCCAACGCCCAGAGCGAGGCCGACCGCCGAGCCAAGGGCGGCAGGACGTCGTAGGGGCGCCAAGCACACCAAGTGCGCCCCCGTCCAGAACGCGCAACCGGAACTCGCCGAAACTTGCACGGGGCATAGAACGAACGTCACGTCGAGGCCCAACCCCCCACGCCCCCCATCCCCCCAGGTCCACGCGCCATCGGCGGCGCGCACCCCGACCACGCGGACCGGCGCCGCATTCCCCTGGCATAGTCCGCCGGCCTCAGCGCCGCCGCCGATGGCCCCCCGCCCTCAGCGTCTGACCTGCCGGACGAACGCCCCCCACGCCGCACCGGAGAACCTCACCACGGCCCGCTGCGGATCCTTGCTGTCGCGGACCGGCACCACGCCCGGAACGCCACCGCCGACCTCCAGGCAGTTGCCGTTTCCGCCCCCGCTATAACTGGACTTGTGCCAGGCGACGCCCACCTCCAGGCAGTTGCCGTTGGTGCCTCCGCTATAGCTGGACTTGCGCCACACGACACCGCGCAGCTCATCCTTGACCCTCATGACTCTCATATTCCTTCGCCAATGACTCGATCAGTTCCAGGGACTGCTCGGGAGGCAGCGCCGCCGCGCGCGCCAGGTCGAACGCCCTCTGGCAGCGTGCCACCAGCGCGGGATCATCCAGCAACTGCCCCCAGTAGGGGCCCTCCACGTACGTGACATCTGGAGCGTCCTCGAAGGACATCAGGGTCATGCTGCCCTCCAGCATGCCCTGCGCCCCGGACGAGTACGGCAGCACCTGGATGAGAATCCTGCCCTTGCGCGCTGCTGCCGCCACATGCCGAAGTTGCTCGGCCATGACGGCGTGGCCGCCGACCGGTCGACGCAGCACCGTCTCCCCCAGGACGGTCCACAACACGGGCGCTGTTGGACACTGGAGGATGCGACCCCGCTCCAATCGATTTCGCACCTTCTCCTCAGTTTCCTCCGCCGGATCGAACGGCTCAACCGCCTTAAAGACCGCGCGCGCGTAGCGCTCGGTCTGCAGGAGACCTGGGATGAACAGCGGCGCGTACTCGTTGATGACCGTGGCCATGGCCTGAAGCTCGGCCGCGTACTGGAAGTGCTTGGCGAACGGCGCCTTGTTGATCAACTCCTCACACATCCGCTCAAACAAGCCCCCTGTCTGGAAGATCTCGTCGAACCGCTGCGCGTGCTCCAACTGCGGCTTGCGGAAGGCCGCCTCGAACTGGCCGATGTACGAGCCGGAGCAGAACACCTTCCTCCCCAGATCGTCCTGCGTCAGCTCCGCGTCCTCGCGGCGCCGCTTCAACTCCGCGCCGAAGAACTCCCATCCGACCCGCGTGGGCCCGAAGTGGATCGGTTTCCGAGGTGTGGCCATAGCGTGACTCCCCTGCCTTTCACCGCCGATGTGGGCGGAAATCCATGGCCACGCTAGCCCGCGAACGGTCACGCTGGGGATGCATTCACGAACTCCACGTGACGAAAGGTGAGCCATGAGCTCCATGAGCCGTTCCCAGCGCATCGCCGACGCCGAGTCGGCGGTGGCCGAGGTGCGCGAGGCCTTCGAGGCCGCCGGCATCGTGCTGCCGTCCCTCCGCGTCGACCTGCCGTCCTGCGCCGGTGAGGCCACCCGCCCACTGATCGACCTCGGTCGCTGCAACCTCGACCTGGCCCGCAAGCTGGCGTCCGTGCTGCGGGGGTGTGCCCGGTGATCGAGGAACCACCGCCGGAACCATCCAACCCGGACCGCCGCCCGGAGCTCGAAGCCCGCCTCCGCGAGGTCAACGCCCTCAGCGAGGCCGACCGCCGGGCCAAGGGCAACTGTCACACACCTGTGAAACCACCGCCGTTGAACCCAACGTGACCTGCCGTTTACCGTACAGTCGGGCTTTGCGCGCTACTTGATCACCACGGGGGGAAAGATCATGGCTCGTCCGTCTGACTGGTCGCCGGTCGACATGGACCGGGACCCGACACCCGGGAACCCGGACGAGGTACGGGACCTCGCCGACGACCTCCAGACCTTCGCGGACGACGTCGGCGAGGCACTCGGCCGCATCCGCGGCATGGCGGAGGACCGGGCCGTCCTCGACTGGGCAGGACTGTCCGCCGAAGCCTTCCGCTCCGAGTTCGACGGCGTCCCGCCCAACCTCCAGAAACTCCAGACCTCCTACGACATGGCCGCCCAGGCCCTCCAGACGTACTGGCCGAAGCTGGAGACCGCCCAGGGCATGGCCGACCGCGCCCTGGACCGCGCGATATCCGCCCAGGCCGACCTCTCCACCGCCCAAGCGGCACTCACCGACGCGCAGGACTGGGTCTCCCGCGCCGGTGACGAGGCCGAACGCCTGGAACGCGAGGGCGAACGCGAGAACGTCGAACCGCCATCCGAGGCGGAGGTACGCGCCGCCACTCGCGATGCCACCGCCGCCAACGAGGCCGCCAGCTCCGCCCAGTCACGGGTCGACGCCGCCGAGGAAGCCCTCTCCGCCGCCCGCCAACTGGCCCTGGATGCCAAGGAGATGCGGGAGGAGGCCGCCCGCACCTGCGCCTCCGAGATCGACGCCGCCTCCGACGCCGGCATCCAGAACCGCCGCTGGTGGGAAGACGCCATCCACTGGGTCTCAGAAAACTGGGACACCATCGTCGAGATCTGCAAGGTCGTCGTCGCCGTCCTCGGCATCGTCGTCATGATCATCGGCGGACCCCTCGCCTGGGTCGTCCTCGCCGCCGCCCTCGTCGTCCTCGCCGACACCCTCTACGACTACGCCAACGGCCGCGCCACCCTCTGGGACGTCGCCTTCGCCGCCCTCGACTGCATCCCCGGCATGAAAGGCCTCACCACCCTCGGCGGCCTCGCCCGAGGCATGCGCTCCCTCGCCACCACCGGACTGCGCGGACTACGCCAGGGAATGCGCGGACTCGGCCAAACCATCCGCCGGATGGGCCGCGGCGGAGACAACCTGGTCTGCCGCACCGACCCCATCGACATGGCCACCGGCGAGATGGTCATGGACGCCGTCGACGTCGAACTCCCCGGCGTCCTGCCGCTGATCATCCGCCGCCATCACCGCACCAGCCTGCGCGAAGGCACCTGGTTCGGCCCCTCCTGGGCCTCCACCCTCGACCAACGCCTCGTCCTCGACGACGCCGGACTGCAGCTGGTCACCGCCGACGGCATGATCCTCGACTACCCCCGCCCCCAACCCGACGAGCCGGTGCTGCCCGTCGAGGGCCCCCGCTGGGGACTCGCGTGGCATGAAGGCCCCGGCGGCCCGCTCACCATCCACCAGCGCGAGACCGGCCACACCCTCCACTTCGCCCCCGTCCCCGGCCGACGCGGCGGCGAACTCCCCCTCACCGCCATCACCGACCGCAACGACAACCGCGTCGACCTGCGCTACGACGAGACCGGCGCCCCCACCGACGTCATCCACCACGGCGGCTACCACCTCGGCATCACCACCCACGAGGGTCGCATCACCGAACTCCGTCTCCTCAACGACCCCGACCAGCCCACCCTGCTGCGCTACGGCTACGACGAACGCGGCAACCTCGCCCAGATCTTCAACTCCTCCGGCCTACCGCTGAAACTCTCCTACGACGAGAAGCGACGCATCACCGGCTGGGAGGACCGCAACGGCACCTGGTACCGCTACACCTATGACGACGAAGGCCGCTGCGTCGCCACCGACGGCACCGACGGCTACCTCGCCAGCCGCATCGTCTACGACACCGACACCCACCGCACCCTCTTCACCGACTCCCTCGGCCACACCACCGTCTACCAGTTCAACGACAGCTACCAACTCGTCACCGAGACCGACCCCCTCGGCCACCACACCCACCGCACATACGACCGCTACGACCGCCCCCTCACCATCACCGACCCCCTCGGCCGCACCACCACCTACGAATACGACGACCACGGCACCATTGCGGCTGTCACCAGGCCGGACGGTAATCGAGTACGGTTTGAGCACAACAGCCTGGGATTGCCTGAGCGGATCCACGAAGCGGATGGCGCCGTCTGGCTACAGGAGTATGACGAGGCGGGCAATCGCATCTCCGTCACCGACCCCGCCGGAGCTGTCACCCGTTACGCGCGCAACGCGACCGGTGCGATCACCGCGGTCACCGACGCGGTTGGCAAGGTCACCAGGCTGGCTCGCGACGAGGCCGGTCAGCTCATCGGCATCAGCGCCGCTACGGGCGGTACCTCCCGATATCGGCTCGACGCCTTCGGTCGCGTGGTCGAGGTCATCGAGCCTCACGGGGGCACCAGGCTGATGGCATGGTCCGTCGAGGGCAAACTTCTGCGGCACACGGATGCCCTCGGTGGCACACAGACCTGGGTGTGGGACGGCGAGGGGAACTGCCTCGTCCACACGAACGAAGTCGGCGGTCGAACCGAGTTCGAGTACGGGGCATTCGACCTTCCCCTGGTCCAGGTCCGACCTGACGGGACGCGCCACACGTTCCAGCGGGACACGGAGCTGAACCTGACCCGAGTGACGGATGATGCCGGCCTGATGTGGGAGTACGGCTACGACGCGGCCGGCCGCCTCGTCGCGGAGACCGACTACGACGGCCGCCGTGTGCGGTACGAGCGGGATGCCGCCGGACAGCTGACGTCCCGTACCAATGCCCTCGGCCAGGTCATCTCGTTCAGTCGCGACCGCATGGGGCGCATCGTGCTGAAGAACGCCGACGGCCGACTGACCCGCTATGAGCACGATCCGGCTGGCCGTCTGTCACTGGCCGTTGGTCCGGATGCCGAGTTGACCATCGAGCGTGATCCGGTCGGACGCGTGGTGGCAGAGACCTGTAATGGTGAAACCGTCACCTACACCTACGATGCCGCCAGCCATCCGCGTCGGCGCACCACGCCCAGTGGCGTCACGAGCGAGTGGGCGTATGACGAGGCCGGACGGCCTGCCTCGCTCACCGCGATCGAACGTTCCCTGACCTTCGACTACGACGCGGCGGGACACGAGATCACACGTGGCTTCGGTCCCGACGTATTGCTCAGGCGAGCATGGGACCCTGCTGGGCGCTTGGTGAAACAAAGCATCTTCAGCGGAGGAGTATCGATCCGCGAGCGTGCTTACGCCTACCGGGCCGATCACTATCTCGCGGCGGTCGACCACCACCTGGAAGGAGCGGGCGGGCCGGTACAGGCCGTCCGATTCGATGTGGACGCCGGTGGGCGGGTCACGGCGGTGAACGGTCCTACAGGCAACGAGTCCTACGTCTACGACTCCACGGGCAACCAGGTCTCCGCCGAATGGCCCGCCGCGCATGAGAGTCCCACGGCGGCCGGCCACCGTGAGTATGCCGGCACCAGAATCACTCGAGCCGGTGGTGTCCGGTACGAACACGATGACGCGGGACGCGTCATCGTGCGGCAGAAGAAGCGGCTGTCACGGAAACCGGACACGTGGCGGTACGCCTGGGACGCAGAGGGCCGACTCACGGAGATGCGCACCCCCGACGGGGACCGATGGCGCTACCTCTATGACCCGCTGGGCCGGCGAATCGCCAAGATGCGGATAGCCGAGGACGATTCCGTCATCGAGCGAACCGATTTCTCCTGGGACGGCGCGACCGTGATCGAGCAGCGCCGCGCCCATGCCGGGACGGGCAGCGAAATCGACGCAACCACCTGGGAATACGTGGGAAACCATCCCGTCGCCCAGATCGAACAGCGCTCGCTGCTGGACGCCCCGCAGAGCGAAATCGACGTTCGGTTCTACGCCATCGTCACCGACACCGTGGGAGCACCCACGGAGATGCTCGACGAATCCGGGGCAATCGCCTGGCACAACAGGACGAGTCTCTGGGGTAGTCGCCTCACACGTGAGGACAACGAGGCTGAAACCCCGCTGCGTTTCCCGGGCCAGTACGCGGACGAGGAAACCGGCTGGCACTACAACTATTACCGGCACTACGACCCGGAGATCGCCCGCTACACCAGCCCGGACCCACTCGGCCTAGCCGCGGCACCCAATCCCGTGGCCTATGTACACAATCCGCATATCTGGTCCGATCCGCTGGGCCTGGAGGGTTATCTCGACTTCTTCACCGTACAGAGCCCGGAGGATGCAGCCCGGCTTCGAGGGGACGGAACTCCCTGGCCAGGAGAGGCCACGCGCGGACAATGGGGTGACGGCGTCTACTCCTGGGGGACGCGGGGAGATGCCGAGGCATATGCCGATCTCCTACGGAACCGTCGAGGGGCCAATGTCGAGATCATGCACTTCAGGGTCTCCGAGGCAGACTTCGCCGCGATGAACCGTGCGGACATCACCGCTATGCCGGAGGCCGACGCGGAGGCATTCATGGATCGCCACAGCAGGATCTACGGGGACGGAGTGCCGCACAACCGCGACTACATCCGCGGATTCACGAGCAACTTCGGCAACGAACACTTCTTCAGCAGCGCGGTATTCTGCCGCCTGAAATTCAGCTAGGTACTCGAGGGCAGCATGATCCGTACGCATCGCTTCCGCTTTCGCGCCCCGGGCGGCCGTGGAGGTCTGGCCGCCGATCTGCGAGCCGAGGCACACGTGCCTCCCCAGCCGGTCGAGCGTGGGATGCGGGTCCACCGGCACGTGTGGCTCACGGTGCCCGTCGGTACGTACTGGCGGGACGTGGCCTGGCTCGGGGCGGGAGTGGAGTTGTCCGGGCCGCTCTTGGCGGAACGATGCCCTTCGGGGATGCTGATCGAGGTCCACGAACTCTCCTACCCGCTCGCGGACTACCGATCAGAGGTGGCCGCCCTGGCGATGGACGGCTGGCTACGGGAGGAGTTCGACCTGCCGCCCAGCGGCGCGGGGGTGTGCGCCACGTCCGAGGGGATCGAGTTCACATGGGGACCCGACGGTGACCCGCTCCGCACGGGTTGACCGAGAAGATTGTGCGGCTGAGGGCGGGGACCTGCTTCTCGAACCGGCGACAACAGCTCAGAGAAGGGAGCTGTCGACGCAGACACGACGGACAGCGCCCCGGCAGGACGGACAGATCACTCCCGTGCCGCTTCCCTGGACTGATCTCCTGACCAACGGGGAGCAGCTGGGCAGGTACTTCACCACGCCGCCGATCCTCGACGGTGCGGTACTCGGGTCCCTGCACCTTGACCGTGACGGGCCCACGCTCACGTTGCGGTTCCGGCTGGCCGGGTTGCCGGACCGGCCCGACGAGGCGTGGGTGGCGGCGGGGTGCGACGGCTTCGAGTTCCAGGTGCGTTTCCTGGATGTCGCGGACGTGCGGGTCGTGGGGTGGCCGTTCGGCGCGTCGGTGAGCGTCGAGGTCAGCCGTCGGGAGCCGGCCCACCTGCGCCGTATCGCCGTCTCGGCGGTCGGAGGGGACGGGCAGGTGCTGGCGTTCACGAGCAACGCGTCGTTGACCGTCGGGCACCTCGCGGCGACCCGCAGCCGTGACGACACGTTCTGGCATGTCGGGCGCGTCGACCAGATCCGTCTCGGCGACTCGCTTCCGGACACCACCGACCACGCGTACTGGGGGCGGCTCTGACGTGACGCTCGACGAACCTCACATCACCTCGGTCCACATCGACGAACGAGAGCATTCGGTGACGGTGACGAGCCGGCGTCCCGGCCTGCCGGAGGACGCACCCGCGGACTGGCACGGGCGAGGCTACACGGCGCACGAGCTGTCGGTCGTGTACAGCGGGGTGACCGATCTGACGGTCGACGGCTGGACCCATGAGCCACTCTCCTCGTGGGGCACCGCCGAACTCCCGGACCGCCGACTCGCCGTCGCCCTCACCGGCCCCGGGGCGTCGCTTCGCTTCGGCGCGGACTCCCCGCCACGAGTCGAGCGTCGGGGCCTGATCACCGGGGCGTTCTGATCGACCGCGTCGCGCCGCGAGGCGCCCGGCGGAGGCGCAGGATCCGGCAACGCACGGGTCCGTGGCTGGTGCTGATCGGCCCCGCCGGGGCCGGGAAGTCGACCGTCGGGGCGGGGGTGGCCACCGCCCTGGGGCGGGAGTTCGTCGACCTGGACGCGATCGCCGGGCCGTACTACGCCGAGGCCGGCTGGAGCGTGGCGCGGGTGCGGCGACGGATCGAGGACGTGGGGCGGGTCGCGGCCGAGCGGGAGAGGGAACCGGCGCGAGCCCACGCCGTGGAGCGGGCGGTGGGGGCGTTCCCCGGCATGGTGCTCGCGCTCGGGGCCGGTCACAGCAACTACACGGACGCCTCCTGCCGCGAGCGGGTGCGCGCGGCGCTGCGTACGTGTCAGCACGTGTGGTTCCTGGAGCCGTACGAAGAACCGACCAAATCGGTACGGGAGTTGCGGGAACGGTGCCTTCGGGAGCGGGGCGTCGGGTGGCGGTCGGAGGACGGGCACGACTTCCTGGCCGAGTGGGTGACCGACCCGTTCGCCCGCTCCCTGGCCACGGAGACGGTCCGCACCGGCGGTGAGTCCCCGGAGGAGACCGTGGCCCGCCTCGCCGCCCTGGTTAATGCGGACATGAAGTGACCGCAATGGCCCCTACGGTCGTGCCATGACGAAGACGCGGAAGACGCAGAAGATACTTGTCAGCGGCGCCACCGGAACCGTCGGTCGGCAGGTCGTGGCCGAGTTGCTCGCCCGGGGGCACCAGGTGCGGGCGCTCACGCGGAACGCGGCGGGTGCCGTGTTTCCGGCCGGGGTGGAGGTCGTGCAGGGGGACCTGACCGAGCCCGAGAGTCTGGTGCCGGCCCTGGAGGGTGTCACCGGTCTGCACCTGATCACCTTCGGCGGGGCCTACTTCGGCCCGTTGGAGACCGGCCCGCGGATTCTGGAGTCGGCCCGCGCGGCCGGGGTGCGGCGGGTCACCGTGTTGCACGGTGGCGGGCCTTCGCCGCTGGAGGACGCCGTGCGTGCCGACGACGGCGTGGACTGGACCGTGCTCATGCCGGTCGAGTTCATGGCCAACGCCCTGGAGTGGGCGGAGCCGATCGCGACCGCGCGGGAGGTCCGTGAGCCGTTCGTCTCCCGGCTGAGCGCCATGGTCCACGAGGGCGACATCGGGGCCGTCGCCGCGGTGGCGCTCACCGAGGAGGGCCACGGGGGTGAGGAGTACGTGATCACCGGCCCCGAACTGCTCACGGTGAGCGACAAGGTGGCGGCGATCGCCGCCGCCACCGGCCGGGAGATCGGTCTGGTCGAGCTGACCCGGGAGCAGGCCGTGGCACGGTGGCGGGCGGCGGGCCATCCGGAGGAGGTGATCGACTTCCTGCTGGAGGCGTACGGCAACACCCCGGAGGTGGGCCGCACGGTCGTCGACACCGTCGAGAAGGTCACCGGCCGCCCGGCCCGCACCTTCGCCCAGTGGGCGGCGGAGCACGCGGACGCCTTCGCGGGCGCTACAGCTGGCTCAGGATCGTCCGGTCGGTGATCTCCGTGTCTCGGGCCAGCAGCATCGCCTTGCTGAGGATGACCGCGAGGGTGTGGTCGCCCTCGTAGGGCAGGTAGCCGGGCGGCTGCTCGGCGGCGGAGCGGGAGGTGGGGACGATGCAGAGGTAGCGGTCGCTCGGGGAGATGAGCACGTTGCCCGAGCCGAGGTGGATCTTGTACGTGTGGCGCTCGCCCTTCACGAGCAGGAAGCGGCCCTCCAGGGTGCAGCGGTCGGCTATGGCGAGGCGGGGGACGAGGCGTTCGAGGAGCGCGCGGCGGGTCTTGGCCGTCGCGTTGAGCTCGCCGAAGCCGTACGACGTCCAGTACTCGCGGTGGCGGCCGCCGGGGCCGCCGTCCTGCCAGGTCGGGTCGTTGCCGACGCTGGCCACGCCGACGAAGAGGTCGACGTCGCGCAGCACCTCGCTCAGCACCAACGGGGGTATCTCCGCCAGCGGCAGCGGCTCGACGGGCTCGGCGCCGTCGCGCAGCCACATCTCGTAGGGCCAGCGGCCGTCGCAGTGCGCCAGGTTCTCCGGGGCGTCGAGCGGATAGAACCGCACCTGGTCGGTGCGCAGCCGCAGGAAGCTGCCGGAGTCCGTGATGTCGTCCGCGCCGTGGTCGGCGCTGTCGCCGTGGATCCAGTACTCGGCACGCAGGCCCCACTCGGGCAGTTCGCGGACGGCGGGCGGCAGGGTGTCGTCCACGGCGAGCCGCAGTCGGTTGCGCCAGCCGCGGACGGCGGCCAGGGAGTGGAACTGGTGTTGGCGCAGGATGTGGGCGGCGAAGCGGTTGGAGTAGGTGCCGGTGGCGCGCTCGGTGTCGGTGAGGAGGTAGACCTCGCGGTGGGCCTGCTTGAACGGCTGGGTGACGGCGTGCCGTTCGAGCCAGTCGCGCCAGGCGGCGACCTCGGCCGGGTCGCGGTCGGCCGGGTGCCAGAGGGTGACCTCGGCGTCCGGGGCCGGCGTCACGGGGGTGTCGTCGAGGGTGCGCGGGGCGCCGTCGGCGAAGCCGACGGCCGTGCCGTCGACGGTCCACAGCAGGCGGCGGGCGAGCGTGCCGACGAGCGGGTGGTCGAGGAGGCGCTGCCGCCAGGCCCCGGCCGGCCAGGTGCGGCGGGCGAGGAACTGCCGGTCGAGACGGTCGCGTTGGGCGGCGAGCATCTTGTCGAGGTCCTTGACCGAGGCGCGCAGCTCGGCCAGCTCGTCGGGGTGGTCGCGCCGGACGGCGGCCGGAACGCCCTTGACCTGCTTGCCGGCGGCGGTGCGCCAGCTGAGGGTGGCCTTGACGCCGCTGACCGCGAGCAGGGCGGTGGCCTCGCCGAGCTGGCCGGTGGCCGCGCCGACGGAGGTCAACCCGTAGGTGGGGACGGCCAGTTCCTCGACCTCCTCGCGGCCGAGGCCGAGCGCGGCGGCGCGGTCCCCGAGGACGGAGTCGATCAGCTTGGCGGTGGCCTTGTAGGTGACGCGGGCGGCCAGTCGGGCGAGCTCGGCGAGGGCGGCCTCGCCGTCGATCCTGGAGAGCGCGACCACGCCGGCGTTGGCGACCTTGGGGCTGCGCGGGCCGACGCCCGGCACCTTCCGCAGCGAGGTCTCCACCAGGGCGCCGAGCGCCCTGACCGTGTCCCGGTCGGGCGGCAGCAGGGACGCCAGCCAGGCCAGGCCGCGCAGTGGCGTGGCGTTGTGCGCGTCGAAGAGGTCGTTGGCGGTGCGGTACGCCCCCACGGTGAGCGGGAGGGTGCGGGGACGGCCCACCTGCCGCAGCAGGGCGACGACGAGGTCGCGCATCCGCTCGGGGCCGGCCGCGTCCGCCAGGGCGCGGGCGGTCTCCTCCCAGCCGGCGGACGGCTTCGCGGTGGTGGCCGTGGTGAGGTGGCGCAGCAGCGCGAGCCACGGGTCGTCGGGCCCGGTGACGGCGGCCAGGGCCGCGTCGGCCCACGCCTCGCCCACGTTCAGCGGGGGGTCGGTGAGCCGTGTGAGCACGGCGCGCGTGCCGTCGGGGACCCATGAGCGGTTGAGCGCGGTCCTGCGGAAGGCGGCCGTCGCCTCGGGCGGCACGCTCCGGCCGGCGGAGGTCTCGGTGGCGACGACGGTCTCCACGCCCCACAGGTGGCCGATGACGAAGTGGTGTCCCGCGGCGCGCAGCAGCCAGTCGCGCGCCGCCTCGAAGCGGTCGTCCGCCAGGCCGTGGGAGAGGAGGGTCAGCGCCGTGGCGGGGTCGAAGCCGACCTCCACCAGCTCCCGGTCGGCCGGCAGTTCGGCGAGGGTCGCGGCCACCCGCTCGGCGACGGGCCGGCGCACCTCGGCGGGCAGCTCGTACAGCGAGCGGAACCAGGCATCCGTGAAGTCGTAGTTCCACTTCCGGCTGGACAGGGCGGCGCGCACCATGCCGTCGGCCGCCTCGATCGCGGCGGCGGTGTCGCCGGCCGCCAGGGCCTGCCGCAGGGCGGTGGCGTGCTGCTGTGCGCTCATGTCCTCAACCCCCCACCAGGGCGACCAGCTTGAGGAAGGTCACCTCCGTGTCGGCCGTCAGCTCGATCTCCTCGTCGAGCTCGGTGAGCTGCCGGTCGCCGACCAGCAGCAGAAAGCCGTTGCCCTGGAAGGCGCGCAGGGCCCGCTCGACCTGGGCGTCGGCGTCGACGTGGCCGGGGGCGGGCATCGCGTAGCCGCCGGGCACCCGCTCGGCGCGCTCCGGCTGGACGAGGCCGCGGAAGACGCGGGGGGTGCGGGCGTTGTACTCGGCGACCTCGTGGCGGACGCGCCGCCGGATCAGCTCGCGGGGCGTGGTGCGCTCACCGGTGATGTCGAGCGCCCAGCTGGCCGAGCGCTCCCCCGCTGTCGTCTCGTCGACGAACGTCACGTATGGCATACCGGCGACATTAGGGGCCACCACTGACAGTGCGTTCGAGGACTCGGTCGTCAGAAGTCAGAAGCTGTCGTACGGCCAGCCCTCGTTGGTGTGGACGATGTAGTCGGGCCGGGTGCGCGCCACGCGCTCGCGCAGGCGGCGCAGGAGTCGGGTGGGGCTGGGCGGGGATATGCCGAGGGCGGCCGCCGCGGCGCGCTGGTGGGCGGGGTCGAACTCGGGCAGGTCCTCGTGGAAGTCGAGTTCCAGCTTCTTCAGCAGGTCGACTTCGGGGCGGGCGAGTTCGGCGGGGGTGAGGTGCAGGCACTCCATCCAGTAGGGGATGCCGGCCATCAACTCCAGGGCCTCCCGCAGGCTGTTGGCGATCAGGCCGCCCTGGCCCTCGGAGTTGGTGTAGATCACCGGGCGGGTGGCGCCCCGTTCGCCGATCAGGAAGTAGGTGCCGCCGGAGCCGCAGCCCGCGACGGGTTCGAGGGGCGCGCCGGACGACAGGTGCAGGTGTTCCACGGGCTCCCGCCGGGTCACATCGAAGTCGCAGGGCCACTCGAAGTAGCGCAGCAACGTTTCATCACTCGCGATGCGGGCCAGCAGGGCGAAGTCATCTACCTCAGCCATGAGGGCTACGTATCCGTTCTGGCGTTCGGTCTGGCAGGTGTCCCCGTGCCGGAAGGCTATCGTGTCCCGCATGGCCGTTGAGCTCATCCGGATCGTTTCCCGGTCCTCCCCGATGGCGTTGGCACAGGTCGAGCGGGTTCGCGCCGAATTGGCCGCGCTGCGCCCGGAGATCCGCACCGAGGTGGTGCCCGTCACGACCTCGGGCGACCGGTGGCAGGGTGATCTCGCCAAGCTGGGCGGGAAGGGCGCGTTCACCAAGGAGGTGGACGCGGCGCTGCTGACCGGCGAGGCGGATCTGGCCGTGCACTGCCTCAAGGACGTGCCGGCCGACCGGCCGCTACCGGCGGGCACCGTGTTCGCCGCCTACCTGGCGCGGGACGACATCCGTGACGCGCTGATCGACCCGGCCGGGCGCACGTTGGACCAGCTGCCGCCGGGCACCAGGATCGGCACTTCCTCGGTCCGCCGAGTGGCGCAACTCACGTCCGCCTACCCGGACTTGGTGCCCGTCCCGATGCGCGGCAACGCCAACCGCCGGCTTGAGAAGCTGGCGGCGGGCGAGGCCGACGCGCTGCTGCTGGCCGTCTCGGGTCTCGAACGGATCGGGATGGCGCACCGGATCAGCCAGGTGCTCGGCGTCGACGAGATGTGCCCGCCCATAGGGGCGGGGGTGTTGGCGTTGCAGTGCCGGGAGGACGACGCGGAGGTCATCGACGCGGTGTCGGGCCTCGGCGACCCGGGGACATGGCGGGAGATGACGGCGGAGCGGATGTTCCTGCACGTGCTCCAGGGCCACTGCAACAGCCCGATCGCCGGCTACGCCAAGGCGGAGCGGGACGGCAGGCTGAGCCTGTGGGGGCGGGTGTTCTCGCCGGACGGCAAGACCGTGCTCGACGCCCACGAGTGGGCCGGACCGCTCGACCCGGCGACGCTCGGCACCTCGGTGGCGGTGGCGCTGCTGCGCCAGGGCGCGCGCGAGTTGATCGACACCATCCCGCACTGAGCGGCGGCCGGGCGGATCACGACCGGGTGATGCGGAAGACCGGGTGGTCGGGCGCGACGCGGCGCAGGTCGGCGTCCGGGGAGTCGGGGCCGACGCCCTTGAAGAACACCCCGACCTCGGCCTTCCAACGCTTGAGGTAGGCGCGCAGCAGGGCCGGCTTCTCGTCGTCGGGCACCTCCTCGGCGGTGAAGGGCTCGACCTTTCCGCCGAGGCGGAGTTCGCCGCCGCCGGCCGCCCGCATGTTGTGGGTCCACTGGACATGGCCGCGCGGCGCGACCAGGTAGTCGTTGCCGTCGACCGTGAGCAGGTTGACGGGGGTGGTGCGCCAGTCGCCGCTCTTGCGGCCGCGGACGGCCAGGACGCGGGAGCCCTTGATGCTGACGCCGCGCCGGGCGAGGAAGGCGACCAGGCGGTTCAGGACGTTGACCGTGAACCAGCCGGGCTTCTTCACGTGCGAGGTGGTGGACATCCGGTGACCCTTCCTTTTGTGAGCAGTGCTCTCGGTTGCGAGCAATGGTTACACCATGGCCGGACAAAAGCAAGAGCGCCGCTCTCGTTATGGAGCGACGTTCCGGAGGATGGCAGACTGGGGCCATGAGCACGATCCAGGGGGCCAGAGAGCGGGCCAGGCGCGAGGTGACGGCGGCGATCAAGGACGAGGCCAGACGCCGGGTGGCCGCCGAGGGCGCGCCCAAGCTGTCGCTGCGCGCCGTCGCCCGGGAACTCGGCATGGTCTCCTCGGCGCTCTACCGCTACTTCCCGAGCCGCGACGACCTGCTCACCGCGCTCATCGTCGACGCCTACGACGCGGTGGGGGAGGCGGCCGAGGCCGCGCTCGCCGCCGGGCCACGACAGGACCCGCACGCCCGCTGGGTCGGGGTCTGCCGCGCCGTGCGCGACTGGGCGGTGGCAAGCCCGCACGAGTTCGGCCTGATCCACGGCACGCCCATCCCCGGCTACGCCGCCCCCAGCGAGACCGAGCGAGCGGGGATCCGGGTGCCGTTCGCGCTCCTCACCGTCCTTCGCGAGGCGCACGCGGACGGCCTGCTGGAGCGGCCGGCCTGGGGCGAGCCGCCCGAACCGGTGCGCGCCGACGTGGCCGCGCTGGTCGCCGAGTACGCGCCCGAGCTGCCACCCGCCGCGTTCGCGGCGGCCCTCGCGGCCTGGGCGCAACTGGTGGGCCTCGTCGGCTTCGAGGTCTTCGACCAGTACGGCGGCGCCCTCACCGCGCCCGCCGAGTTCTTCGAGCACGCGGTGGGCCGGCTGGCGGCCGAGGCCGGCCTCGGCCCGGCGGCGAGCTGAGGCGCGTCGCCGCCGGGCCGGCCGGGTGATGGCACGTCAGGACGCCGTGCAGACCGTCCCGTTGAGGGAGAGGACGGGCGCGCTGTAGACGGCGCCGCTGTTGGTCTGGAAGCCGAAGCTCAACGAACCGCCGGCGCCGACCGAGCCGTTGTAGGAGGCGTTGCGGGCGGTGACCGTCGTGCCGCTCTGACTGAGCGCGGTGTTCCAGGAGTTGGTGACGGACTCGCCGACCGGCAGGCTGAAGGTGACCGTCCAGCCGTTGACCGCCTGGGACGTGGTGACGCTCACGTTGACCGTCGAGCCGGTGTTCCAGCGGCTGGCGACCGTGTAGTTGGCGACGCAGCCGGTGACGGGCGGCTCGCCGGGCCCGCCAGGATCCTCACCCGGGTCCCCGCCGAACGCCGTCAGCACCGCGTTGAACGCCGGCTTGGCCACGTAGTTCGCGTCGTAGAGGCAGGCCGCGCCCTGTCCTTCGAAGACCCCGGGGATCCAGGAGTCGGCGTCGGAGAAGCCCCACACCGTGATGCCGCCGCAGTTCGAGATCGCCAGGCAGGTCTGCACCACGCTCGCGTACTGCGTCGCCTGCCGCGCCAGCCTGGTGGCGTCGGCCGGCGTGGTCATCCGGATGTCGAGCTCCGTGATGTTGACCTCGAGGCCGAGGTTGGCGAAGCGCTGGAGGTTGGCCTGGAGGGTGGACGGGATCTGGTCCAGGATGAAGTGCGACTGGAAGCCCACGCAGTCGATCGGCACCCCCTGGTTGAGCAGGGAACTCACCAGGTTGTACAGGCCGTTGCTCTTCGCGTTGGTGCCCTCGATGTTGTAGTCGTTGATGCAGAGCTTGGCGTCCGAGTCGGCGGCGCGCGCGGCCCGGAAGGCGTTGGCGATGTAGCCCTGGCCGATGGTGTTCTGGAAGACCGAGCCGCGCAGCGTGCCGTCCTCGTTGAACACCTCGTTGACCACGTCCCAGTACTCGACGGAGTCGCGGTAGTGGGTGACCACGTTGGTGATGTGGTTGGTCATGATCGAGTTGAGCTCGGTGGCGGAGAAGCCGCCGTTCGACACCCAGCCGGGCAGCTGGCTGTGCCAGACCAGGGTGTGGCCGTAGACCTGCTGGTCGTTGGCCTGGGCGAAGTTCACCAGCCGGTCGCCGGGCGCGTAGTTGAACGAGTTGCGGGACGGCTCTAGGGTGTCCCACTTCATCACGTTCTCGGCGGTGACGCTGTCGAACTCGGTACGGGCGATGTTGGTGTAGGTGGTGTTGCTCAGCTTGCCGTCGGCGATGGCGGTGCCGATGAACCTTCCTTGGGCGGCCGCCGCCTCGCGCAGCGTCGCGGCCGAGGCCGCCGGGCCCTCGGACGGAGACTCCTGGGCTTGGGCGCTGCCGTACACCGCGCCGCCGGAGAGCAGAAAAGCCCCGGCCGCGATGACGACTGCGGCTCTGCGCACCAGGGGATGCATGCGATACCCCTCTCGTTGTCATGCCCCCGCAGGCTGACGCGTCCGTTCTATGGGCCGCCCTGGAGGGCGTCAAGCCTTCCGGAATAACATTGAAAAACTTCCGGTGGCCGGACGCGCCCGGATGCGACAGAAGAGGTGCTCATGGCAGGCGAACGCAAGGTGACGATCACGGCCATCGCGAGGGAGGCGGGCGTGTCGGTGCCCACCGTCTCCCGCGTGGTCAACGGCCGGTCCGACGTGGCGCCGGAGACCAGGGCCAAGGTCGAGGAGCTGCTGCGGCACCACGGCTACCGGCGGCGGGTCCAGCCCCACGGCGACCGGGCCGCGCTGCTCGACCTCGTCTTCAACGACCTCGACAGCCCCTGGGCGGTGGAGATCATCAGAGGCGTCGAGGAGGTCGCGCACGCGTCCGGCGTCGGCACGGTCGTCTCGGCCATCCACGACCGGGCCGGGGCCGCCCGGCAGTGGATGACCAACCTGCGGGCGCGCGCCTCGGACGGCGTGATCATGGTGACGTCGGTGCTCGAGCCGCTGCTGCACAAGGAGTTGACCCGGCTCGGGGTGCCGATCGTGGTCGTCGACCCGGCCGGCGGCACGGCGATCGCCGCGCCGACGGTGGGCGCCACCAACTGGGCCGGCGGGATGGCCGCGACGGAGCACCTGCTGGAGCTCGGCCACCGGCGCATCGGCTTCATCGCCGGCCCGCCGCGGCTGCTGTGCAGCCGGGCGCGGCACGACGGCTACCGCGCGGCGCTGGAGGCGGCCGGTGTCCCGGTGGAGGAGGAGCTGACCGTGCCGGGCGACTTCTACCACGAGTCCGGCTTCCACGGCTGCCGCCGGCTGATGGAGCTCGCCGACCCGCCGACGGCGGTCTTCGCGGCGAGTGACCAGATGGCGATGGGGGCGATCGAGGCGCTGCGACAGTGCGGGCTGCGGGTGCCGCAGGACGTGAGCGTGGTGGGCTTCGACGACCTGCCGGAGATGCGGTGGGTGGCGCCGCCGCTGACGACGGTCCGGCAGCCGCTGGCGGAGATGGGGAAGGTGGCGGCGCGGACGGTGCTGCGGCAGGCGCGGGGCGAGGAGATCGACTCGCCGCGGGTCGAGTTGGCGACGGAACTGGTCGTCCGCGCGTCGACGGCGCGTCGACCGTAGACCGGCGGACGAGCGCCGCGCGCGGGCGCCGCGGGCGGATTTTCCCCCACCCACCCGCCCTTCCACGCGCTCCGCGCGAGCCGGTCCCGCCCGGTGGCGGCCCGG
>NZ_JAVREM010000019.1:0-101918 GCF_031845425.1 Streptomyces millisiae
TGAGCGCTTCGCGGCGTGCCGGGACACGCCGGACCGCGTCGCCCGATCGGATTGTCCTGGGGTGGGAGGGGGATCTTCCGGGCGTCGCCGGGCCAGGTTCGTATCGCCGTTGCCGGAGAGCGATACGGAGGCCGATCACCGATGCGGGTCATGTGTACGACGATGGGCAGCCCCTCCCACGGGCGGGCCCAGCTTCCGCTGCTGCGCGCCCTGGCCGCCGCCGGGCACGAGGTGCTGGTGGTCACCGACGAGGTGTTGGCCCCGGTGTTCCGGGAGGACGACGTCCGGGTGGTGACGCGCATGCCGGCCCTCGATCCCGGCGGGTGGGTCGAGCGGTACCGGGGCGGCGGGGGCCAGCCGCCGGACGGTGATCCCGAGGTGTTCCAACGCGGCCTGATGCCGGCCCTGTTCCGCGGCATGACGCGCGAGGGCGCGGCCGACTCCTACGCGGCCGTGCTGCCGGTCGCCGAGGAGTTCCGGCCCGACCTGATCCTGCGGGACGGCATGGACCTCGGCGCCTGTCTGGTCGGTGAGCGGCTCGGCGTGCCCCAACTGCCCACCCCGTCCGGGACCACCAACGTCCTCAACCCCGCCAAGATCCTCGGTCCGCTCAACGCCACCCGGGAGGAGGTCGGGCTGCCCGTCAGGGACGACCCGCTGTCGCTCCTGCCGTACGGGCGGATCGACCACGTGCCGCCGGCGCTGTCCTTCGCCCGGTACCTGGAGCCGTCGCCGCTCGCCTACCGGCAGACCGTGGACGTGGCGCGCGGCGCCGCGCTCCCGGCGTGGGTCGCGGAGTTGGGGAGCGACCGCCCGCTGGTCTTCGCGGCCCTCGGCACCGTGCTGCCGGCGACGTGCGAGCGGGCCTCCTCCCCCGCGCCGCCCGTCCTGTTCCCGGACGCGCGGGAGACGCTGCGCACCATGGCCGAGGCCGTCGCGCGGCTCGACGACTGCGTCGTGGTGCTGGCGACCGGGGGCGTCGACGCGGGGCCGGGAGAGCCGCCGCCGCATGTCCACGTCGTCGAACGGATCCCGCAGCCGCTGCTGTTGGAGGCGGTGGACGTCTTCCTCACGCACGGCGGCTTCAACAGCGTCCGGGAGTCGCTGCGGACCGCGACGCCGATGGTGGTGCTGCCGCAGTTCGCCGACCAGTACCCGAACGCCAGGCGGGTCGAGGAGTTGGGCCTCGGCCGGTGCGTGACCACGCGCACCCCGGAGGGGGTCGCCGCCGACTGCCGCGCCGTGCTGGCGGACCGGCGGATCGCGGCCCGGGCGCGGCGGGCGCGGCTCGCGATGCTGACGCTGCCACCGGTCGAGAACGCGGTCGCGGATCTGGTGAAGATCGTGACGGGTTGAGCCGGCGGTACAACAAAACGACCCCCCGGGTCGTCATACGGGTGACAGGAGCATTCACTCAGATGTCATCTTCATGAGGGGGATCGTTCATGCGAGGACGTATCGGACGGTGGGGCGTGGCCGCGGGGGTGGCCGGCGTGGCGTCGCTGTTTCCGCTGGCCGGAGCAGCCCAGGCGGCCGAGGTGCCGGCGCGCTTTCCGAGCGAGGTGGCCGAGGGCTTCGACGGCGAGTGCGTCGGGTCCAACGGCGAGCGCCCGCGGATCGGTTGGGAGGTGCTGGACGCGCCGGAGGTGCTGGTGCCGGGCGAGTGGGCCGAGTTCTCCTTCCGCGCGGTCAACGAGGGCGCCGAGCCGCTGACCGACCTGCTGGTCTACGCCGACCTGTGGCGGGCGGAGTACCCCGAGCACACGCCACCGGAGGACCGCTGGGGCTACTCGTTCCAGTGGTACGCGCCCACCGGTTGGAGCGAGATCCCGTTCGAGTCCGACGGCTGGGCGGGGCACTTCGCCGGCGTGGAGACGCTGGAGCCGGGCGACTGGCTCGAGCCCCGGGTGCGGATCCGGCTCGACGAGCGGGCCGAGGGCTCGATGATCAGCACGCTGCGCGCGACGACCGTCACCTCCGGGGGGCTGTGCTCCAGGTCCGAGGAGACCGCCACCATCACCTACGACGTGGCCGAGCCGGAGCCCGAGCCGACGCCGACCGAGCCGGCGCCGACCGAGCCCGAGCCCACGCCCACCGAGCCGGCGCCGGAGCCGACGCCGAGCGAGCCGACGCCGACCCGGCCGTCGGCCACGCCGGACGACAGCCCGCAGTTGGCCGAGACCGGCTCCGGGGGCGCGCTCCCGGCCGTCGGCGCCGTGGGCGCGCTCGCCGTCGCCGCGGGCGGCGGCGTCCTGCTGGCCCGGCGCCGCGGGCGCGCCTGAGCGGGGGACCGTGGGGGCGGCCGGCCGCCCCCACGGCGTTCAGCAGTCGAAGTGCTCCGTGAAGAGCTGGTCGCGCCCGACCCCCTCGGCCCGCAGGCCGCCGACCGTGGACTCCACGAAGCCCGGGCTGCCGCAGACGAAGTAGCGGGCGCGCGGCACCAAGGGGCGCTCCTCCGTGTAGCGGGGGCCGAGGCGGTCGCGCAGCTCGTCGCGGAAGACGGCCTCCGCCGGGGAGGAGACGACGTGCAGCAGGGACATGTGCGGGCCGGCGTGCCGGCGGACCAGGTCGACGAACGGGGTGATCCCGATGCCGCCGGCGATGAGGACGGCGGGCCGGTCGTCGAGCCTGGCCTGCCGGGTGAACCTGCCGTAGGGGCCGTCGAGGCGCAGCACCGCGCCCGGTTCGAGGCCGTCGAGCCGGGCGGTGAACGGGCCGGCGCGCTTGACGGCGAAGGTCAGCGTGCCGTCCTCGCCGTGGCCCACGACGCTGAACGGGTGCGCCCGGGACAGCGGTCCCAGGCGGAGGTAGCAGAACTGTCCCGGCGCCGGGTGGCGGGCGCGGCGGTTCCCGAGCGGGGCGAGCGTGTACTGGGTGACGGTGGGCGAGAGCCGGTCCCGCGCGACGAGGCGGTAGCGGTGCGACCACAGCGGCACCGCGAGGCGCCAGGCGACCAGCAGCGCGAGGCAGCCGGCCAGCGCCAGCCAGTAGGCGCGCAGCCAGGGCAGCTCGGCCAGGAACGTGCCGATGCCGTGGGCGTGCAGGAACACCAGGCCGGTCAGCGGATAGGACACGTAGTGGACGTGCCGCCAGAGGCGGTGCCGGACCGCGCCCCGCAGCAGGGTGCTGGTGAGCCACAGCGCCAGGAAGAGCAGCAGGGCGACGCGGCCGTAGGAGGTGTAGCTGGACTCGACCCAGGAGAAGTCGAGCAGCACCAGGTAGGTCGGGTCCTGGCGGTTGGCGATGGTCTCCAGCAGCGGGTGCAGCAGCACCAGGAACGCGCCGCAGCCGCCGAGCCAGCGGTGCAGCGCGACGACGCGCAGCCGGTCGCGGCAGAGGCGTTCGGAGATCTGCCGGGTGCCGAGCACCACCTGCCACCACAGGGCGAGCGCGCCGCCGAGGCCGACGAGGTTGGCGGCGTCCCCGACGTCGTCGGTGCGGCCGAGCAGGGCGAGGAAGGGCAGGGCCGTCAGGAGCATGACGGCGGTCAGTCGGGTCACGCGGCTCGCTCCAGGGGGAGTTCCGGCGAGTGGCGGACGGCTCCTTCGCGGTCCACGGTGAGCCAGCCGGCGGTCGGGTCCCGCTCCGCCAGCCAGCCGGGGCCCTCGGCGGTGCCGAGGATGACGAGGCAGGTGGCGTGGACCTCGGCCGTGGCCAGGTTCCGGGCCAGCACGGTGGCCTGGAGGCAGTCCGAGTCGGCCGGCTCGCCGGTGCGCGGGTCGATGACGTGGTGCAGCCGGCCGCCGGTGGCGCTGGGCCAGCTGCGGCGCACCACGCTGCTGGTCGCGACGGCGGCGGAGCGGGGCAGTTCCAGCACGCCGACGGGTTCCCGGCGCAGCGGGTGCTCGACGCCGACCCGCCAGGGCGGGTCGGCCGGGCCGCGCCAGGCCACCAGGTCGCCGCCGGCGTCGATGAGTCCGCGCCCGCAGCGCAGGGCGTCGGCGGCCGCCTGCACGCTCCAGCCCTTGACGAACCCGCCGAGGTCGACCGCCACCCCGGCGGGCAGCCGGACGGTGCCGTGCTCGTGGTCGAGGTGGACCCGGGGCCGTGCGGTGGAGTCGGTCGCGGCGGGGCGGGGTGCCGGGTCCGCCACGCCGACGGAGTCGAAGTCGACCGCGTATCCGAGGCGGGCCAACTCGGCGCCGAGGAAGGGGCTGAAGAGGCCGCCGGTGCGTTCCTGGTGGGCGCACGCCTCGGCCAGGACGAGCAGGAACAGGTCCGAGACGGCGACCCGGCCGCCGGCGTTGGCGCGGGAGACGTCGCTGTCGGTCCTGAACCTGCTGAAGACCGCCTCGACCTGGCGGAGCCAGCCGAGCACGGCCGCCGTCTCGCCCGGCGGGAGGACGGTGAGCAGTTCGGTGCCCATCACGCGCTCGCGCACCGCGCGCACGTCAGGAACCGCGGGTGAAGGTCGTGACGGTCCCCGGGTCGAGCGGCTCGCCCGGGGTGAAGCTGGCCCGGACGTCCTCGACCAGGACGGGCTCCTCGCGGGTCTCCTCCGGCAGGTACTCGACCTCGGCGCGGGAGGTGCTGGCGACGGTGCCGAGCTCGATCGTGCCGGTGTGGAGCACGCGTCGCTCCCACAGCACGTTGCCCTCGACGCGGTAGGTGTAGCGGCCGGGGCGGACCGGGACGCCGTCGCGGTCGGTGCCGTCCCAGTAGAGGGTGTGCTCGCCGTCGTCCTGGGCGGGGCGGCTGGCCGACTCGATCTCCTCGGTCGAGGCGTCCGCCCAGCCGGCGGTCTGCCGCCAGCGGGGCAGGGACTCGGGGCGGCGGTCGTAGCCGCCGTTCGCGGTGAAGCTGGTCGCGAAGAGGGTGCGGACGTAGGCGCCGTCCGCGTCCTCGATCCAGACCGCGATCTGGTTGCTGGCGTGGGTCGGTATGCGGTGGAGCCGGTAGGAGACGCGGACCAGGCCGAGGCTCTCGGCGGTCTCCGGCAGCAGCGCCGTGGTCGCCGGGGCCGGCCGCTCCCCGGCCTCCCCGGCCGCGACGGCGGCCGGCGGGTCGGGCAGTTGGTGGAGGTAGGTGCCGGTCGCGGTGGCCGCGACGCCGGTGATGACCACGATCGGCACGATCACCCGACTCGTGCGGTCCGGCATGGGCCCTCCCTCAACGTCCTGCTGACTGTTCGCTATCTTATGGTCGCAGGAATACGTATATCAGTACGTCTTTTCAGAGCATTTACCATGCGCAGCACCACCCATGGGCCCGCACGGGCACATACTGACGGCCATGCAAGGTCCCCTGACGCAGGAATCATCGTGACCGATCTCCCGGTCGATGAACGCATCGGCCATCACGTCAAGCGCGCGGAGCAGCACCTCATCGCCGCCAAGCACTCCGCCGTACAGGAGTTCGGCCTGACAGTCTCCCAGTACACCGTGCTGCTGGTGCTGTCGACCGAGCCCGGGCTCACCGGGGCTGGCCTGGCCCGCCGCTGCCTGGTGACGCCGCAGACCATGTCCGCCGTGCTGAACACCATGGAGCGGGTGGGCCTGGTCGAGCGACTGCCCCACCCGACCCACCAGCACGTGCTGGAGACCCGGCTCACCCCGCTGGGGAAGGGCCGGCTCCGCAAGGCGGACAGGGCGGCGGTCGCCGTGGAGCAGCGGCTGAGCAAGCTGTTCACCCCGGAGGAACGCGAGTCGTTCCTGGAGTATCTCGGCCGCTGCTCCGCGGCGTTGGAGAACTGACTCCCCCGCGGCCGCCAGGCGGTCAGACGAGCGCGAGCGCCCTGATCTGGCCGCCGAAGCCGCCGCGGTGCTTGGGGGCGCCGACGATCAGCGTGGCGCCGTTGTCGGGCGCCGAGTCGAGCGCCGCCAGGTTCTCGATCCCGTACTTGCCCGCGGGCAGCAGCGTCTGGTGGGTCAGCGGAACGGCCGCCGCGCCGCCGTCGAGGCTGCTGGTGTCGGTGCCCGCGCCGACCACGTTCCGCTCCTGGACCAGGAACGCGGCCGCCTCCGGGCTGATGCCGGGGAAGTGGAAGACCCCGCTGGAGTCCTCGTTGAGGAAGGCGCCCGGGGTGTCGACCCGGCGCCACCAGCCGGAGTCCACCGCGACGAACGACCGGGCCGGCAGCCGCCCGTACCGGCTCTCCCACTTCCGGATGTCGTTCACCGTGAGGCGGGCGTCGTGGTCCCGAGAGGCGCGGTCGGCGATCCGGATCACCACGAGCGGGACCACGAGCAGCTCGGCGGAGAGCTGTTCGAGCGTGGGCGCGCCGGGGCTGAAGTGCCCGGGGACGTCGATGTGCGTGCCGGAGTGCTCGTTGACCGTGAGCTGGTTGGCGTTGAAACCGTCGACGTCGAGGAACTTGATCTGCTCGATCTCGGGCTGCTCGACGAGCTTGTAGACGACGGGGAAGTCCTCCCCCAGCTCGTGCGTCAGGTCGACGACCCGCGGCGAGCGCCCGCTCGGGCCGGCGCCCCGGCCCGTCGCGGTCGCCGCGCTGGCGACGCCGCCGAGCGCCGTGGTGGCGGCGATGCCGGCGCCGCCGATCGCGGACATCCGGAACAGCGCGCGCCGCCCGACCCGCCGCCCGGGGGCGGCGGCGACGAGCTCCGCGCCGCCCTCCTCGGGCCCGTGCTCCTCGTGCTCCTCGGGCGGCTCGGGGTGGGCGCGCTCCGCCACCACCGCGCCGTGGACGTGCGGCGGCGTGACGTGCGCGGGCATGTGGACCTGACGCATCAGGGCTGGACTGCACATGGGCTTTCCTTCGCTGTGACGGGTGCGGGCTACGACTGGAGGGCCGGCTCGGGGACCGGCTCGGCGGTGGGTTGGGACAGCAGCCGCCACACGACGGCGGCTCCGGCGGCGGAGAGCCCGGCCACCGCCCACAGGACGACGGCGAGGGCTCCGGTGTAGTCGGCGGCGAGCCCCTCGACGGCCTCGCCACGCAGCAGGGCGGCCGCCGACTCCTCGCCGACCCTGCCGTGCAGGAACGTCGACAGCGCGGCGCCCACGGCGGCGATGCCGACCGCCTCGCTGGTGAGCCGGACCGTGTTGAACAGACCGGCCGCCATGCCGCTCCGTCCCGGGTCGACCACCGAGACGGCGGTGCCGTCCAGGACGGCGAGCGAGAAGCCGAAGCCGGCGCCCACCAGGGCGACGGCGGCGGGGTTGAAGCCGGTGGTGAGCCAGGCGGCGCCCAGGCCCTGCGCCACCAGGGAGAGCATGAGGATGGTGCGGGGCGCGAGCCGGGCGGCGATGAGCCCGGCGAACATGGGCACCACCAGGGCGGGGATGGTCATGATCGCCAGCGACAGGCCGATCTGGCCCGAGTCGGCGCCCTCCACCGACTCCAGGTACGGCGGCAGCACCACGAGCAGGGCGACGAAGCCGAAGGCCAGCACGGTCGGCACCACACAGACGGCCGCGAACCTGGGCACGGCGAGCAGCGAGACGTCGAACAGCGGCTCGGGGCGGCGCCGTTCGACGGCGCCGAACGCCCCGAGCAGCCCGACCGCGGCGGCCACGGCGGCCAGCACCAGGGGGTCGGTCCAGCCCCGTTGCTGGACCTCGACCAGGGCGAAGATCAGCGCGGAGAGGCCGGCGGTGAAGGTGATGCCGCCGGCCCAGTCGACGTCGCCGTCCGGGCCGCGGGACTCCCGCACCACCATGGGGCTGACCAGCAGCACCACGGTCGCCACCGCCGCGATCACGGCGAACAGCGTCCGCCAGCCGCCCAGGGCGATCAGCCCGCCGCCGATCAGCGGGCCGAGCGCGAGTCCCAGGCCGATGCCGGTGCCCAGCATGGCGAAGACCCGGGCCCGCCGGGGTCCGGTGTAGGCGTCGGCGAGGATCGCGCTGCCCGAGGTCATGACGCTGGCCGCGCCGGCGCCGGCGAGCGCCCTGGCCAGGTCCACCACGGCCACCGAGGGGCCGGCCGCGGCCAGGAAGAGCGCCGCCGCGAAGGTGGTGAGGCCGGCGAGGAAGACCCGGCGCCGGCCGATCCGGTCGGCCAGCGAACCGGTGACGGCCATGAACGCGGCGAAGGTCAGCATGTAGGCGTTGGCCACCCACTGGGTCGCCGCGACGCCGCTGCCGAACTCGGAGCCGACCTCCGGCGCGGCCAGCGCGCCGCCGGTCAGCGAGATGGGCAGCAGCGCGGCGGCCAGGCACACCACGGCCGCCACCGGCCATGGCTCACGGGCGGATTCGGACGTCATGAGGTCAACCCCTCACGGGCGGGCATAAGACTTCTTACGGACATGAGACACCTTGTGTTCGTGCGGACCCGCGTCACGTGCTCTGCAGTTCGCGTACCGGCCGCGCGTGCCGGGTCCTGCCCCAGCTGACCAGGGCGGAGCCGATCGCCATCCCGCCGCCGAACGCGGAGAGCAACACCACGTCCCCCTCGGCGAGTTCGCCGCCCCGGTGCACGGCGTCCAGGGCGATGGGCACGGAGGCCGCGCCGGTGTTGCCGTGCAGCTCGACGGTGAGCTGGAGTTCGGCGTTGATGAGTTTCAGCTCGGGCCACACCTCGCGCAGCATCACGCCGTTCGCCTGGTGCGGGACGAAGTGCCGCACCGCGTCGGCGCCGATCCCGGCGTCCGCCAGCAGCTTGTGCACCGCCTTGGGCAGGTTCTCCTGCACGAAGCTCCGCACCCCGCGGCCGTCCATCTGGAAGAAGTGCGCGCCCTGTTCGACGGTGTCGGCGGTGGCCGGCATCCGGCTGCCGCCGGCCGGCACCCCGATGAGCCGGTGCTGGTCGCCGCGGCTGACCAGGCTGGTCGCCAGGATGCCGCTGCCGTCGCCCTCCGTGGTCCGGCCGAGCACCACGGCGCCGGCGCCGTCCCCGAAGAGGATGGCCGTCCTGCGGTCCGAGTAGTCGAGAATGCGGGAGTAGATGTCGGCGCCGATCACCAGGCCGTACCTGGCCTCGGTCGCCGGCTCGGTGCGCAGCACCCGCTCCACCAGGGACAGCGCGTAGACGAAGCCGCTGCACACGGCGTTGACGTCGAACGCCACCGCGTTGACGGCGCCGATCAGGTGCTGGACGAAGCTGGCCGTCGGCGGCTGCGGCTGGTCGGGCGTGGAGGTGGCCAGGACGATGTACGCCACCTCGTGCGGCAGCACCCCGGCCTGCCGCAGCGCCCGTTCGGCCGCCGCCGCGGCCAGGTCGGAGGTGGCCTGGTGGTCCTGGGCCCTGCGCCGCTCGCGGATCCCGGTCTTCCGGATGATCCACTCGTCGGTGACGCCGGCGCCGTTGCCGATCTCCTCGTTGGTCACGACCACGCTGGGCAGCATCGATCCGGTGCCCAGGATTCCTATGGCGCTCATGCGGTCTCCAGTTCTCCGAACGGCACGTCGTCCACGGGAAGGCGTCGCCAACCCGCTTCCCGCGCATGGGCGTTCAGCGCGGGATCGGCGCCCACGACCACCGGGTGCCCCACTGCGCCCAGGAGGTCGAGATCGCTGATGTGGTCCCCGTACGCGGTGCAGTCGGCGAGGTCCACGCCCCGCACGGCGGCCGCGACGCGCACGGCCCGCCCCTTGGCGGCGCCGATCATCGGCACGAGCACCTCCCCGGTGAGGCGCCCCCGGCGGATCACGGGCCGAGTGCCGATCGCCCACTCGGCCCCGGTCGCCTCCGCGATCGGGTCGAGGCAGGCAAAGAAGGAACCGGAGATCAGCACGAGCGGCTCGCCCGCCGCGGCGTGCGCGTCGAGGGCGTGCCGCGTCTCGGGGACGAAGAGCCCCCGCTCCGACTCGTGCGCGAACCAGTCCTTGCCGACGGCCGCCAGCCGGTCGGCCTCCTCGCCCGCGTAGAAGCGGTAGTACCTGCGGTTGATCTCCTGGCGCGGCACGCCGCTGTCGGCCCCGCGCCGTATCTCGCCGAGCAACCGGTCGTACGTGCCGGCCGGTTCGCCACGGCGTGACAGGTAGAACTCCAGGAACCGGAACATGCTCTTGATCCGGATCACGGTCTCGTCGACGTCCGAGAACACCATCGAATTCGGCATCTGCTTCTCCCCTTCCGCGCTTCTGCCTCGTTGGTTGGTCGTCAGCCGAGCGAGACCCGGGTGAGGGTGAGGTTGACGGCGCACAGCAGCTCGTCCCGCTGCCGCGCCTCCACCCGCACCGGCAGCTGCTCCAGCGCGGCGCCCCCGCCGTTCCAGAGCGACTCCTCGCCGGACTCCGGGAGTTCGAGCAGGCCGCCCTGCGTGTAGTAGACCCCCGGGTCGGTCGGCTCGGAGGGGATCCGCACCCGCTCGTTCGCCTCCGCCGTCAGGACCGTCTCGTCCTCCAGCTCGCCGAAGCGGGTGAAGTGGACGTCGATGTCCGTCGGGAAGACCTTCGCGGCGGACATCCCGCACACGTCGAGGGCGGTGAAGAGCGCGAGCTGGCGGGCGCCCTCGGTGATCACCATCCCCGGCAGGTGGTCCTGCGGGTGGTCGAACATGCTGGGGTGGTCGGCCGGGGTGCGCAGCCCCGCGTGGCCGGTCGCGCCCGTGGTGGCCGCGTCGACCAGGACGACGTTCTGCGCCGCGTGCCGTCCCACCAGGTGCGGCGGCACGGGGGTGCCGGGGGTGACGTGCGGGAGGGTGGCGGACGACGGCAGGGCGCGGCCGCCGCGGTTGTTCAGCCGGAGCGTCAGGTAGTCGGTGGGCGTCTTGAAGCGGAGGCCCATCTCCGAGGTGCCGACGACCGTGTCGTCGACCCACAGCTCGATCGCGTAGTCCAGCCCGGTGACCCGGCCGTCCCGCTCCTTGCGGTTGACCACCCGGACCCGCATCACCAGCGGGAGCGGCGCCGGGCCGACCACCAGCGAGGGCAGGTGCGTCAGGGTCAGCCGCAGGTGGGTCAGGATGAACTTGTCGTCCTCGGCGACGCCGTAGAAGCGGTGCGCGCCGGCGAGGTTGGCCTGCCGGCAGGCCTCCAGGAGCAGCAGCGGGTCGTGGAAGCTGGGGCGCAGCTGGTGGTCCCCGTAGTAGGCGTGCGACCGCGGCAGTTGGGCTGCCGCCGCGTAGCTCTCGTCGTCGATCCGCCGGAGGTCGGTGAGGAAGACCTCGCCCAACGCGTCCCGGTGGACCAGGAGTCGGTCCACCGTGCGGCTGAAGTCGAGATCGAGGTCGTCCGGCGGGGTCGCCGCCGACGGTTGCCGGCGGGTGAACGAGGTGGTGCTCATGACGTGCGACCTTTCTGTCCGGGGTAGTCCTTCACCACTGGTACTGGCCGTACTTGGTTTGAGCAGGGTGATCCCGGGGCGACGTCAAGGCGCCGAGGCAGCGCGTGGCCCCGGCTGGTCGAGCCGTTCGCTGCGCCGCTGTTCCCCGTTTTCCGCCCGGTCCGCGTCGACCGGGCCGACGATCAGGCCCCCTGCCTCGACGTTGGTCGGACGTCGAAGCGCTCCCTAGCCTCAGGGGTCGATACGTCATATGATCGCGTACGACCATAAGAGATCTGATGGTCGTCGTCAATCGGATAGGAGTCACGGGGCATGTCAAGCGCTGATGAGACACCGCACGGCGACACACCGGAGAAGGAGTACGACGTCCTGATCGTCGGCGGCGGGCCGGTCGGCATGATGGCCGCCTGCGAACTGCTGCGCCGCGACGTCCGGGTGCGGGTCATCGACCGCGCGCCCGAGCCCTCGCCCTTCCCCAAGGCGCTGCTGATGTGGCCGCGCAGCCTCGACCTCTTCGAGGACCTGGAGGCGCTGGACGAGCTGCGCGCGGCCGGCCTCGCGATCAACGCCTTCAGCTACTTCTCGGACCGTCAGCGCCTGGCGACCTTCGACTTCCCCGCACCGCTGGTCCCGGTGTGCCTGCCGCAGAACGAGACCGAGCGGATCCTGCGCGGCGCCCTGGAACGCCTGGGCGGCACCGTGGAGCGCGGGGTGCGGCTGCTCAACTTCGACGGCCTCGACTTCTCCGGCCGGATCGACGGCGTGTCGGGCCCCACCGCCATCCTCGAGCACGCCGACGGCCGGATCGAGCGCACCAGGGCCCCGTTCGTGATCGGGGCCGACGGCGCCGGCAGCACGGTCCGCAGCCTCATCGGCACCGGATTCACCGGCTCCACCTACGAGTCGGCCTTCGCGCTCGTCGACGCGCACATCGAGGGCTCGCTCCCCGAGGACCAGGCCCTCTACTACCAGTCGCCGGCCGGCGCGCTGGTCATCGTGGCGCTCCCGGACGGCGTCTTCCGCTTCTTCAGCAGCCTGACCCCGGGCGAGCCGGTGAGCGTGGCGAGCATGCAGCGCATCGTGGACGAACGCGGCCCGCGGGGCGTGCGAATCACGGACCCGGTCTGGGAGAGCGTCTTCCGGGTGCACGCGCGGCACGCCAACGACTTCCAGCTGGGCCGGGTGTTCATCGCCGGCGACGCCGCGCACATCCACAGCCCGGCCGGCGGTCAGGGCCTCAACACCGGCATGCAGGACGCCCACAACCTGGCCTGGAAGCTGGCCGCGGTCATCCACGGCGAGGCGCCCGCCGAGCTGCTGCGCAGCTACGGCCCGGAACGCGCGGCCGTGGCGCGGCAGGTGGTCAGGGACACCGACATCCAGACGCGGGCCTGGATGGTGAAGCGGCGCTCCGAGGTGGTCGTCCGCGACGCCGCGTTCCGGATCGGGGACCGCACCGGGGCGATGTCCCGCTTCTACGCGCCGGTGATGGCCGGCCGCCGCATCGCCTACCCGCCGGTGCGCGACACCCAGCGCCCCGGCGGCCGCCAGTCGTCCTGCCGCCTGCTCGGCCGGCTCCCGGGACGGGTGCGGATCGGCGCCGTCTTCCCCCGGGAGCTGGCGGTGTCGCTCGGCATCGCGGGGCCCGACGCGGACCCGATGGGCTGGAGCCTGGTCGCGGTCGCCGAGGCCGGCGCGGCCGCCTGGCACGCGCGGCTCGACGCGGTGGTGTCGGAGCGGAAGCGGCTCGGCCTGGTCGAACTGCCGGCCCACACGGCGCGTCGGGTCACCGGCTGCGGGAAGCAGGGGTACTACCTGGTCCGCCCCGACGGTCATATCGCGGCGCACGGGCACTCGGGAGACGTGGACCGGCTGCGGACCGAACTGACCGTCCTGCTCGGGGAGCCGGACGCCTCGCGGAAGACGCTGTCCGGGGCCGCGGCCCACGGCCGCGTCACGGCCCGGCCGTTGACGGCCTGAACCGGGCCGGTGTCCACCGGCCGCCCTCCCGCGACAGCGAGAGGCGGCTCACCGCGCCGAACCGGCACGACCGTGAGCCGCGTACCCCCGTACGCACGCCGACGTGTCGGCGTCACCCTGCTTCTTCGACCACCAGCGCCGGCGGCTCGCCCGAGCCGTCGTCGGCCAACCTGTCCACCGCGACCACCTGGAACCCCTCGGCGTGCTCGGCGGCCCTGGGGTCCAGGGCCAGGTGGCCGCTCAGCGCCTGGAACCTGATCCACTCGCGCGTGTAGTGGTCGTCCGGCACCCCGTCCGCGAGGACGACTCTTAACTCCAGGGTCCCCGTGGTCTCGTCGCCGCCCTCGGCGGTGACGACCGCCACCTGGGCGGCGGTCACCTCGCCGGTCTCCAGGGCGAGATCCACCAGCTCCCGGGCCCGGATCGGCCGGCCCTGGTAGGCGACGGCGGGGGCGATCCGGCCGAGCACCCGGATCGCCCGCCCGGGACGCCCGCACCCGCAGTCCGCCGACTCCCCGCGGTCGCCGATGAGATAACGGATCAGCGGCGGCGCCCGGTGCACCCCGGTCGTGGTGACCAGGATCCGGCCACCGTCGATCTCGGCGTACTGGTGCGGCAGCAGGTGGAAGACCCCCTCGGCGCAGCCGGGGCCGCGATGGCCGACCATCCAGGCCTCGGTCGAGCCGTAGAGCTGCCAGACCTCGACGTCCGGCAGCCGCTCGGCGATCTCCCGCTGCGGCGTGGGGTCGTGGAACGCGCCGCCGATCAGCAGCTTCCGCAGCCACGGCAGCGGATGGCCGGCCGCGACGTGCCGCAACAGCCGGCCGAGGATGTCGGGCGGGGCGGCGATCACGTTCACCCCGTACTCGGCGCAGAAGCCGAGCCAGCGGTCGAACTGGCCCTCCTGGACGTCGCCGACGGAGAGCGCGGAGGCGCCGGCGTGGGTGGCGAGCCGGTTGTAGAAGCAGTGGGTGGGGAACGTCCGCCCGGCCGGGAAGAAGTTGGCCAGCACGTCGCCGGGGTTCAGGGCGCCCCAGGAACCGTGGATCTCCTCCACGAACATGCCCTGGGGCAACAGGCTCATGCTGGGTCTCGCCAGGGTGCCGCCGCCCACGTAGATGACCGAGCCGTCGTCCGGGCCCCGGTCGCGTAGCAGTTCACCGGTCGCGACCGACAACTCGTGCGGCGTCAGCACCGGCAGGTTTTCGAGGGACAACGGCTGCTGCGGGTCGAGGTTGTCGAGGTACTTGCGGTGGAGCGAGGGGATACGCCGCGCCCCACGAAGGATCAACCGTAGGTGGGTGGTCGATATCTCCGCCTGGGATTCCCTGGGTGGGTGCTTCGTGGACGACATTCTCTTAAGACCTCCACCACTGACGAACGGGCGGACCGGCAGCAACGGCCCCTCACAGCTATGGAGAAGATACCCCTCGGGTGGCTGGATTTGGTTTCCGATAGGTGCATCTTGTGCGCGGCTGGCGAATCGCGCGAGGAAACATCCAGCGCCATGTTGCAAAACGGAGATCTACCGTCCGGTTTCCCCCGGGTGAGGCCGTTGGAATTCCGTCATGGCCTCGATACCCGACGGTTTAGGTCCGTACCACTTCACGGGCCCGTTCACGCCGCGCGGCGGAAGCCCGCCTGGTCACACGGGGGCGGCTAGCCGGCCGACCCGTCACCGAGTGCTTCCAGACATCGGTCCAATTGCGTGAGGAAAAGCTCCGCCTCCGGCGCCGTGAAGGCATTGGTCAGTTTCTGTTCGACTTCGGTGACCGCCGCGTCGGCGCGGTTGAGCAGCGTGCGCCCGGCCCGGGTGAGCCGGCTCTCCAGGACGTGCTGGTGCACGGGATGGGGCTTGCGCTCCACCAGACCCCGGCTCTCCAGCGTGGCGAGGACCGAGGACATGGTCTGCGGCGTGACCATGCACCGGCGAGCGAGCGCCGCACCGGAGAGCCCGGCCTCCTGGCCCAGCGCGAGCAGCACGTTGTACTGCGGCACGCTGACCTTGAACGGCCGCAGCGCCGAGTGCTTCGCCGAGACCAGCTCCTGCTCGACCCTCTTGATGCGGTGGCCGATGCGCTCGTTAACAGTAGGGGGCATATCAACCACGCTATGTAGATGGTTTCCCGTCGGACAAGACCGCGTGCGACCGGTGCCGGATGCCAGGGAATGGGTGCATGTGGGATGGGGCTTCAGGTAAGGATAAGGCAAAGAGTATCAACGGCAATGCCGCCCGCCCTGGGCGGACGCCCACGGACGGACGGCGCTCCCCCTCGCGCGGCCGACGGCCCGTCAGGCCGCGTCGGCCACCTCCGCGAGCAGCCGGGCGAACTCGCGCGGCCTGCTGAACATGGGCCAGTGGCCGGAGTCGAGGTCGACCATCTCCAGGCGCTCGACCCGGGTCAGCTCCGGGATCTCGCCGGCGTCGATCCACCCCCTGGCCTGGGCGGGCGTGTACTCGGGGCAGACGAGCGTCACCGGCACCCCGAACCGGCGCTCGTCCGTCAGCCGCACCACCCCGGTGGCCACCCCCGCGGGGACGGGGATCGCGCGGGACGCGAAGCGCCGCCTGGCCGCCTCGTCCAGGTCGGCGGCGTCGGGCCCCTCGAAGGGCGCCCAGCCGGGGAAGGGCATGGCGCCGTCCCGGATCTCGAAGAAGTCGGCGTAGGGCCGCCCGTCGGCGGCCGGGAAGCCGCCGACCAGGACCACGCGGGCGATCCGCTCCGGGCGCGCGTCGGCGGCCAGCCAGGCCAGCGTGCAGGCGGCGGAGTGCCCCACCACGACGGGCCGTTCGGCCGCGGCGTCCACCGCGGCCAGCACCGCCGCCAGCTGGTCGTCCAGCGTGGCGGACGGGGCGCCGTCCCCCTGCCCGGGGAGGGTGAGCGGCACGGGCCGGTGCCCGAGCGCCCGCGACTCGGCGGCGACCTCGTCCCAGGCGGACCCGTCCAGCCACAGTCCTCCGATCAGCAGGATGTCCATGATCCTTCTCCGTTCTCCCGCGCGGTCGGCCGGCCGCCGAACGCGATCGCGCACGTCACCCTAGGACCGATTCCGGACGATCCACTTCCGGTATGCGACGGAACCGCCTAGGTTTGCCCCCGTGCCGATCGAGACCAGCCCCACCGCCCGGGCCCTGCGCGTCCTGGAGCTGCTCCAGACCCGTCCCGGTACCACCGCGGACCAACTCGCCCGGCGCCTGGGCGTCAGTGAGCGCGCCGCGCGGCGGTACGTCGGGATCCTGCGGGAGGCCGGCATACCGGTCCAGTCGAGCCGGGGACCGCACGGCGGGTACCGGCTCGGGCGCGGCACCAGGCTGCCCCCGATCGTCTTCACACAGGCCGAGGCGCTGGGTCTGGTCATGGCCGTGCTCGACGGGCAGCCGGCCGCCGTCGACGGCGGCGACCCGGTCGGCGCCGCCCTGGACAAGGTCGTCCAGGCCCTGCCCGAGACCGTCGGACGGCAGGCGGCCGCGCTGCGCGCCGGCGCCTCGGCCACGCCCGACCGGCACGCGGCCCGCCCGGACCCCGCCACCACCAGCGCCCTCGTCGCCGCCGTCGCCGCCCGCCGCCGGGTGCTGGTCGGCTACCGCGCCGAGTCGGGCGACGAGTGGACGGCGGAGGTGGACCCCTGGGCGGTCGTGGTCCGCCACGGGCGCTGGTACCTGCTGTGCCACTCCCACCGCGCGGACGCGGTCCGCACCTACCGCGTCGACCGGGTCCGCGCCGTCACGCGGACCACGCACGCGTTCGAGCCGCCCGCCGACCTGGACCCGGTGGCGGTCCTGGAGGAACACCTGGGCACCGGCTGGGAGTTCCCCACCCGCGTGGTGTTCGCCGACCCGCCCGAGCGGGTGGCGCCCTGGATCCGGCCGCCCATGGGGCGCCTCGAACCGTCGGGCACCGGCTGCGTGCTCGTGGGCAGCACCGGCAACCCGACGATGTACGCGCAGGAGTGGCTGGCGAACGTGCCGCTCGACTTCCGCGTCGCGGGCGGACCCGAACTGCGCGCCGCGGTCGCGGCCCTCGCCGCGCGCCTGACCGCCTCGCTCGGCGACTAGCGCGACGGCTACGCCGCCAGGTCGGCGCGTTCGGCCGCCGCCAGCACGGCGGCCCGTTCGGCGGTGTCGAGGCGGCCCGCCGCCCGCCACTCGTCCGCGACCGCGCGCGCCGCCCGCAGGAACGCCGGCCGGTCGCGGAACGGGGCCCGGGACCAGAGCCGGTCCAGGTACGTCGTCCCGTCCGGGGCGGCGCGGTTCGGCACCCCGGAGTCGGCGGCGCGGAAGGCGATGACCGGCTCGGAGCGGCGGAAGTAGGCGTGGTACGGGGCCTCGTCGCCGATGTGGAAGGGGGCGAGGGTGCGGCCGTCCAGGGTGAAGTGCCCCGGCGCGCCGGCCGGCCGGACCACCGCCGCCAGGTCGCCGTCCAGGGCGAGCCGCGGGTAGAGCGAGTGCTCGACCAGCTCGGTCGCCGCGTCCCGCGCCACCAGCAGCACCGGGCCGTGGAACAGCGCCTGCACCGTGGGGTCGTCGGGCGTCGCCTCGACGCGCAGCGGGTACGGCGTCCGGACACGCACCACGTCCCCGCGCCGCCAGGTCCTGCGCAGGCTCACATACGTCCCGGGCCGGGCGTCGAGGCGCTGCCGCACCCCGTTGACGGTGACGGTGCAGCCACGGGTGGCCCAGTGCGGGACGCGCAGCCGCAGGTCGAGCCGGCCGCCGCCCTCGCGCACCGTCAGCACGCGGTCGCCCTCGTGGGGGAAGTCGCTCTCCATCGCGAGGAGGAGCCCCTTCTCGGCCCAGTCCAGGGTGGCGGCCACGTACAGGTTGACGTACAGCGCCTCCCCGTCGGCCGAGCGCAGGAAGACCGTCTCCTGGTACTTGGTGTGGTTCTCCATGCCGGTGCCGCCGCAGCAGGTGCCGGTGTTGCCGAAGCCGCGGCGGACGCCGGGGCCCATGCCGACGAAGTAGGTCACCTGCGGGTCGCGGGTGGAGGGACGGTCCAGGCGGGAGGCGAGGATCTGGTTGGTCAGCGCCCGCTCGTAGTAGTCCAGGTACGCCGGGTCCGCGTCGTGGAGGAACAGGTACCGGCTGAGCTTCAGCATGTTGTACGCGGCGCACGTCTCGGCGTTGTCGGCGTCGAGGGTGGCGGCGACGGCGTTCCTGGCGCGGAACATCTCGCCCTGTCCGGTGCCGCCGAGCGCGTAGGTGCGGGGGCCGACGACCATGCCCCAGAAGTTCCGCGCGGCCGTCAGGTAGTCGGCGTCGCCGGTCTCGTCGTACAGCCGGACGTAGCCGGAGAACTGGGGGATGTGCTGGTTGGCGTGCTTGCCGTCGAGGGTGTCGCGGTTCTCGACGCAGGCCGTGAGCAGCGCGGTGTTGTCGAAGAGCCGGGCGGTGGCGAGGTGTTCCGGCCGGCCGGTGAGCGTGTACAGGTCGGTCAGCACCTCGTTCATCCCGCCGTACTCGCCGGCTATGTAGATGCCCCACATCCGCTCCAGCTGCTCGCGCGGCAGCCGGCTCAGCCTGCTGTGCGCCCAGTCGGCCATGCCGGAGACGATCGCCAGCGCCTCCTCGTCGCCGCCGAGGACGTGCGCGTCGAGCAGCCCGCGCATGATCTTGTGGCAGGTGTAGTAGGGCGCCCAGATGGTGGGGTAGGTGGTGTAGCTCTCCAGCAGGACGAACTGGGTCTCCGGGTAGGCCGCGAGGTAGCCGGGGTGGCTCGGGGGGTCGTCGGAGGCGGCGAGCGCGGCCTGACACTCGCCGAGCGCGGAGACGAGGTAGCGGAGCTTCTCGTGGAGCGCCGGCTCGCGGGTGTCGGCGTACGCCTGGGCGACGAGGGTGAGGAAGTGGCCCGCGTAGTGGCCCCTGAGGTTGCCGTCGGCGGTCTCCCAACCGCCGGGCGGGGTGGCGCCCTTGGTGTCGAGTCCGGCGTTGGCGCGGAAGACGGCGAGGATCCGGTCGGCGGGGTAGGCGCGGGCGTAGTCGAGCATCAGGTCGCGCTTGGCCCGGAAGACGCCTTCGTCCAGCGACACCTGGTCGAGCCGGAACGGGTGGACGCGCCAACTGTCCGGGATCGGGAGGGGACTGGCGCTGACGCTGGCGTTGGCGGCGGCGGGGGCGGCGGTGGTGGCGGTGGCGGTGGCGGTCCAGGGGGTGAGCTGCGGCAGCGCGGCGGCGCCGGCCGCGGCGAGGCCGAGCACCGTGCGGCGTGACGGCGGTCTGGTCATGGGGGTCCCACCTTTCGGCTGGTGTGCTTCGGGTTCAGGACGGGTCGACCGTGACCCGGAGGTCGTCGCCGCGCGCCCGCTCGAACGAGAGGACCGCGCCGGTGGACGGCTCGGTCCAGGACGTGCCGGGCCGGAACGCGGCGTCGTCGAGGCCGTCGGGCGAGCCGGGCGTGGCGTCCACCACCCGGATCGGTCCCCGTCCGGTGCGCACGCTCGTGTCGACGGTGTAGACGAGGGCGCCCGGGGTGAGGATCTCCCGGTCGTACCCGATGGCCTGGCGGTTCTCGACCACCACGGCCCTGGTCGCGGAGAGCGGCAGGACCAGCGTCGCGTCGGCGGAGGGGCGGGCGGTGGTGGTGGACTCCGCCACCGGCACGAGCGTCGCGGTCGTCGAGCCGCGCGCCGGCGCGCAGACCACCTGCCGGTCCGCCAGCCAGCCGAGTTGCCAGCGCTGCCAGGCGAAGTACTCGGGCGCCTGTCCTGAGATCAGCCCCATCAGGTCCCAACCACCCACGGCGGCATGCCAGTTGGTGGGGTCGTCGGGCGGCGCCTCGAACAGGTAGAGGTCGGGGAGACCGAGGGTGTGCCCGGTCTCGTGGGCAAGCACCAGGCCGCCCCAACGCCACTGGTCGTACCCGAAGGTGACGGCGTGCGTGAGGTGGTTGCCGTCGGCCGTCACGTCGAGGTGGTTGGTGGTGGGCGAGAAGCTGATGTTCTCCGCCTCCTCGGTGGCGACCACCCAGACCACGTCGGTGTTCGAGAAGTCGAACCCGTCGTCGGCGGCCCGCACCGCGTCCCCGAGGTACCGGACGTGGTCCTCGTAGCTCAGGCCCCGGTCGAAGGGGTAGGACGTCGACGGCTCGGGCATCCGCACCCAGCCGTCCGAGCCGGTGACCTCGATGTCGAGCTCGCCGCCCGAGAGGTCCTCCAGGTACTCGACCCCGGAGCGCAGGTTCGCCTCCGCCTTGAGTAGCGAGCCGCGGGGGGCGGGGTGGTCCTCGAAGTCCACGAAGACCATCGCCGCCCTGAGCGTCCCGACGGCGGGCAGGGCCTGCTCGTCGACGGGGAAGCCGGAGCCCAGGTCGTCGGTCGCGGCCGGCAGCCGGCACCGCGCGGCGTTCGGTTCGGCGGCCGAGGTGGCGGGCGCCGCGGCGAGGCCGGTGACGAGGAGGGCGGTGATCGCCAGTATCGCCGGCGCGGCCGTTCGTCGTTCCTGCAACGTTCTCTCCTCTGTTCTGCGTGACGCGACGTGAGGACGGGGACCGTGCGGATTGAGCGGGTGTCACGTGTGATATTGCACAGCGACTCGGAGGCTGTAAACCGTTCGCGCGGCGGTTGTCCGATCGGCTACACAGAGGGGCCGAGGAGAGGGAGGCAGTCCGGTGGCGATCGCTCCGGTCATCGAGGTCGAGGAGCTGGTCAAGGAGTACCGCGGGCCGCTGCGGATCGAGGGCCCCCTCGGCGGGCTGCGGACCCTGCTGACCCGGCGGCACGTGACCAGGCGGGCGGTGGACGGCGTCTCGTTCTCCCTCGGTGCGGGCGAACTCGTCGGCTACCTGGGGCCGAACGGCGCCGGGAAGTCCACCACGATCAAGACGCTGACCGGCATCCTGCGCCCCACGTCCGGCCGGGTGCGGGTCGCGGGCCTGGTGCCGTGGCGGGAGCGGGAGCGGCACGCCAGGAACATCGGCGTCGTGTTCGGCCAGCGCACCCAGCTGTGGTGGGACCTGCCGCTGCGGGACTCGCTGGAGCTCGTCGGCCGGCTCTACGGCGTCGAACGGGCCAGGCACCGGGCCAACTCGGCCCACCTCACCGAGCTGCTGGGGCTCGGCCCGTTCCTGGACACGCCCGTGCGGCAGCTCTCGCTCGGCCAGCGGATGCGCGGCGACCTGGCCGCGGCCATGCTGCCCGAGCCGCGCATCCTCTTCCTCGACGAGCCCACCATCGGCCTCGACGTGGTGGCCAGGGAGCGGATCCGCGAGTTCATCGCCACCCGCAACCGCCAGGACGGCACGACGATCGTGCTGACCACGCACGATCTGGACGACGTGGAACGCCTGTGCCGCCGCATCGTGCTCATCGACGAGGGGCGCGTCCTGTACGACGGCGACGTCGCCCGGCTCAAGGAGCGCTACGCCCCGCACCGCCGGCTCGTCGTCCAGCTGGCCGACGGCGGCGACTGGCGCGGTCTCGACGTGCCGGGCGTCGAGCGCGACCCGGACCCCGACAGGGGAGCGGAGGCAAGGGCGGTCACACTGCGCTTCGACCCGGCCCGCGTCCAGGTGGCGGAGGTCGTCGCGGCGGTCCTGGCCCGGCACGCGGTCACCGACCTGTCCCTGATCGAGCCGGGTCTCGAGGGCGTCGTGCACGGCATCTACGCGGCCCGCGAGGCGCCGGCGTGACGCCTCGTCAGCGGCTCGGCGCCCACCTGGGGATCGCCCGTCTCCACCTCCGCGCGCGGCTCGCCTACCGGGGCGACTTCCTCTTCCGGGTGCTCGGGCTGCTGCTCCAGGTCTACCTGCTGGCGCTGGTGTGGCGCGCGGTCTACCCCGACTCCGGCAGCGCGGCGGCGCACGGCGGCCAGCAGGTCGCCCTGGCGACCCAACTCGCCTACGTCACCTACGCCTCGGTGCAGAACTGGCTGCTCAACCCGGCGGGCATGGACCCGACGCCGATCCCCCAGCGGGTACGCGAGGGCAGCGTCGCCATCGACCTGGCGCGTCCGGTCGCCTTCCCCACCCAGATGCTGTCCGCACAGGCCGGCGCCGTGCTCGCCGGGGCACCGTTCGCCCTGCTCGCGCTGCCGTTCGCCGTCCTCGCCGGCGGCGCCCGGGCGCCGGCCTCCGCCGGTGCCGCCCTCGCCTACCTGCTGAGCATGGTCCCGGCGGTGCTGAACGCGCTGCTGCTGGCGGTCGTCGTCAGCATGGTCTGCTTCTGGACTCTGGAGGTCGTCGGTGTCTTCATCATCTTCCGCGTGGTGGGCCAGTTCCTCGCCGGGGCCCTGGTCCCGCTGTGGTTCATGCCCTCCTGGCTGGCCGAGCTGACCCGGCTCCTGCCGTTCCAGACCACCACCTACACGCCCGTGGCGCTCTACCTCGGCCAGGTCGAGGGCGCCGGTCCCGTGCTGGCCGCGCTGGCCGTCTCCTGCGGCTGGACCGTGGCCCTGTGGCTGCTCATGCGCCTGGTCTGGTCCCGCGCGCTGCACCGCGTCGTCGTCCAGGGAGGCTGACCCGGCATGCCAGCGGCCAACCCCGTCCCCCGCCACCGCGCCTACCTGATCCTGGCCGGAGCCGCGTACCGCTCCCAACTCCAGTACCGGGGCAACCTCCTGCTCACGCTCGCCGGCGGCGTCGCCTACCAGGGCGTCGGCCTGGCCTTCCTGTGGGCCGTCACCAGCCGCTTCGGGGAGCTCGGCGGCTGGTCGCTGGCCGAGATCGCGTTCCTCTACGGGATGCGGGTCACCGCGCACGGCCTGCTGATGGTCCCCACCAGCCAGCTCCACAGCCTCGACCTGACCATCCGCACCGGCGAGTTCGACCGCTACCTGGTGCGCCCGGCCGGGGCGCTCACGCAGCTGCTGTGCCGCCAGGTCCACCTGCCCACCCTCGGCGACCTGGCCACCGGCCTGGTCGTGCTGACCGTCGCCGCCCGCCAGGTGGGCTTCGAGCCCACGCCCACCGCCCTGCTCCACCTGAGCCTGGCGCTGGTCGGCGGGGCCCTGGTCGAGGGCGCCTGCCAACTCGCCCTGGCCTCCTTCTCCTTCCGCATGCTGTCCAACCTGGCGCTGCGCGGCCTGGTCGACGACATCATGAACACCTTCGGCGGCTACCCGCTGAAGGCCTTCCCCGACACCGCGCGGCTCGCCCTGACCTACCTGGTGCCCGTCGCCTTCGTCGCCTACCTGCCGGCCGGCGTCCTGCTCGACCGCACCGAGGGACTGCACGTCGCCCCGTGGCTCGCCTACGCCGCCCCGCTCGCGGGCCCGGTCCTCTACGCCGCCGCCTACCTGCTGTGGCGCGGCCAACTCCGGCACTACGCGAGCTCCGGCACCTGACGCCCGCCGGCCCCCTTGGTCTGTACATGGCCACCTGGGCGTCGTACTGTCCGCCCCGACGCGTCCCCCACCCCACCGAGGAGCGGACCCCATGTCCCCGCGCCCCAGGCACCGCCGGCACGCCGCCCTGACCGGCCTGCTCGCCCTCGTCACCGCCGCCGCCGTGGCCACCGCCCCGCCGGCCACGGCCGCGGACACCTGGACCGAGGTCGGCTCGGACCGCGCCGATCCACTGACCGAGAGCCAGGGACTGACCTCCGTCGAGGTGCCGGCCGGCAGCGCCAACCGCTACACCGGCATCGGCACCATCCCCGTCGACGTCCGCGCCCGCGGCTGGAACCACGTCGGCGACCCCGACGCGTCCTACGACGGCCACTACATCGAGCCCTACCAACGGGACTCGGGCGACACCAAGATGTTCCGGGTCCAGGCGCCCGACGGCGGCTGGTCCGAGTACGTCCACCGGCTCGCCCCCGGCGAGGCCCTGAACAACTCGTGGGTCGCCGTCTCGCCCGACGGCCGGTGGATGCTGTCCGGCGAGTACGGCACCATGAGCCGGCTGCTGGTCTTGCCGACCCCGGGCGTCAACCCGGGCACCTCGCCGTCGGCCGACCTCCCGCTGGTCTCCACCGTCCGCCTCGACCACGCCGTGCGCGACGTCCAGGGCTGCGACTTCTCGGGGCCGACCACGCTGCTGTGCTCCTCCGACGACCCGGAGGGCAGCCTGTTCGGCGTCACCAAGCCGCTGCTCCGGATCGACCTCTCCGGGCCGCCGAGCGACGCGGCCGACGTGTCGGGCCACGTCACGGCGCTGCGCCAACTCCCGCTCCGCAGCGGTTGCTCCGGCGCCTTCGAGGCACAGGGCGTCGACTACGACCGCCGCACCGGCACCCTGCGCGTCATCGTCATGTCGCCCGGCTTCTGCGTGCTGACGGACAGCATGACCTACCGCCTCACGGCGAGCTGACGGCACGGTTGAGCGTAGGAGACCACAACCCGCCGCCGGACACAGGTCAGTCGAGAGCCGCGAGCCGGTCGGGGCCGCCGCCGCGCCACTGGACCATGAAGAGGGTGGCGTCGTCGCTGGTGTGCCCGCCCCGCTCGCTCCGCAACACGTGGGAGAGCCGACGCAGGTACGCCCGCGCCCCCTCCATCGGCTCCACACCGAGGCGGTCGACGCAGCGCATGAGCCGCTCCTCGCCGAACGGCTGGCCGTCGCAGAGGCGTTCCTCGATGATGCCGTCGGTGTAGCACAGCACCCGGTCACCGGGTTCCAGCAGGTGCTCCCTGACCTTCGGGATCTCGCCGCCGAAGCCGACCGGCAGCGTCGTCGCGCTCTCCAGCTGCGCCACGACCCGGCCGTCGCGGATCAGCAGCGGCGCCGGGTGGCCGGCGTTGACCAGCTCCATCGCGCCGGTGGCGAGGTTCAGGTGCATCAGCTGCGCCGTGACGAAGTGGTCCGGCCCGAACTGCCGCGAGATGGCGTCGTCCATGAACGCGTACTTCTCGGCCAGGCTGATGAACACCCGGCGCGCGTGGCGGTAGGCGCCGATCGCGATGGTCGCCATGGCGGCGGCGTCCAGGTCGTGGCCCATCGCGTCGATCACCGCTATGTGCAGGATGTTGTCGTTGAGGGCGTAGTCGAAGCTGTCCCCGGCGGCGCGGTAGGCGGGCTCCAGGATGCCGGCCACCTCGACCTGCCGCACGGACATGGTCAACGGCGGCAGCAGCCCCCACTGGATCTCGGCCGACACGCTCATCGGCTCCCGGCGCCTGGCCAGGAAGAACTGGTCCGTATAGGCGCCCTTGGTGACCAGCATGTCGGCGACCAGGCCGGCGAGCCTGCGCAGCAGACGCCGGTGGTCGTCGGCGACGGTGTCCAGCGTGAGGACCATGACCCCCACCTCGTCGCTGCCGTCCAGCAGCGGCAGGTACATCCGGACGCCGTCCGCCTGCGCCACCTCGATGACCTCCGCGCGCAGGAAGGCCCGGCCGGCCGCCGAGCCGTCCACCGGCTCCGGCTGGGGCACCCGCAGGTTCCTGCCCGGCAGCGGGACCAGCAGCTCCTGGGCGTAGTCCTGGAGCAGGATGGAGACGTCCCGGCCGCCGATCGTGGCCACCTCCTCCGCGACCAGCGGAGCCACCAGCTGCGGCGGCATCAACCGGGCCCGGTCGAGCAGCCGGCCGAGCAGCCGCTCGCCGAAGCTCTCCGACCGGTCCACGCTCTCCTCGTCCAAGGCACCCATGGCTGCAAGGTCGCCCGAAGCGCCCGCCCGGGCGGCGCATTACGCCGAAGCACGGCGCGTCGGCGCGGCCCCGGCGGCGCGCGACGCGGTTCTAGGATGGGCGGGTGAGCAGCACGGACAGCGAGACCGCGGACGCGCCGCACCCGCGGCAGCCCGAGGACGTCGCCCGCCTGGAGGCCGCCACCGCCGTCCTGGCACTGCTCGCCGACCGCACCCGGCTGGCGCTGCTGGAGCGGCTCGGCCGGGGCGAGGCGGACGTGACCACCCTCACCGAACACATCGGTGCGGCCAGGCCCGCCGTCAGCCAGCACCTGGCGAAGCTCCGCCTGGCCGGCCTGGTCGCCACCCACAAGGACGGCCGCCGGGTCGTCTACTCCCTGCGCGACGGGCACCTGCGCCGCCTGGTCGACGAGGCACTGAACGTCGCGGACCACCAGCTCCGCTCCCTCCCCCCACACGACTGACCGCCGGGGCCTCGGCCGAGCGGCGCGTCCGATCGGCCGTTCGGCCGACCCGCGCGGCGGGACCCGTGGCATAGCCTCGCCGGGTGGAGAACGCGCACGACCAGCGGGGCGCGGACCTCGCGCCCGAGTACAACCCGCTGCCGCCGAGCCTGCGGCGGCTGCTGACCGCCGCGCTCTACGCGCTGCTCGCCCTGGTCTGGCTGCTCGACCTGGAGTCCAGCCAGGGGCTGCGCTCGGCCGGCCTCGACTGGATCCCGCCGCTGCTCTCGGGCCCCGCGGCCGCGGCGCTCCTCTTCCTGCCCGACCACTGGCTGTCCGTGGCGCGGCGAGCCTGGGCGGCGGCGGGCGGCTCGCTCGTCCTGACGACCGGCCTGCTGCTGTTCGGGCCGGACGTCGGCGGCAGCTGGGGCATGCTCGAAACCGTCTGCCTGCTGGTCCTGCTCGCCAGGACCTGTCGGCGGGCCGCGAACCCGCTGCCCGCCGTGGTGCTCGGCGCCGCCGTGATCGCCGGGCCGGCGCGGATGTTCAGCCCGTCCTCGCTGTCGTTCGCCTTCGCCCTCACCTTCGCGGTCGGCGCGGCGGTCGCGCTCGGCTCCTACCTGCGGATCCTGGACGGCCGTCGGGCCCGCGCCGTGGCCGCCGTGCGGGAGGGCGAGCGGCTGGCCCTCGCCCGTGACCTGCACGACTTCGTCGCCCACCACGTCACCGGCATCGTCGTACAGGTGAACGCGGCACGGGCCGTCCGCGAGACCTCGCCCGAGCAGCTCGAACCGATCCTGGAGAACATCCAGCGGGCCGGCATGGAGACGCTTGACTCGATGCGCCGGCTGGTCCGGGTGCTGCGGCAGGCCGAGGGACGGGCCTGGCAGCCGGGCGAGCTCATCGGCGAACTCGCGGCCCTCGTCTCGGACTTCTGCGACGGTGAGGAGCGGAACGCGACGCTGGCGGTGGCGGCACGGGCCCGCGCCGCGCGCCTCGCGCCCGAGGTGGAGACCTCCGTGCACCGGCTGGTGCAGGAGTCGCTGACCAACGCGCGCCGGCACGCGCCCGGAGCGCCCGTGGCCGTACGGCTCGGCCTCACGGACGGTCGACTGCGGGTCGAGGTGCGCAACCCGCGGCCGGCCGCGCGGCCCGGCGCCCCCGTCGGTGGCCGGGGCGGCTTCGGGATGGTGGGGCTGCGGGAGCGGGTGGCCGCGGTGGACGGCACCCTGGAGGTGGGCGGCACCCCGGACGGCGGCTGGCGGGTGGTCGGCGGGTTCCCCGTGCTGGCCATGGCAGGATCGGCCGGGTGAGCAACGACATACGCGTGCTCGTCGCGGACGACCAGGAACTGGTGCGCACCGGCTTCCGGCTGATCCTGGACGCCCAGCCGGACCTCACCGTGGTGGGCGAGGCGGCCGACGGGGCCGAGTGCGTGGCGCTGGCCAGGCGGCTGCGTCCCGACGTGTGCCTGGTCGACGTCAGGATGCCCGAACTCGACGGCCTGGAGGTCACCCGGCTGCTGGCCGGGCCCGAGGCGGTCGAGCCGCTGCGGGTGGTCGTGGTGACCACCTTCGACCAGGACGACTACGTGCACCGGGCGCTGCGTCACGGCGCCTGCGGCTTCCTGCTGAAGGACGCCAGCCCCGGCCTGCTGATCGAGGCGGTGCGGGCCGCGCGACGCGGCGACGCGCTGATCTCCCCCGCGGTCACGGTGCGGTTGCTGCGCCAGCTCGAGGAGACACGTGAGCCGTCCGGCGGCGGGCGGCGCCCGGCCAGGTCGGTGCTGACGGAGCGCGAGCTGGACGTGGCACGGCTGGTCGCCGTCGGCCGCACCAACCAGGAGATCTGCGCCGAGCTGTACCTGTCGCTCGGCACCGTCAAGACGCACCTGGCCAACACCCAGGCGAAGCTGGGGGTCCGCAACCGGGTGGAGATCGCCGCCTGGGCGTGGGCCGTGGGGGCCGTCTCGGCCGATTGACCGATGCGCTCCGGCCACCCGGCCGAAGCGGCCCGCGACCGCCCGGCGGCACCGTGGTCGCCATGCGCACCACGACAGCGACGACCCCGCTCCCGACGGCCGAGGCCCCGACCGTCCCGGCCCCCGCGCCGCCCCCACCAGCGCCCCGCGTCGGCGCGCTCGACGCACTGCGCGGCTTCGCGCTCTGCGGCATCCTGCTGGTCAACATCCCCTTCCAGATCACCCGGATGCGGCGGGTGGACGAGGACTTCGACGCGTACCCCGTCGCCACCTTCCTCGATCTCCTCGTCCACCAGCGGTTCTTCCCGATCTTCTGCTTCCTGTTCGGGGTGGGCTTCGCGCTCCTCCTGTCCGGCGCCGAACGACGGACGGAGCGTCCCAGGACCGCGCTCCTGCGCCGCCTCCTCGCCCTCGGTCTGCTCGGCCTCGTCCACCAACTCGCCCACCCCGGCGAGGCGCTGCTGCCGTACGCGGTCGTGGGGCTGCTGATCCTGCTGCCCGCCTCGTGGCTGCCGACCCGGGTGGTGCTGCCGGTGGGGCTGCTCGGCCTGGTCGCCTCGGTCACCCTGGTCTCGGGCGGGACGGCGAGCATCCCGCCGCTGTTCCTGCTCGGCCTCGCCGCGGCCCGCCTCGGCGTCGCCGAAGCCCTCGACCGTCACACCGGTCGGCTCGCGGTCCTGCTGGCCCTCGCGGCCCCGGCCGCGCTGGCCGCCGGCTGGTGGCAGCACACGTACCCGCCGGCCGGCCCCTACGCCACCCGGATCGCGGCGGCCGCCGGAATGCTCGGCGCCCTGGCGTACGGCACGGCGCTGCTGCTCGTCCTGCGCACCGGCCTCGGTCGCCGGCTGTCCGCGGTGCTCGAACCGCTGGGCCGGATGGCGCTGACCAACTACCTCTCCGCCACCGTCGCCGTGGTCCTCGCCGCGGGACCGCTCGGCCTGTGGGACTCCGCCCGCTGGGGCACCGCCATGGCCCTGGCCGTCGCCGTGCTGGCCGCCCAGGCCGCGGTCAGCCACTGGTGGCTGGCCCGCTTCCGCCACGGGCCGCTGGAGTGGTGCCTGCGCTCGCTGACCTGGTGGACCCCGGCCCGGCTGCGCCGCTGAGGCACGCCACGGCCTCGCGGCGGCCCCGCCACACGTTCGGCCCGTCCTCGATGGCGACCGGTGGAAAACCCACCAAGACTCGTCTCACGGACATTCACCCCATACCCCCCGTGAGACGAGAAGGAGTTGGAGATGAACGGAAGCTCACTCAGGGCCGTCGGAGCCCTCGGCCTGGCCACCGCGCTCGCCCTCACCCCGGCGAGCCTCGCGCTGGCCGAGGAGACCCCCACCGGCACCCACCACGACGAGGCCGGGGACGGCGACGACACCGGCACCGAGGAGGCCGCCGACCTCGACGCGCAGCTGGAGCGGGTCAGAAGGGCCACGGCCCGCTACCAGAACGTGCGGCTGGCGGAGGCCGACGGCTACACGCTCGGCGAGTCCTGCATCACGGGCCTCGGCTACCACTTCGTCCGGGAGGTGGCCGAGAGCCAGGAGGAGTTGGCGATCACCGAGCCCAACTCGATGGTGTACGTGCCGCAGGAGGACGGCAGCCTGAAGCTGGCCGCCGTGGGCTACGTCTCCAAGCGCGAGGCCAGCCTCTTCGGCGAGGAGTTCACCCCGCCGGCCACCCTCCCCTACTACACGCTGCACGCGTGGGTCTGGGAGGAGAACCCCAACGGCGTGTTCGAGCACATCAACCCGAACATCAGCTGCCCCGGCAGGGACGGCTAACCGACCGGATCGGGCCCGCCGGCACCGGCCGGTGGGCCCGGGAGGGCGTGGCAGAGCGCGTCGAGGGCCGCGCCGTAGGCGTGGTCGGGAGGGGTGGCGTAGCCGATGACGAGGCCGTCGCGGGGCGGCATCGGGCTGGCGGGGTGGCGGAAGGCGCGCAGACCCTCGATGGCGAGGCCCTGCCGGCGGGCCGCGCGCAGGGCGGTGTCCTCGGTCCCGGCCGGCAGTTCGAGCACGGCGTGCAGTCCGGCCGCGATGCCGCTGACCCTGATGTGCGGGGCGCGGTCGGCGAGGGTGCCGACCAGTTGGTCGCGGCGGCGCCGGTAGTGCTGCCGCATGCGGCGCAGGTGCCGGTCGTAGGCGCCGCGGGCGACGAAGTCGGCGAGGGTGAGCTGGTCGACGACGCCCGACCACAGCTCCCGTGGGCCCTTGACGGCGAGGACCTCGTCGACGAGCCGGCCGGGCAGCACCAGCCAGCCGAGCCGCAGCGCGGGTGACAGGCTCTTGCTGGTGGAGCCGACGTAGACGACGCGGTCCGGGTCGAGCCCCTGCACGGCGCCGACCGGCTGTCGGTCGTAGCGGAACTCGCCGTCGTAGTCGTCCTCCACGAGCAGCCCGCCGTGGGCGCGGGCCCAGTCGACGACCGCGGCGCGGCGTTCGGGGTGGAGCGGCCCGCCGGTGGGGAACTGGTGGGCGGGGGTGAGCAGCACGGACCGCGCGCCGCCGGCCGGCAGTTCGTCGACGCGGGCGCCGTGCGTGTCGACCGGCAGCGGGACGGTGCGCAGGCCGGCCTCCCCGAGCAGGCTCCGGTGGAAGTCGAGTCCGTAGGACTCGACCGCGACCGGGCCGTCCAGCACCCGGCCGAGCAGCCGCAGGGCGTGGGCGAAGCCGGAGCAGATCACGATCCGGTCGGGCTCGGCGCGCACGCCCCTGGCGCGGGCCAGGTACTCCGCCAGGGCACCGCGCAGTTCGGTCCTGCCCCGGGGATCGCCCACGCCGAAGGCCGAGTTGGGGGCCGCGGCCAGGGCCCGGCGGGCCGAGGTGAGCCAGGCGGCGCGCGGGAAGGTCGCCGCGTCGGGCGTGCTCGGCATCAGGTCGTGGACGACGCGCCGGCGGTCCTGGTGCCGGGGTCGTGCGGCGTGGTCGGCGGGGAGCGGCGCGGTGCGCCGGGCGACCCGGGTGCCGGAGCCCTGGCGGGCGGTGAGCCAGCCCTCCGCGACGAGTTCGGCGTAGGCGCCGGCGACGGTGTTGCGGGCGATGCCCAGGTCGTGGGCGAGGCCGCGGTAGGGCGGCAGGCGGGTGCCGGGGGCGAGCCGGCCGGAGCGGATGGCCTCCCGGAGGGCGGCCATGAGCTGGGCGCGCAGGCCGCCCCGGCCGCTGAGCTCCAGGTGGAGGTCGGTGCCCGGGGTCTCCTCCGTCGGGGAATTGGCCCATGGATCTGCCACGGGAATGCACCCTATCGTGGGCCGTTTTCGCCCATAGCGTCGTGGCATGACCATCGTCGACACCCGGCCGGCCGCCGCCGGCGACCGCGCGACCGCGCGGGGTTGGCTCGCCGTCCTCGCGGTGACGCTCGGCATCTTCTCCCTGATGACCTCGGAGCTGCTGCCCGTGGGGCTGCTCACGCCGGTCGGCTCCGCGCTCGACGTGTCCGAGGGCACCGCCGGCCTGATGGTGACCGTGCCGGGCCTGGTGGCCGCCGGCACGGCGCCCCTGGTGACCGTGGCCACCGGGCACGTCGACCGCCGCCTGGTGCTGGCGGTCCTGATCGGCCTGATGGGGGCCGCGAACCTGGCCTCCGCCCTCGCGACCAGCTTCCCGGTGGTGCTGGCCGCCCGCTTGCTGATCGGGATCAGCGTCGGCGGCTTCTGGTCCGTCGCCGGCGGCATAGCGCTGCGCCTGGTGCCGGAGCGGCAGGTGCCGCGGGCCACCGCCGTGGTCTTCGGCGGCGTCGAGACCGCGTCCGTCCTCGGGGTTCCGGCGGGGACGTTCCTCGGCGACCTGGGCGGCTGGCGCACCGCGTTCGCCGCGGTGGGCGTGCTCGGGCTGGTCTCCCTGACCCTCATGGTGCTGCTGATGCCGAGGGTGCCGCCGGTGCGGACCCTCACGCTCGCCGACCTGCCGCGGGTCCTCCGGGGCAACGCGGGCGTGCGGGCCGGGCTCGCCATCACCTTCCTCGTCATCACCGGGCACTTCCTGGCCTACACGTTCGTCCGGCCGATCCTCCAGGCCGACGGGGTCGACGACCGGGTGATCGGGGTGCTCCTGCTGGTCTTCGGCGTCGCGGGGCTCTGCGGCAACTTCGTCGCCGGCGCGCTCGTCGCGAAGCGGCCGCGGCGGACCGTGGCGGGCGTCGCCGTGCTCCTCACGCTGGCCATGGTGCTGCTGGCGCTGGTCGGCGGTTCCGGGACCGCCGCGGGCGTCGCCCTCGTCCTGTGGGGCCTGGGCTACGGCGCGGTGCCGGTCACCTTCCAGACCTGGATCCTCGGCGCCGCCCCGGACGCCGGCGAGGCCGCGTCCTCGCTGTTCGTCTCCACCTTCAACCTGTCCATCGCGCTCGGCGCGTTCCTCGGCGGTCTCGCCGTCGAGTCGGTCGCCACCACGAGCGTCCTGTGGATCGGCGCCGCACTCGCCGCCCTCACGCCGCCGGTGGCCGTCCTGGCCCGCCGCGGTCACTGAACCTCCAGTCACTGAACCTCTCGTCACCGAAGGAGTCCCCGTGAACGCCCTGACCACCCTCCGCTCCGCCGTCCGCGGCCGGGTCCTGCTGCCCGGCGACCCCGGCTTCGACGCCGCCCGCCGCCCCTGGAACCTGGCGGTCGAACAGCCCGTGGCCGCCGTGGTCGAGGCCGCCGACGCCGACGACGTCGCGGCCCTGGTCCGGTTCGCGCGCGCCGCCGGCCGCGCGGTCGCCACCCAGCCGAACGGGCACGGTGCCACCGGCCGCACGGAGGGCACGATCCTGCTGCGCACCGGACGACTCGACTCCGTGCAGATCGACCCGTTGGCGGCCCGCGCCCGGGTCGGCGCCGGGGTGCCGTCCGGCCGCCTGCAGGCCGCCGCCGCGGCGCACGGCCTGACGGGCCTGCCCGGCAGCTCACCCGTCGTCAGCGTCACCGGCGTCGCGCTGGGCGGCGGGCTGAGCTGGTTCGGCCGCCGACACGGTTGGGTCTCCGACGGCGTCACCGCCTTCGACATCGTCGACGCCCAGGGCCGACCCCGGCACGTCACCGCCGGCACCGACCCCGACCTGTTCTGGGCGCTGCGCGGCGGGGGCGGCGACTTCGCCGTCGTCACCGCCCTCGAACTGGCCCTGCACCCCGCGCCGCGGCTGTTCGGCGGCCGGGTGCTGTGGACCGCCGAGCACGCCCCGGCCGTGCTCGACGCCTTCCGGCACATCACCGCCGACGCCCCCGAGGAGCTGACCCTCTGGCTCGACCTCCTGCACTTCCCGGGCGGCGAGCCGATGATCGCCGTCGACGTCACCCACCTCGGCGCGGCGGAGGAGGCCACCGCGCTGCTGGCCCCGCTCGACCGCCTCCCCCGCCCCCTGGCCGACTCCCGGCAGGTCATGTCGGTCGCCGAACTCGGCTCCATCACCGCCGAGCCCACGGACCCCGGCCCCGGCGTCTCGCGCGCCGAACTCCTCACCGAGCTGGACGACGCCGCGGCCAAGGCGCTGCTCGCCGAGCCGATCGCGCCCCTGCTCAGCGTCCAGCTCCGGCACCTCGGCGGCGCGTTCACCCGCCCGTCCGACAGCCCGCACGGCCCGCTGACCGAGCCCTACGCGCTCTACCTGTTCGGCATCCCCACCGATCCCGCCACGGCCGAGGCGGTCACCGCCAGGCAGCATGCCCTGGCCGAGGCGCTCCCGGTGACCGGCCGCAAGCCCGTCACCTTCCTCGGCGCCGGCGAGACGCTCGCCGACGCCTTCGCCCCGGCGACGCTCGACCGGCTGCGCGAGGTCAAGCGCCGCCACGACCCACGGGGCACCTTCCGCGGCAACTTCCCCGTCCCCCACTGACCGGCCCTCAGCCGGGCGCCGGCCCCTGCCGCCGGCCACGGTCCCGCGTGGCGCCGTGGCCGGCCGCCGCGTGCCCCGCGCCGCGCCCCTCCGCGCGGGCCACGACACGTCCGCCGGCCACCCGGACCGCGAACTCGGCGCCGTCGTCGACCGGGCCGAGCCCCAGGGCCGCGGGCACCGCGCCGGCCTCGTCCAACACGACGCGCGGCCCGGGCAGTTCACCGGCCGGGAACACCCGCCGCAGGCAACCGACGAGGTCGGTGATCCGCAGTCGGGCCAGCCGCCCGGTCTCGGCCGGGTCGCCCGTCACGACGACGATCGTCAGCGCGTCGCCCGGCCGTGCCGAGCGGACCGCCTCCTCGGCCGCCGAGAGCCGCGCCACCCCCAGCACGACGAGCACCCCGTCGGCGCCGAGGTCGACCTGACGCCCGGTGATCTCGTCGCGCGCGCCGCGCGGCGCCGCCCACCGGTCGGAGGCCGGCCGGGCCGGGGCGACGAAGGGCAGGTGCGGCGGCTCCGCGTCCTCCGTGAGGGCGGTGTCGGCCAGGTGCTCGGCGGCGGCGGCCAGGTCGAAGGGGTCGCCGACGCCGGGGGCGCTCTCCGCGCGGCCGGCCGCGCCGTGCAGCAGGGTCAGGGCCAGCTCGGCGCGGCGCGTCATCCGGGTGGGCGCCGGGGAGCGCGGTTCGAGCGCCAGGGCCAGCAACAGGGCCTCGAAGCGGAGGAGTTCGGCCAGCGCGGCCCTGGCGGGACCGGTGTCGAGCACACCGGAGAGCGAACGCAGCCTGAGGTGCCCGCTCGCCGGGGGGTCGCCGGCGAGCGGCAGGCGTTCGAGCCAGACCCGCGCGAAGGCGCCGAGCGCCCGCCCGGCCGAGTCCGGCGGGCGAGCCGGCGGTTCGGCCGCGGCCGCGGCCCGCTCGGCGTCCTCGGCGAGCACCGCCAGGTAGAGCGCGCGCTTGCCGGCGAAGTTGGAGTAGACCGCGCCCCTGGTCAGCTCGGCCCGCTCGGCGATCCGGTCGACCTTGGCCGCCGCGTAGCCGCGCTCGGCGAACTCCTCCCGCGCCGCGGCCAGCACCGCCGCACGCGTCCGCTCCTGCTGCTGGGCCCGGGTCAACCTCGCCATCGTGTCCCCTTCCGCTCGCGCCGTGTCATGATACAACCAACATCCGGATGGCGACGTCATCTGAAAAACGTGAGCATCGCAAATCGCACCCCGAGGGACCACCCGCCATGAACCCACCCGACAACCCGACGCCGGACGGCTCCCTGCTGCTCCTGCACGCCCTGCGCTGCGTCGGCACCGCAGGACCCGAGCGGCTCCGCGCGGTCACCGGCCTCGACGAGTCCGACGTCGAGTCCGAGCTCATCGCCCTCGGGATCGAGGGACTCGTCTCCCGCTACCCGGGCCCGATGCCCGGCTGGTCGCTCACGGCGGCCGGCCGCGCCGCGCACGCCGAGCTGATCGCGCACGAGCTCGACGCGGCCGGCGCCCGCGCGGCCGTGACGGCGGCGTTCGACCGGTTCCTGGTGCTCAACCCGGAACTGCTCGACCTCTGCGCGGCCTGGCAGCTCCGCACCGTCGACGGCGTCGTGACCGCCAACGACCACCGCGACCCGGCCTACGACGCCCGGGTCCTCGCCGGCTTCCGCGACCTCGACCGGCGCGCCGTCCCGGTCCGCGCCGAACTAGCCGCGGCGCTGCCCCGTTTCGCCCGCTACGAGGACCGGCTCGCCGGCGCCCTGGACCGCGTCGCCGCCGGCGAAACGGCGTACCTGACCGACGACCTCGCCTCGTACCACACGGTGTGGGCCGAGTGGCACGAGGACCTGCTCGCCACCCTGGGGCTGCGGCGATGAGGTGGATCCGGCCGATCTCCGCCGGGCTCCGGGAGCGGCCGGAGACGGTGGGCGGCAAGGCGCTCGGCCTCGCCCTGCTGCACCGCCTCGGGCTGCGGGTGCCGGCCGGGTTCGTCGTCACCGCGGAGGCGTGCCGCGCCTTCCTGCGGGACGGGCGGCTGCCGGCCGGGCTCGACGACGAGCTCGGCACCGCCGTCGCCGACCTCGAACGCGCCACCGGCCGCGTCTTCGGCGGGCCACGGCGGCCGCTGGCGGTCTCGGTACGCTCCGGGGCCGGCGTGTCCATGCCCGGCATGATGTCCACGGTCCTCGGCCTCGGCCTCACGACCGGGGCCACCGCCGGCCTGGCCGCCGAGACGGGCGACCGGCGGTTCGCCCGGGACTCGCGGCGGCGGTTCCTCGCGAGCTTCGCCGCGACCAGTGACGCGCCGGCCCCGGACGACGCGCGCCGCCAGCTGGAGCTGGCGCTGCGCGCCGTGTTCGCCTCCTGGGACGCGCCGCGCGCCCGCACCTACCGCGCCGTGCACGACATCCCGCACGAGCTGGGCACGGCCGCCGTCGTCCAGGCGATGGTGTTCGGCAACCGTGACGACCACAGCGGCACCGGGGTCGCGTTCAGCCGCGACCCCACCACCGGCGAGCGCGTCCCGTTCGGCGACGTGCTGTTCGGGCGGCAGGGGGACGACGTGGTCTCCGGCCGGTCGGCGACCCGGCCGCTGCGCGAGCTCGCCGCGCGCGAGCCGGCGGTCTGGGCCGAGCTGCTGGACGCGCTGGGCCGGATCGAGCGGCACTACCGCGACGCCTGTTACGTCGAGTTCACCCACCAGTCGGGCGAGCTGTGGTTCCTCCAGGTCAGGCCGGGACGGTTCGGCGGCGCCGCCGGGGTCAGGCTCGCCACCGAGCTGGTCGACGAGCGGCTGATCGGGCGGGAGGAGGCGCTGCGCAGGGTCGCGCCCGGGCAGCTGGGCCACGTCCGCACGCCGCGCCTCGCGTCGCCCGGCGAGGCCGATGTCTTCGCCAGGGGGCTCGGCGCCTGCCCGGGCGTCGCGGTCGGCCGGGTGGCGACCACGGCGGCCCTGGCGGTGCGCATGGCCGGGGAGACCCCGGTCGTCCTGGTGCGGCCGGAGACCTCCCCGGACGACCTGCCGGGGCTCACCGTCGCCGCCGGCGTCGTCACCGCCCGCGGCGGGCCGGCCAGCCACGCCGCGGTCGTGGCCCGCGCCCTGGGCAGGCCCGCGGTCGTGGGCGTCGCCGGACTCGCCGTCGACGCCCAAGCCGGCACCGTGACGGCCGGCGGCCGCACCCTCGGCGACGGCGACCTCGTCACCGTCGACGGGACCGGCGGCGAGATCGCCCTCGGCCGCCCCCGCGTCGTCACCCAACCGGCCGGCGACCACCTGCGTCGGCTGCTCGCCTGGGCCGACGAGGTCTCGGGCGACCACTCCGAGCGCGACGAGGCCCGGCGCCTCGCCGCGGCCCACGCCGCGCTGGCGTCCCGTGCCGAGAGCTGAAACGTGAACCGGAACCCGAAGGGAGCTCGGCGATGCCGACTCGACACCTCCACCTGGTACGACACGGCGCGGCGGACGCGTTCGGCGAACTGACCGAGGTCGGGCGACGGCAGTCCGAACTGGTCGGCCGGCGGCTGGCCGCGCTGCCGGTCGACGCCGTGTGGCACTCCCCGCTGCCCAGGGCGGCGCGGTCCGCGCGGATCATCGGCGGGTGCCTGCCGGGCGCCACCGTGCGGGAGGCGGCCGAACTGGTCGACCACGTGCCGCACGTGCCGGCCGACCCGGGCCCGGCGTGGGCGGCGTTCTTCGACGGGTACGAGGCCGAGGAGGCCGCGGCCGGGGAACGCCTGGCCGCCGCCCTCGTCGCCAGGTTCGCGCGCCCCGCCGAGACCGAGACCCACGAGGTGCTGGTCACCCACGCCTACCCGGTGGCCTGGCTGCTGAGGCACGCCCTGGACGCGCCACCGGCCCGCTGGCTCGGGCTGAGCTGCGGGAACGCGGCGCTGACGGCGATCGAGTACCGCGACGGGCTGCCGCCCACCGTGCTGCTCTACAACGACATGGGCCACCTGCCGGCCGAGCTGCGGTGGACGGGCTTCGGGCCCGGCGCCAGACCCTAAGGGCCCTGGGGCCGGGTGAGTCGCTCGACGGCGGCGACGACGAGCGCCGGGTCCTGCTCCCGGGGCTCGGTGTCGAGGGCGCGGTGGATGGTCAGGCCCTCGACGAGGGCGTCCAGCAGCCGGGCGGTGGCCGGGTCGAAGTGGCGTTCCAGGGCGGCGCGGCTGCGGGCCATCCACGCGTTGGTCAGCGTGCGGAACGCCGGTTCGCGGGCGGCGAGCGTGTACAGCTCGTGGGTCAGGACCAGGTCGCGCCGGGTGCCGAACACGTCCTCGGTGATGATCGCGACGATCGCCCGCCGGGCCGCCTCGGCGTCCTCGGCCTCGGCCATCCGCCGCTCGAACCGGTCGCTGACCGACCGGGAGAAGCGGGCGAACGCCTCGCGCAGCAGCTCGTCCATGCCGGAGAAGTGGTACGTCATCGACCCGAGCGGCACGCCCGCCGCGGCGGCCACCCTGCGGTGCGAGGTGCCGGCCACCCCGGACTCGGCGATCACGTCGAGGCAGGCGGAGATGATCCGCTCCCGCCGCTCGGGATCGCGACGCCCGCTGCCGCCGGGTGTGTGAGTCATGCCCGTCCTGGATCGACGCCGATGGTGATCCGCTCACCGTCGCACACAGTAACCCGCGCGCTCAGCGGGCGCGGAGCAACAGCATGGCGCCCAGCGCGAGCATGGTGGCCGCGACCAGCACGTCCAGCACCCGCCACGCGGCGGGGCGGGACAGCAGGCCGCCGAGGAGCCGGGCGCCGTAGCCGAGGCCGGCGAACCACGCCAGGCTGGCCAGCATCGCGCCGAACCCGAAGACCCAGCGCAGCGAGCCGCGGTCGGCGGCGACCGAGCCGAGCAGCAGCACGGTGTCCAGGTAGACGTGCGGGTTGAGCCAGGTCAGGGCCAGACAGGTGAGCACCGCGCCGCGGACGGAACCCGCCGCGGTGCCCTCCGTGGTCAGCGCCTGCCCGGCGGCGGGCCGCAGGGCCCGGCGGGCGGCCAGCAGTCCGTAGCAGATCAGGAAGCCGCCGCCGGCCAGGCCGACCACGGTCAGCGCGGGGGGCCAGGCGGTGACCACGGCGCCGAGACCGGCCACCCCGAGCGCGATCAGGACCGCGTCGGAGGCGGCGCAGATGGCGACCACCGGCAGGACCGCCTGCCCGCGCGCGCCCTGGCGCAGCACGAACGCGTTCTGCGCGCCGATGGCGACGATGAGGGACAGGCCGGTGGCGAATCCGGCGGTGGCCGCCGGGACGAAAGCACTGCTCATGGGGTCCGACGCTAGGGACCGCCGCGTCATCAGTACAGCTAAGGTTTCTTACCTATCATAAGCGTTCGTGATGGCCGATCTCCCCCACGACCAGGTGCGCACGCTGCTCGCCGTCGTCGACGAGGGCACCTTCGACGCCGCGGCGGCGGCGCTGCACGTGACCCCCTCCGCGGTCAGCCAGCGGGTCAAGACGCTGGAGCAGCGGGTCGGGCGGGTGCTGGTGACCCGCACCAAGCCGGTCAGGCCGACGGAGTCCGGGCAGGTGCTGGTGCGGTTCGCGCGCCAGCTGGCCGTGCTGGAGCGGGACGCGCGGACCGAGCTGGGGATCGCGGCCGAGTCGGAGCCGGCCAGGCTGCCGATCGCCGTGAACGCGGACTCCCTCGCCACCTGGTTCCTGCCGGCCCTGACGCGGGTGCCGCGGGACCCGCCGGTCTACTTCGAGCTGCACCGGGAGGACGAGGCGCACACCGCGACGCTGCTGCGCGAGGGGCAGGTGATGGCCGCGGTGACCTCGTCGGTCGAGCCGGTCGCGGGCTGCACGGTGCGGTCCCTCGGCCTGGCGCGGTACCTGCCGGTGGCGAGCCCGGAGTTCGCGGCCCGCCACGTGTCGTCCGGGCCGCCGGAGCGCCGGCTGGCCGAGGCGCCGGTGATCGTCTTCGACCGGCGGGACGAGCTGCAGGACCGGTTCCTCCGGGCCCTCGTGCCCGGCGGCCGGGGCGCCAGCCGGCTCCGGCACCACGTGCCCACCTCGGAGGGCTTCCGCGACGCGGTGGCCGCCGGGCTCGGTTGGGGCCTGGTCCCCGAGCCGCAGGCGGAGCCGCTGCTGCGCTCCGGCGCCCTCACGGAGCTGGCGCCCGGCCGGTGGATGGACGTGCCGCTGTACTGGCAGCAGTGGAAGCTGGACGTGCCGGCCCTCGCGCTCGTCGCGGAGACCGTCGCCACGGCGGCGGCCGAGTTCCTGTACCCCCAGCCGCCGCTCAGTCGCTGATGGTCCAGGGCATGGCGAGGCCGAACTGCCACACGTACACCGAGAGCAGCACGGCGCAGATGGCGACGCCGATCGAGGTCAGGATGATGTTGCGGCGCCGCACCCGGGGGTCGAGGGCGCGCTGCGCGGCCTCCGTGACCTTGCGCTTGGTCCACCGCAGCACCAGCTGGGCCCAGACGAACTCGGTGCCCCAGATCGCCATCCCGGCGAAGATCACCAGCCAGCCGGGGCCGGGCAGCGGCAGCATGATCACGCCGATCACCACGACCACCAGGCCGAGCAGGAACACGCCGACCTGCCAGCCCAGGTGGAGGGCGCGGGAGCTCTTCACGAACCTGGGGGCGCGGGAGCCCAGCGGCTTCTCGTCCTTCATGAGCCGGGCGGCCTCGCCGGGACTGATCTCGCCCGGGCCCATCTCCCCCTGGCCGGGGGAGGCCGGTCCGGCGATCCCGTCGGGTTCCCGTACATCCATGTGGCTCATTTCCAAGGTCGACCCCCCTCGATGACGCTGGCGCTGTCCCCCTGAGAATCTCGCCGAGTGACAGCGGGGGCAAGTGGTAGCGCCCTCCGTCCAGGCTAAACGGCCGCCCCGGCCACCCCTCAGGGAGGGAACGTTTGCGTTTCCCCGGGCTCGCGCTCTACTTTTAGTACGGAACCGTTCCGTACCAAAAAGGAGGCGCGATGCCCGACGAGCCGCCGGCGTCCCGGGTCCGCCGGCCACGCATGACGCCGGAGCGGGAGCTGGAGCTCCTGACCACCACCATCGACGTGCTGCGCGAGGTCGGCTACGAGGCCCTGACGATGGACGCCGTGGCGACCCGCGCCCGCTGCAGCAAGGCGACGCTGTACCGCCAGTGGCCGGGCAAGCCGCAACTGGTGGCCGCCGCGCTGTACGCCACCCGCCCGGTGGACGCGAGCGCGATCGACACCGGCACGCTGCGCGGCGACCTCCTGGCCTTCGTCACCACGCTCGCCGCCCAGGCGGAGCAGGACACGGCCCTCATCGCCGGGCTCGGCCACGCGACGCTCACCGAACCGGCCCTGGCCCTGGCGCTCAGGGAGTCGCTGATCGAGCCGGAACACGAGCACGTGCTGTCCTTCGTGCGCCGCGCCGTCGAGCGCGGCGAGCTGGCCGGCACCCCGGCCGCCATGGCCTTCCTGCCGCAGCTGCTCTTCGCCGCGCTGTTCACCCGCCGGCTGTTCGAGGACGCCTACGCGGACGCCGACTACCTCGTCGGCTTCATAGACGGCGCCGTCCTGCCCGCCCTGCGGAACAGCTGACCCGTACCCCCCACCCCCTGTTGGAGCCCTCCGTCATGTCTCGCACCGCAGCCGACGCCCCCGTCGGCCCCGTCCCGGTCGCCCCCGCCGAAGCGCCCGCTTCCCGGCGCCGCTGGTGGATCCTGGTCGTCATCGGGATCGCCCAGCTCATGGTGGTCCTCGACGCCACCATCGTGAACATCGCGCTGCCCTCGGCCCAGCAGGACCTCGGGTTCACCGACGGCGACCGCCAGTGGGTGGTCACCGCCTACGCCCTCGCCTTCGGCAGCCTGCTGCTCCTCGGCGGGCGCATCGCCGACCTGTTCGGCCGCCGGATCACCTTCCTGACCGGGCTCGTCGGCTTCGCCGCCGCCTCCGCCCTCGGCGGCGCGGCCGGCAGCTTCGAGGTCCTCATCGCCGCCCGCGCCCTCCAGGGCGTCTTCGGCGCGCTCCTCGCGCCCGCCGCGCTCTCCCTGCTCACCACCACGTTCACCGACGCCAGGGAGCGGGCCAGGGCGTTCGGCGTCTACGGCGCGATCGCCGGCGCCGGCGGCGCGATCGGCCTGCTGCTCGGCGGGGTGCTCACCGAGACCCTGGACTGGCGCTGGACCCTCTACGTCAACCTGGTCTTCGCCGTCGCCGCCTTCGTCGGCGGGGCGATCCTGCTCCAGCGCACCGCCAGGGACCGCTCGGCGACCCTGGACGTCCCCGGCACCCTGCTGGTCTCCACCGGCCTGTTCGCCGTCGTCTACGGCTTCTCCAACGCCGAGTCCCACGACTGGGGTCACGTGGCCACCTGGGGCTGCCTGCTGGTCGGCGCCGGGCTGCTCGCCGCCTTCACCTGGTGGCAGACCAGGGCCGCCCACCCGCTGCTGCCGCTGCGCGTCCTGCTCGACCGCAACCGCGGCGCGTCCTTCCTCGCGGTGCTGATCAGCGGCGCCGGCATGTTCGGCGTCTTCCTCTTCCTCACCTACTACCTCCAGGCGAGCCTGTTCTACACGCCCATCGAGACCGGCCTCGCCTTCCTGCCCATGGTCGCCGGGCTGATGATCACCGCCACCCTCTCCACCGGCGTCCTGGTCCCCCGCTTCGGCCCCCGGCCGGTCGTCCCGCTCGGCATGGGCGTCGCCGCCGCGGGCCTGGTGTGGATGACCGGCCTCGACCTGGGAAGCGGCTACGCCGTCCACGTCATGCCGCCGCTGGTCATCACGGGCCTCGGCATGGGCCTGGTCATGGCCCCGGCGATGAGCCTGGCCACCAGCGGGGTGGCCGCCGAGGACGCCGGCGTCGCCTCCGCCACGGTCAACACCATGCAGCAGATCGGCGGCTCCATCGGCACCGCCCTCCTCAACACGCTGGCCGCCAGCGCCGCCACCGACTACCTGGCCGGCAAGGACCCCCGCGACCCGGCCGTCATGGCCCAGGCCCAACTGGAGAGCTACGCCACCTCCTACTGGTGGTCCGCCGCCTTCTTCGCCGCCGGGCTCGTCGTCAGCGCCCTGCTCTACCGCCGCGGCCGGGTCGCCGAGGACCCCGACGCCGCGCCGGTCATCCACATGTGACACCCGGGCGCCGCTCCGCCCGCCCGCTCGCCCGCCCGGCGGGCGGGCGGCGGCGCCCGGTTGGTCGCGAAAGCACATGTACGGCGGGCGCGTTACCTCAGGAAACGCTCAAGAAGCGACGGAGACCATTCACAGCCGAGAACGCCGCTCGCTAACCTCGCGCCACAAATTCGTCGCACCACGCGCCCGCTGACGCGTCGGCAGCTCGTACCGCCCGCCGACGCCCGCTCCGGGCCGTGGCAGAACAGGGGAGCACCTCCATGCTCAAGCTCCGCAGGCCCGCGAAGAGGACCGTGCTGCGCGCCGGCGCCGTCCTCGTCGCGGCCGTCGCCCTGCCCGTCCTGGCCTCCCCCAGCGCCCAGGCCATCGACTGGGACCACACGATGCACACCGACGACGCGGACCCGGGCGGCCGCCTGCGGTTCGAGGCCCTCGGCGACATCGTCCAGATCTGCGACATCGAGGCCGACGGCTGGGCCGTCGAGGTCGAGGTCTACGACACCGTCCACGGCTACGACGTCGATGTGTTCAGCGTCGGCGGCAACGGCAACTGCGTCGACCACGACGTGGACGACGGCCACAACCTGGTCGAGGGCCGCTACTACAGGTTCACGGTCTCCCTGGTGCACAGCGGCGGCCTGAACCAGTACCACGACTACGCCACCTGGAAGGCCTGACCCTTCCCCCCGCCGTGGCCGCCCCGCCCCCTTCCGCCCCACGGGGCGGCCATGGCCAGGGCTCCTCGCCCTCTGGTTAACTTGACAGGCATGGGCGAAAACCTCGATTCGGACGCCAGGCGCCGCATCCAGGAGAACCGGGAGAACTGGGACGCGCGGGCGCCCGTGCACGCGGAGAGCGACTTCTACAGCCTGCGCGACCGCCCCGCCGCCGCGCGGTTCCACCCCCGGGAGTGGGCGGACCTCGGGCCCCTCGAAGGGCGTTCCGTGCTGCACCTCCAGTGCCACAACGGCGTGGAGACCCTCGCCTTCGCGCAGCGGGGCGCGGCGCGGGTCACCGGCCTCGACTTCTCCGGGGCCAGCCTGGACGTGGCCCGGCGTAACGCCGAAGCCGCCGGGGTCGCCGTCGAGTTCGTCGAGGCCGACGTGTACGACGCCGGGGCGGCGCTCGGCGGGCGGACGTTCGACCTGGTGTACACCGGCCGCGGCTCGTTGATGTTCCTGCCCGACCTGCGGGCCTGGGCCGAGGTGGTGGCCGGGCTGGTGGCCCCCGGCGGACTGGCCTACGTGATGGAGTTCCACCCGGTGCTGAACTCCCTCGGCCGCCCCGGCGTCCGCCGCCTGGACGACCCGCTGGTGCTGCGCCACGACTACCTGTCGGGCGGGCCGCCGATCACGTTCGACTCCCGCCGGACGTACGCGCCCTCGCGGCGCGGCGCGCTGGTGGAGGGCGCCACCGTCAGCCACGAGTGGGCGCACACCGTCGTCGACGTGATCGTCGCGCTGGGCGGGGCCGGCCTGGCCGTGGACGTCGAGCGGACGTGGGAGACGGACTGGGACGTGCTGCCGCGCTGGGAGGGCATGACGGAAGTGGCCCCCGGCTGGTGGCGCAGGCCGGACGGCCAGCCGCGGATCCCGCTGCTCTACGCCACCGCCGCCTGGCGGCGAGCCGGGGCCTGATCTCCCGACGGCCTGGTGCGGGCGCGACTTCGGGGTGCCGAGCGAGATGCCGAGCCGTTCGGCCAGCCGGTGGGAACCGCCGTCGACCGGCGCGTCCGGGTCCTCGGCCCGGGCTCCCGTCGAGTCGGCGACGGTCGGCTCCGCCGTGCCGGGCACCCGCTCCGCGGCGCCGGCGCCGCGGCCGCGTCAGCGGCCTGCGTTGAGGCGCCGTCAGGTCTCCTTGTCCTCCGCGGGCAGCCTGACCTCGACCCGCCCGTCCACGACCCGGGCCTCGAACGCCGGCTGAGGGGCCGTCGCCGGCCCGGTGACGTTCCAGCCGTCGGTCAGCCGGAAGGTGCTGCCGTGCCACGGGCACCGCACGCACCCCTCGGCGACCTCGCCCTCGGACAGCGGGCCACCCATGTGGTTGCACCGGTCGGCGAGCACCCGCAGGGTGTCGGCCGTCTCCCGGAAGACCAGGACCGGGACGTCGAGCACGGTGGCGGTGGCCGGGGTGCCGATCGGGAAGTCGTCGAGGGCGCCGAGCGGGTGCCAGCCGGGCTCCAGCGCGGCGGCGACCTGGTCGGCGTGGTTGGCGCCGGCGGCCTGGCGGTAGGCGAGGTGCCCACCGAGGGCGCCGCCCAGGCTGACGGTGGCCAGACCGGCGTAGCCCCAGCCACGGCCCGCCATGCGGCGGCCCCGCAGCCGGGCCGACAGCGAAGCGGTGTACATGGCGACGGCGGCGACGTTGGTCGCGGCGTGCACCAGGCCGACGCGCATCTGCGGCTTGCGCAGCTCCGCCCAGTCGGCCAGGCCGGCGAGCGCGGCCGGGGCCGCCGCGGTCAGCCCCGCCGCGACCAGCAGGCCCGCGGCGCGCCGGCGGCCCGGCAGCAGGTCCAGGACCGCCGCCGACATCCAGGTGCCGATCGGGATCTGGACCATCGCGGGATGCGCGGGGTGACCGAGCCAGGTGCCGTGCAGGGCGTCCCGGAACCCGGCCGGCATGGCGCGCACCGCGCCACGCAGCGGGGGGATGAGCGGGTCGGCACGGCGCGAGCCCTCGACCCGGTCCATCGCGGACAGCACCGGGCCCGGGCGCTCCGGGCTGGCCACCAGGTCGCGGAGCAGCCCGCTGAACACCTGCGAACCACTGAACAGTGAACCTCGGGAAACGGCCATTGCCGCCGAGTTCCCCCCGGCCCGGATCCCAAACGCCGCCGGCCCGGACCGGGCGCGGCCGGCGTCACCAGCGGACGGGGAGCTCGTGGGGGCCGCGGACGACGACGCCGGGGTGCCAGGGGACGGCGTCCGGGTGGGTGTCGAGGGCGAGGCCGGGGGCGCGCTCCAGGAGGGAGCGCAGCGCGACGCGGGCTTCGAGGCGGGCCAGCGGGGCGCCGAGGCAGTAGTGGACGCCGTGGCCGAACGCGAGGTGGCCACGGGCGTCGCGGTGGATGTCGAAGCGGGTGGGGTCGGGGAAGCGGCCCGGGTCGCGGCCGGCGTCGGCGATGACGGGGAGGACGAGGTCGCGGTGCGGGATGACGGTGCCGGCGATCTCGACGTCCTCGGCGGCGAACCGGGCGGTGGCGGTCAGGACCGGGCCGTCGTAGCGCAGGATCTCCTCGACCGCGTCGTCCAGCAGGGCCCGGTCGGCGCGCAGCGCCGCGAGCTGGTCGGGGTGGCGCAGCAGGGCGAGCACGCCGTTGCTGATCAGGCCCACGGTGGTCTCGTGGCCGGCGATCAGCAACAGGAAGCACATGGCGAGGAGTTCCTCCTCCGACAGCTGGTCGCCGTCGCTGTCGGCCGTGTGCAGCAGGGCGCTCAGCAGGTCCTCGCCCGGCTCCTCGCGCTTGGCGGCCACCAGCCCGGCCAGGTACTCGGTCATCACGGCCCGCGTCTTCGGCATCTCCGCCAGGCCGCCAGCCGTCAGGGCGCGGGACCAGTGGCGGAAGCGCCCGTGGTCCAGGTGCGGGACGCCGAGGAGTTCGCAGATCACGGTGATCGGCAGTGGGAAGGAGAAGGCGGTGACCAGGTCGGCGCGCCGGTCGGGGGCGGCCAGCATGGTGTCGAGCAGCGCGTCGGTGATCTCCTGGACGCGCGGTGCCAGGGCCGCGATCCGGCCCGGGGTGAACTCGCGCGCGACCAGGGCGCGCAGCCGGGTGTGCACGGGCGGATCGGAGTTCAGCAGGTGCGCGCCCGCCCGTTCCGGTCCGGCCTCGCCCGGGCCTTCGGTGAGGACCTTGACGAGCCGCGGATCGGTGAGCGCGGCGCGCGCCTCCCGGTGGCCGACGACGAGCCAGCCGTGGAAGCCGCCGGGCAGCCGGGCGTAGTGCACCGGGCCGCGTTCGCGCAGCGTGGCGAAGTACGGATGGGGGTCGCGGGAGAAGTCGTCGCCCTCCGCCGCCAGATCGACGACCTCGACCGTCCGTGGCTCCGTCACATGCGCTCCCTGGTTGCGAGATGTCCGTTTTCCCCCGGAAGGGTAGCCGCACCGACCGAGGCCCGGTGACCATTCGCGGCAGCACCCACCTCGGTCCCCGCTACAGCAGCTTGTCGAGGGTGATGGGGAGCTTGCGTATCCGGATGCCGGTGGCGTTGAAGACGGCGTTGCCGACGGCGGCGGCCGAGCCGACGGTGCCGATCTCGCCGAGGCCGCGGGCGCCGAGGCTCCTGGTCCCTACCTCCCCGCCGTCCTCGCCGAGGGGCCCGGTGAGGTGCGGGTCGGGCCGGTCGAGGAGGTGCACGTCGATGTCGGGGATGTCGGCGTTCACGGGCACCAGGTAGTCGGCGAGCGTGCTGGCGGCCAGCCGCCCGGTGTCGGGTTCGAGGGGGTTGTCCTCCAGCAGGGCGCCCGAGATGCCGAAGATGACACCGCCGACGATCTGACTCCGGGCGGCCCGGGCGTTGATGGTGCGCCCGGCGTCCACGACGGTGGTGAACCGGGTGACGCGGATCTCGCGGGTGAACCGGTTGACCCGCACCTCGCAGAAGTGGGCGCCGAAGGTGTGGCAGGTGTACCCGGGGGGATTACCCTCGGGCTCGGAGGCGGTGGCGTCGACGCCCCGCGATCCGAGGGCCCTGAGCAGCTCGCCGAAGGTCATCGAGCGATCGTTCCCGTGCAGTCGGCCCTGCTCGTAGCACAGGTCCTCGGCGTTCGCCCCATGCCACGGCGAGCCGGAACGGGTCACCGCGAGCTGCTTGAGCGCGTCGATCGTGTCGCGGGCGGCCGCCACGACCGCCGGGACCGTGCTGTGCGTGGCGCCGGAGCCCACGGCGGGTGCGCCCGGGGGCAGCGCCGAGTCACCGATCTCGGGGGCCACCCGCTCAAGCGGGAGCCCCAGGGCGTCGGCGCCGGCGACCGCCACCATCGTCCACCCACCGGTGCCCAGGTCCGAGGTCCCGGTCGACACCACCGCGGTGTCGTCGTCGAGCAGCCGGATCCTGACGCTCGCGGCCTGGCGGGTCGCCGGGTACGCCGCGCTGGCCATGCCGGTGCCGAACAGCCACTCCCCGTCGACGCGCGCCCGGGGCGTGGCGCTGCGGGCCGACCAGCCGAAGCGTCGTGCGCCGTCGCGGTAGCACTCGTCGAGGTGCTTGCTCGACCACGGCTCGCCCGTGGAGGGGCTGACGGTGGCGTAGTTGCGCAGTCGCAGCTCGACGGGGTCGACACCGGTGGCGACGGCCAGTTCGTCCATCGCCGTCTCCAGGGCGAACGCCCCGGGGGCCTCGTTGGGCGCCCGCATCGCCCAGCTGCTCGGCATGTCGAGGATGACCCGCTGCGGGTTGATGCGCAGGTTGGGCGTGTTGTAGAGCGTGTCCGAGGTGGAGTGGCCCGGGATCAGGTTCCAGCCACCGGCGGCCGGCATCTCGGCGACGCTCTCGTGGCTGATGGCGTTGAGGACTCCGTTGCGGGAGGCACCCAGCCTGACCGTCTGGGTGAGGTGCGGGCGGTGGCCGACCAGGGTGAACACCTGCTCCCTGGTGAGGGCGAGCTTGACGGGACGGCCAAGCTCCCGGGCCGCCGCGGCGGCGACCGGGGCCTCGCTCCACACGATGACCCGGGACCCGAAGCCGCCGCCGACGTACCTCCCGATCAGCCGGACCTGCTGTGGGAGGACGCCGAGCCGCTGGCTCAGCAGGATCGTGAACGGCGTTGGCATCTGCGCGCCGGCGTGGACGGTCACCCGGTCGCCGTCCCACTCGGCGAGGACGGTGTGGGGTTCCATCGCGACGTGGTGCTGCACCGGCTGCTCGAAGTCGGCCTCCACGACGACTTCGCTGGCGGCGAGCGCCTCGTCGATCGACTCGACGCCGGGGGCGAGGATCGTGACGCTGCTCGGCTCCCCGCTCGACGTGGGGCCGGACGGCTCGCGGGGTCCGTCCGCGAGGGAGGAGCGCGGTGGCCGCGCGTCGTAGGTGACGGTGATCAGCGCCGCGGCGTCGCGCGCCTGCTCGACACTCTCGGCAACGACCACGGCGATGATCTGGCCGTAGTAATGAACGGTCGTGTCCTGCAGGGGGAGGTAGTTCTCGCCGAAGAAACTGAACTCGGGTGCGAGCGGGTACAGCCTCAGGCGCCCGTCCCCCGCGACGTACACGCGCAGGACTCCGGGAGCGGCCAGCGCGGCGGCGGTGTCGAAGGAGCGGATCGTGCCCCTCGCGACCGTGCTGGTGACGACGTGGGCGTAGGACAGGTGGGTGGCCGGGTAGTCACCGGAGTACCGTGCGGCTCCGGTGACCTTCAATCGGCCGTCGACGCGGGCGACTTCACGCCCGACTGGAGAGACGGTCATCCTGACTCCTGACTGCTGGGAACGGCGCCCGCCAGCGGACGCCGGGGCGGTGGATGGGCAGCGCCCCGGTGCGCAGCGGCGCCCCGGTGCCGCCGTGCCGGTGGGCGACGATCTCGGCCGCGATCGACAGCGCGGTCTCCTGCGGGGTGCGGGCGCCGAGGTCGAGGCCGATCGGCGAGTGCAGCCGGCCGAGTTCGTGGTCGGTGAGGCCGGCCGCGCGCAGCCGCGCCAGACGCTCCTGGTGGGTGCGGCGCGACCCCATGGCCCCGACGTAGGCCACCGGCAGTCGCAGCGCGGCGGTGAGCAGCGGCACGTCGAACTTCGGGTCGTGGGTGAGCACGCAGACGACCGTCCGGCCGTCGAGCCGCTGCGACTCCAGATAGCGGTGCGGCCAGTCGACGACGACCTCGTCGGCGTGCGGGAACCTGTCGGGGGTGGCGAACGTGGCCCGCGCGTCGCAGACGGTCACCCGGTAGCCCAGGAAGGTGCCGAGTCGGGCCAGCGCCGCCGCGTGGTCGATGGCGCCGAAGACGAGCATCCGCGGTGCGGGGGCGTTGCTCTCCACCAGCAGGGCCATCGGCTCCCGGCAGTGGCTGTCGGCCACGCCGAGCTCGACGGTGCCGGTCCGCCCGGCGTGCAGGGCGGCGGTGGCGTGGGCGGCGGCCACCCGGTCGAGTCGTTCGTCGCCGAGGGTCCCCTCGTGGGGCCGGTCGGGGCGCACGACGATCGCCCTCCCGAGGTGGGCGTCCGGCCCACGGACGATCGTGGCCACGGCGACCGGCCTGTCCTGCGCCGCGTCGGTGAACGCCTGCCCGAGGTGCGGCTCGGCGCCGGGGTCGTGGTGGCGCAGCAGGAGCTCGATCGTGCCGCCGCAGGTGAGGCCGACGCCGAGCGCGTCGGCGTCGGTGTAGCCGAACCGCACCGTCCTGGGCCGGCGGTCCCCGGCCAGCATCTCCTGGCACGCCTCGTGGACGGCGGCGTCGACGCAGCCTCCGGACACGTTGCCCAGCACGGCGCCGCCCGCGTCGACGACGAGTGACGAACCGGGCTGGCGGGGAGCGCTGCCGGCCACGTCCGTGACCGTGGCGGCCACGAACGGGGTCCGGGCGCGGACCCGTTCGAGGAGCTCGGCGGCGAGTTCAAGCATGACCGCCGCCCTCGCGGACGGTGGGGTGCCGGTCGGTCATCGCCGCTCCCCCAGGACGGTGAGGGCGCGGACCAGCGTGCGCCGCAGCAGCGCGCGCTTGTACGCGTTGTGCTCCAGCGTGCTGGAGCCGTCCGCGGCGCCGCGGACCGCCGCCTCGTAGGTGGCCTCGGTGGCGCGGCGGCCGGCCAGGGCCCGTTCGACGGCGGGCAGGCGCCATGGCCTGGTGCCCACCCCGCCCACGGCGATCCTGGCCTTCGCGATGGTGTCGCCGCGCATCTCGAGCGCGACGGCCGCCGAGGCGAGGGCGAACTCGTAGGACTGCCGGTCGCGGATCTTCAGGTAGACCGAGTGCGCGGCCCACGCCGAGCGGGGGACGGTGATGCCGGTGACGAGTTCGCCGGGGCGCAGCACGGTCTCGACGTGGGGTGTGGCGCGGGGAAGGGCGTAGAACCCGTCGAGCGGCACGGTCCGGCTGCCGCGCGCCGAGGCCAGGTGCACCTCGGTGCCGAGCGCCACCAGGGCGACGGCCAGGTCGCTGGGGTGCGTCGCCACGCAGTGCTCGCTGGTGCCGAGGATCGCGTGGGTGCGGTTCACCCCGGTCAGCGCCGAGCAGCCGCTGCCGGGCTCCCGCTTGTTGCAGGGCGTCGTGACGTCCCGGAAGTAGCCGCACCGGGTGCGCTGCAGCAGGTTCCCCCCGATGCTCGCCATGTTGCGCAGCTGCGCCGAGGCGCTCAGCTCCAGCGCCTCGGCGATCACCGGATAGTGCCGCCGCACGGTGGGGTCGGCGGCGACGTCGCTCATCCGCTCCAGCGCTCCGACGTGCAGCCCCTGGCGGTCGAGGGTGATACCGCGCAGCGGGAGCCCGTTGATGTCCACCACGTGGGCCGGGGTCATCACGTCGAGCTTCATCAGGTCGACCAGGGTGGTCCCGCCGGCCAGGAAGGCGGTGTCCGCCCCGGCGCGCGCGTGGGCGTCGCGGACCGAGCGGGCCCGGGTGAAGGTGTAGGCCCGCATCAGCGCATCGCCTCCCGCGCGTCCCGGATCGCGTCGACGATGAACGGGTAGGCGCTGCACCGGCAGATGTTGCCCGACATGCCCTCGCGGATCTCGTCGTCGGAGTTCGCACGGCCCTCTTCGACCAGGGCGACGGCCGACATGATCTGCCCGGAGGTGCAGAAGCCGCACTGGAAGGCGTCGTGTTCGACGAAGGCCCGCTGCATCGGGTGTAGCCGGTCCCCGTCGGCGAGCCCCTCGATCGTGGTGACCTCTCGGCCGTCGGTGGTGGCCATCAGCGTCAGGCACGACAGCACGCGTCGGCCGTCGACGTGCACGGTGCACGCCCCGCACTGGCCGCGGTCGCAGCCCTTCTTCGTGCCGGTGAGATCCTCCAGCCGCTCGCGGAGCGTGTCGAGGAGGGTGGCCCGCGGGTCGACCCGCACCGTGACCGGTTCGCCGTTGACCGCGACCCGGACCGCCACGAGCCCGTCGCCCTCGGCGGCGGCGGCCGGCGTGGCGTCCGCCACGGTCGCCAGCAGCGGGGCCGTCGCGGCGGCGGCGACGGCACCGCCGCCCAGAAACCCTCGCCGGGACACGCCCGACCGGCCGGGGGCCGCGTCATCCTGTGGATTCATCGCATCTCCTGGGATCGGTTCGCTTCACTCCCAGGCTGACCAACCAGCCCGACGGCAGCCAGGACCCGCCGATCCGAGGCTGGGCGCCCCGGTCCCTTCGGGGGCGTCAGCGCAGCGGCTGCGGACCGAGGACGGACAGCAGCTGCAGCTTCTCGTGGCTCTCGCTGCCGGGAACGGCGGTGTAGACGAGCAGCGAGTGGCCCTGGGCCGGATCGACCAGCTGCTGGCAGTTCAGCTCGAGTCTGCCGACCTCGGGGTGGATGAAGCGCTTCACCTCGTTGGGTCGAACGCCGACCTCGTGGTCGTTCCACACCTGCCGGAACTCCTCGCTCCGGGCGAGGAGCAGGTCGGCGAGGTAGGCCGCCCGGGATCCTGGGCCCCGCAGGGTGAGGACCTGGCGCAGACCCGAGGCCCACATGCGGGTGAGGAACGGATGGTCCTCGGGCGCGTAGCGGTCCCGCATGGCGGGGTCGGTGAACCACCGGTAGCCGATGCTGCGGGCCGGGCCCGTGTAGCTGGTCAGGTCGCCGGTGAGCGCCACGCCGAGCGGGGTCTGCCGCAGCGTCTCGCCGAGTTCGGTGACGATCTCCGCCGGCGTGTCGTCCAGCCGGTCGAGGATGCGCAGCATGCCGGGGGTGATGTGTTCACCGGCTCCGCCCCGGGCGGGCGGGTTGTGCCCGGCCAGCCGGAACAGGTGGTCGCGCTCGTCGAGCGAGAGGTGGAGTCCCTGCGCGATCGCGGCGATCATCTGCTCGGACGGCCTGGGCCCGCGCTCCCTTTCGAGGCGCGCGTAGTAGTCGGTCGACATGTGGCAGAGCGCCGCCACCTCCTCCCGCCGCAGCCCTCCGGTCCTGCGGCGTTGGCCACGCGGGAGACCGACGTCCTCGGGTTGCAGGGACTCCCGGCGGCGCCGGAGGAACTCCGCCAGGCCGGTCCGATCGATCATCATTCGTTTTCCTCCCTCGGCACTGCTGTCCTTCCTACCGCCCCGGTCTCCGCGGAGCCACGGCTCGCCGATCCCCCCTTTCCCGACCCCGCCGCCGAAGGGGGGATCGGCGAGCCGTGGATAACGCGGCCCTTAATCCGCGGCCGGGGAGGTTCGAGCATGGACTCAGACGCCGATCCGCGGCGGATTCGCCGCCGGAACGAAGGAGACCGCTCATGGCTCGGACCATCGACATCACCATCCCCGACCTGTCGGGGAAGCTCGCCGTCGTCACCGGCGCGAGCGACGGGATCGGGTTCGTCATCGCCACCCGCCTCGCCGGAGCCGGCGCGGAGGTGATCATCCCGGCCCGCAACCCCGCCAAGGGCGAGCAGGCCGCCGACCGCGTCCGTGGCCTCGTCCCGGGCGCGAGGATCACCACCCGGCCCCTCGACCTGGCCTCACTCGACTCCGTGACCGCCCTCACCAACCAGCTGGTGGGCGAGGGCCGCCCCATCCACATCCTCATCAACAACGCCGGCGTGATGACCCCGCCCAGCCACCAGACCACGAAGGACGGGTTCGAGCTGCAGTTCGGCACCAACCACCTCGGCCACTTCGCCCTCACCCAGGGGCTGCTGCCGCTGCTCAGCGCGGGCAGGGCCAGGGTCACCCACCAGACGAGCGTCGCCGCCCGCAGCGGGGCGATCAACTGGGACGACCTCAACTGGGACCGCGACTACGACGTGATGAAGGCGTACCGTCAGTCGAAGATCGCCGTCGGACTGTTCGCCCGCGAGCTCGACGCCCGCAGCGCCGCGGCGGGTTGGGGCATCACCAGCAACCTCTCCCACCCCGGGGTCTCGCCCACCAACCTCCTCTCCGCGCAGCCCGGGATGGGGCGGCCCACGGACACCCGGGAGGTCCGCCTGATCCGCGTGCTCTCCCGCATCGGTGTCGCCGGCACCCCCAGCACCGCCGCCCTGCCCGCGCTGCTGGCCGCGACCGGCCCCGACTCGCGGGGCGACCAGTTCTTCGGGCCCAAGGGACTCGGAAACGTTGGCGGCGCCCCCGCCGAGCAGCGACTCTGGGCCCCGCTGCGCGACATGGCCGAGGCCCACAAGGTCTGGGAAACCTCCGAACGGCTGGTCGGCGCCGCGTTCCCCGCCTGATCCGGGGAAGCTGGTTCCCGACCGACCGCCGCACCCGAAGGAGCGCACCGTGACCGCAAGCACCGACCTCCTCCTCGACGCGTACGGCCGAGTCCGGGACCTCGTCGACGACGTGGTGGACGGCCTCAGCCCCGAGGAGCTCGCCACCCGCCTCGACGAGGGCGCCAACTCCATCGCCTGGCTCGTCTGGCACCTGGCCCGGGTCGAGGACGACCACGTCGCCGACGTCGCCGGCACCGAGCAGGTGTGGACGGCGGCGGGCTGGCACGAGGCGTTCGGCCTGCCCTTCGGGCCCGGCGTCACGGGGTACGGGCACGGCCCCGAGGAGGTGGCGGCGGTGCGCGGCCTCGACGCCGACGCGCTGCGCGGCTACCACGACGCCGTGCACGAGCGCAGCGCCGCGTACCTCTCCGGCCTGGCGGACGCCGACTTCGCGCGCGTCGTGGACACCTCGTGGACGCCGCACGTCACCCTCGGGGTCCGACTGGTCAGCGTCGTCAACGACGCCACCCAGCACGTGGGGCAGGCCGCCTTCGTCCGCGGCGTGCTGCTACGACGCCGCGACTGATCTCCCGGCCCGTCCGGTGGAACCGGTCAAGTCCCCGCGCACGTCCCGTGATACTGATCGGTAAAACCGAGGAAACATCGGACGGACGACGACGAGGGCCGGGGACACGTTGAAACCACTGGAGCCGGGCGATCCGCAGACACTGGGTCAGTACCGGCTGTTGCGGACGCTGGGCGCCGGTGGCATGGGGAAGGTCTTCCTGGGGCGTTCGGCCCAGGGCCGGACCGTCGCGGTGAAGCTCATCCACCCGCAGCTCGCCCTGGACCCGGACTTCAGGAGCCGCTTCCAGCGGGAGATCGCCGCCGCGCGGCGGGTGGGCGGCGAGTGGACCGCGCCCGTGCTCGACTTCGACACCGAGGGGGAGATCCCGTGGGTCGCCACGGGATACATCGCGGGCCCGGCGCTGCACGACATCGTGACCCAGTTCGGCGTGCTGCCGGAGCGCACGCTGTGGCGGCTGGCCGAGGGACTGGCCCTGGCGCTGACGGCCATTCACGACAGCGGCCTGGTGCACCGCGACCTCAAGCCGTCGAACGTGCTGGCCACGGTGGACGGCCCCCGCGTCATCGACTTCGGCATCGCCCGCGCCGTCGGCGGCAGCGTCCTCACCAGGACCGGAACGGTGATCGGCTCGCCCGGCTACATGTCCCCCGAGCAGGTCAGAGGCGACACGCTGGGCCCCGCCAGCGACGTCTTCAGCCTGGGCGCGACGCTGACCCACGCCGCCACCGGCGCCGGCCCCTACGACACCGAGGACGGCGCGGCCCACGCGCTCATGTACCGGGTCATCAACGAGCCGCCCAACCTCGGTCAACTCGCCGGCCCGCTCCGGGAACTGGTGACCGCCTGCCTGGCCAAGAACCCGGGGGAACGCCCGACGCCCCACGAGATCGCCGCGGCGGCAGCCGCCCACCGCACCAGCGGCCCCTGGCTCCCCGCCAACCTGATCGACCAACTGCTCCGGGACACGGTGCAACTGCTGTCCATCGAGGAGCCCGCGCGGGCCCCGGCGGCCGACACCCCACCGCCGGCGCCGTCCACCCCTCCCCCTACGCCCACCCCCACCCCCACCGCGCCGGACGCCCCACCAGCCGCCACCGCGGACGACACCATGCAACTGCGCGTCGTCGCGCCGCCCGCGCGACGGCGCCGCCTCCCCTACGCCGTCGTCGCGGCGATCGCGGCGGTCGCGGTGGTGGCGACGGTGCTCGCACTGACGCTCGGCCTGCCGGGCGCCGGCGACGGCCGGGACACCAAGGCCGACGCCGACGCCTCGGACTCCCAGGGCAGCGCCGAGAACGGCGCCGGCGACGACTCGCCGGGACAGTCGGACGACGGCTCCGACCAGGACGCGTCCAAGGACCCGTCCGACACCCCCTCCGACGACCCCACCGACGAGTCGACGGACGACGGTTCCTCGGACGACGACACTTCGGACGACGACCAGGCCGACACGTCCGGAGAGTCCTCCGCCGACGCTTCTTCGGGCGGCGGCTCCTCGGACGGCGGCTCCTCCGACGATTCTTCCGGCGGCTCCTCGGACGGCGGCTCCTCCGGCGGCAGCTCCTCGGGCGGTTCCTCCGGCGGCTCCTCGGACGGCTCCTCCAGCGGCAGCGAAGGAGGCAGCGGAGGAGGCGGCGACGAGCCGCCGCCGGACGACGGTCTGAACGGGCAGGTCAGCCGGGAGATGGTGGGCACCTGGGAGTCGAGCTCCGACTACATCACCTATGACGGCAGCCGCTTCACGGGAGACGTCCTCGGCTGCTTCTACACCTTCCAGTTGGAGAGCGTCGGTGACGGCGGACGCTCGGTGCACCTCTTCGGCACGAGCGGCTGCGCGGGGGACATCGACGTCAACCTCTGGCTGGAGGGCGCGGACACCGCCGGCATGAACGCGTTCGACGGCACCGGCAGCTCGATGAGCGCGACGATGTACCGGGCCTGACGACGGGCCCGCGGGCGGCACGTCACACCACGGCGAAGGCGTACAGCGAGAACGCTCCCGCCAGCGCCCCGGCCAGGATCCGGCCGCCCGTCGAGGCTCCCGTCCACGGCTGCTCGAAGCGCCGGGTCAGCGCGCCGATGCCGATGAGCAGCACCGCGAAGAGCGGCAGCCACGCGAGCCGCGCCGCCACCCAGCCGAAGGAGGTCGGGTCCGCCGTCAGGCCGGCGACGGCGGCGTCGCCGTGCAGCGCGGCGGCCGGGATCGCGGCGGCCAGCATCGCGCTCTGGTGCCAGCACAGGATCGTCATGGCGCTGAGGTTGATCACCACCACCGGCGCCCACAGCGCGGGCCGGGCCAGCAGCGCCGCCAGCCGCTCCCTGGCCAGCACCGCCACCCCCGACTGCGCGGCGGCCAGCGCCAGCACCAGCAGGGACGGGGGGTGCGAGTTGGTCCGGGCCTCGCCGGGCACGCCGACCATGGAGGCGGGATAGCCGAAGACGGTCAGCAGGGTGACGAAGAGGGCGAGGCCGCCGCCGAGCAGCAGCCAGGCCGCCGCGCGGCGCCCCAGCCGCCCCACGCCCCACACCAGGCCCAGCTGGTAGCCGAACAGCCAGCCAGGGAGCAGGTTCAGCAGCGGCAGCCAGGACGGCATCGCGTCCGCGTACGGGCCGTACCGCAGGGCGTCCACCACCGCCACCGACAGCAGCAGCGGCAGCGCCGACCACAGCCCGGCGCGTTCGGCGGCCCGCAGCGCGTGCGGGGTGAGCGCGGTGATCACCGCGTAGACGCCGACGAACCACAGCGGCTGCACGACGAGGACCGACGCCGTGCGGAGGGTGGCCGCCGGTACCCCGGCCACCGACAGCAGCGGCAGCAGCGCCGCCCACCCGGCCGTCACGCCGAGCACCGGCCGGCCAAGGCGCACCAGCCGGCCGCGCAGCCAGGTGCGGGCGGCGGTGCCGCGCTCGGTGGCCCGGCGCAGCGAGAGGGCCGCGGAGTAGCCGCCGACCAGGAAGAAGATGCCGAGCAGTTGGAAGACCCAGCTGGCCGGGGCGAGCGCGCCGAGGGCGGCGAGCGGGCTGGCGTTGTGCAGGGCTCCGGCGTCGTCCAGGGTGAATCCGCCCACCAGCCAGTGCCCGGCCGGCACGGACAGCAGGGCCAGCGCCCGCAGCCCGTCGACGGCGCGGTCCCGGTGGGCGGGGGTGCGGGACTCGACGGCGGTGACGAGGCTGCGCAGATCAGCGGCGAGTGGCATCGAGGCACTCCGGGGAGGTCGGGGCGCAGCTGATCAGCTCGGACGCGCCCAGGGTGATGGCGGAGAGGTTGCGCAGCGAGTCGGTGCCGGGCGCGGCGTAGCCACCGTGGCTCTCGACGTCGGCGGAGGTGACGACGCGGGCGCCGTACGCGGGTTCCGTGGGGTCGGTGCCGTGGCCCAGGCCGAGCACCGACACGTTGGGGATGGCGCTGATCCAGTCGGTCGGGCTCCGGGTGGCCCACACCCGGGCGTCGGTGTCCAGCGCGTCGACGCTGCCGGCCCTGGTGCCCGGGCTGCCGAGGAAGACCAGGTCGCCGGCGGCGAGTTCGGAGGCGGCCAGGCCGCAGACGACCGAGCCGTAGCTGTGGCACAGCACGGTGGGCGGCGCGGTGCGGGGGGCGGTGAGGGCGAGGCCGGCGAGAAAGCGTTCGAGTCGCGGGGCGCCGGCCCGGGCGAGCCGGTCGGTGACGACGTCGGGGCCGACGCCGTCGGGCGTGGTGTAGCCGACCCAGGCGATGGTGGCGGTGGGGACCCCGGGGGCGTCGCGGGTGAGTTCGCGGTGCAGGTCGCGGGCCCAGCCGACGGGCGTGCCGTTGGTGTCGAGGTCGTTGCTCATGCCCGGCACGACGACGGCGGTGCGTTCGGCGGCCGGCAGGTCGCCGAATACCTCGACGAAGGTGCCCCGGCCGCGCGGGTCGAAGGCCAGCAGCTGGCGGCCCCGCTCGGGCGCGGTGCCGAAGAAGTCCTCCCAGGCGCGGGCGTTCGCCTCGTACCGCAGCTCGACGGGGGCACCGTCGAGGTTGCCGACGGTGAGCGGGTGCCGGGCGGCGAGCTCCCGTCGCTGTGCCGGGCCGAGCCCGGCGAAGAACGCGGCCACCTCGGCGGGCGAGGCGTCCCCCGGATCGGGGAGGGCGACGCCCAGGCTGTCGTCGGCCAGCCACGCCGCGGCCCCGGGCGGCGGCCCGCTGACGATCGTGGTGTGCGGCCCGAACGTCCACCCCCCGGTGGCGGTGGCGGTGGTCAGCGCGAGCGCCACGGTGGCGAGCACCCGCTTGGGACGACGGCGCGGCATGACGGTTCTCCCTCCCTGGGCCGCCGAGGGGACCGGCGGCCGTTCGGGAGGGAGAGTGCGGCGCGGACTGGGGTACCCGCGTCACACCACGGAGCCATTCCCGGCGTCATACCGGGGTAGGGGGTGGCGGCGCGGGAGAGTGAGGGCTACTGCTCGCCGGGGGTGACGAGCCCCGACTCGTACGCGAAGACCACCGCCTGGGCGCGGTCGCGCAGGCCGAGCTTGTTGAGGATCCGGCTGACGTGGGTCTTCACCGTCTGCTCGGCCACGATCAGGGTGGCGGCGATCTCCTGGTTGGACTGGCCCCTGGCCACCAGCTCCAGCACCTCGGACTCGCGCGCCGTCAGCCCCTTGAGTCGCAGCGCCGGGTCCCCGCGGCGCCGCGCCGCGGGTCGGGCGGCGAACTCGGCGATCAGCCGGCGGGTCACCGACGGCGCGAGCAGCGCGTCCCCGACGGCCACCACCCGCACCGCCGCGATCAGGTCGGCGGGCGGCGCGTCCTTCAGCAGGAAGCCGCTGGCCCCGGCGCGCAGCGCCTCGTAGACGTAGTCGTCCACGTCGAAGGTGGTCAGCATCAGCACCCGGGGCCGGTGCGTCACCCCGCGCGGCGGGTCGAGCAGCCGCCGCGTCGCCTCGAGACCGTCCATCACCGGCATCCGGATGTCCATCAGCACCACGTCGGGGTGGTGGCGGCGGCTCAGCTCCACGCCCTCGGCGCCGTTGACGGCCTCGCCCACCACGTCGATGTCGCTCTGCGCGGCGAGCAGCGCCGCGAACCCGGCCCGCACCATCGCCTGGTCGTCGACGATCGCCACGGTGATGGCCTTGGTCATGCGTTCTCCCCCGGTGCCGGTTCGTTCCGCGGCAGCACGGCCGCCACCCGGAAGCCGCCCTCGGCCGTCGGGCCGGTGTCAAGTGTGCCGCCGAGCAGGCGGGTTCGCTCCCGCATGCCTATCAGGCCATGGCCTGTGCCATGCCACTCCAGGGGGCGCGCGGGGGTGGCGGGCGGCCCGTTGACGACCTCGACGCGCAGGGCTGAGCCGTCCGCTGAGAGGGCCACGGTCACCGCGGCCTCGGCGCCGGGCGCGTGCCGTACGACGTTGGCGAGCGCCTCCTGCACGATGCGGTAGGCGTTGAGCGTGACCGCCCGCGGCAGCCCGGCCGGCTCGCCGGTGACCGTCAGCCGTGCCGCCACCCCGGCCCGCACCGCCGACTCCACCAGCGTGCCGAGCTCGCCGAGCCCCGGCTGCGGCGCCAGTTCGGGGCCGGCCCCGCCGCCCTCGGCCTCGGTGCCCTCGCTGCGCAGCACGCCGAGCAGCCGCCGCATCTCCGCCAGCGACTGGCGGGCGGTGTCGGCGATGCTGGTGAACTCGGCGCGGGCCGCCTCCGGGACGCCCTGGACGCGGTACGGGGCGCTGTCGGCCTGCACGCTGATCACCGACATGTGGTGGGCGACGACGTCGTGCAGCTCGCGGGCGATCCTGGCCCGCTCCTCCAGAAGCCTGCGGTGCGAGCGTTCGGCCTCGCTGATGGTCTCCTGCTCGGCCAGCCGGCGCTGCGCCTCGGACCGCTCCCGGAGGGCACCGCCGAGCAGCAGCACCACGCCGGACAGCACCACGAGCAGCACGCTGGAGCCGGGCGAGTGCCCGGGCCGCAGCAGACCGACCAGCACGGCGGCGGCCGCGGTGGACAGCCAGACCGCGACCAGCGTGCGGCGGGCCAGGTGGAGGGAGAGCGGCAGGCAGAGCAGCAGATAGCCGACGATCGTGGGGGCCGGCCACGGCCAGGCCGCGCCGTCGAGCGGGCCGCCCCACAGCAGCAGCGCCAGGGCGGTCAGGACGTCGGTGGAGAAGACCACGTACCAGGCCGACAGCGGCCGGGCCCCGGCCAGCAGCAGGGGCGCGGCCTGGCCGACGCCGAGCAGCCCGGCGAGCACGCCGGGGAGGCCGTAGTCGCCGAGCAGGACCACGACGGTGGTGGGCAGCAGTGAGGCGCTCGCCGCGAGGGCGAGGAAGTGGGGCAGCAGCCGCATCCATGGCTTCGGGGCCCGGGCGAACAGCGCCTCGCCGGGCTCGGGGCCGCCGAAGGCCCGCGACAGCAGCACGCCCTGCCGCCGGGCCCTGACGAGCAGCCGGCCGGCGCGCGTTTCGGAACCGGGGAACACGGTTCGCAAGCCTACGGCGTGCGGCGGCCGGCCGGTTCGCGAGCGGCGTTCAGTCGTCGTCGAGCTTGCGGGTGTCCCGCGGTTCGGCGTAGGGCTCCTCGCCAGGCGGGTGTCCGGTCTCGATGGCACGGGCGCGTTCGAGTTCGGCGTCGAACTCGAGGCCGAGCAGCAACGCCAGGTTGGAGATCCACAGCCAGACGAGGAACACGATGATCGTCGCCAGGCTGCCGTACGTGCTGCCGTAGCTGCCGAGGGCGGCGACGTACCAGGCGAACAACGCGGAGGCGGCGAGCCAGACCAGCACGGCCAGCAGGCTGCCGGGCGTGATCCACCGGAAGCCGTGCTTCACGTTGGGCGCCGCCCAGTACAGGACGGCGGTGATCAGGGCGACCAGGATCACCAGCACCGGCCACTTGGCGAAGTTCCACACGGTGACCGCGGTGCCGCCGAGACCCAGCACGTCGCCGGCCCGGCGCGCCAGGGCACCGGTGAACACGACGCCCACCGCGACCAGGGCGAGCAGCACCACCAGGGTGACGGTGACGGCCAGCCGGACCGGGAGGGTCTTCCAGATCGGCCGGCCCTCGCCGATGTCGTAGACGGCGTTGGAGGCGCGCATGAAGGCCGCGATGTAGCCGGAGGCAGACCACAGGGCCAGCGCGACGCCGACGACCAGGGCCACCGTGGCCTGACCCCGGCGGTGGCCCAGGTCGCGCAGCACGGTGTCGAGCACGTCCTGCACCGCGCCCGGGGCCAGCGTGGCCACGTTGTCGATCATCGGGTCGATGGCCGAGGGGCCGATCAGGCCGATGATCGAGACGAGGGCCAGCAGGGCCGGGGCCAGGGCGAGCACGCCGTAGTACGTGAGGCCCGCGGCCCAGTCGGACAGGTTGTCCGCCCTGAACTCCCGGACGGTGCGTTTGAGCGCGGCCCACCAGGAGCCCTTCGGAAGATCCGTCGGCCCCCTGGGCGAGGGCTCGGCCCGGTGCTCGGGCGCCACGTTCGCCTCCTCCGTGATCACGTCCGCGCCCTCGGGCTCGGCCTGGCCAACTCACACCCGACGGCGAGTAACCGCAGACGAGGACCCGAAACCAGGTGCGAGTCAAGCGGACGCCAGGCTGTCGCGCGTCGGCCTCCCGGCCGACCCGCGTCGGTCAGGTGCTGGAGCGCGTGACCAGGTGGGTGGGCAGGATCAGGGAACTGGGCTCCTCGCCGGCGATGAGCCGGCCGAGCAGGCGTGCCATCTCGCGGCCCAGGTCCTGGATGGGCTGGCGGACCGTGGTCAGCGACGGTTCGGTGAGCTCCGCGACGTCCAGGTCGTCGAAGCCCACCACCGCCACGTCGCCGGGCACCGCCCGGCCCGCGCCGCGCAGCGTCCGCAGGGCGTCGGCCGCCATGTTGTCGTTCGCGGCGAAGACCCCGTCGAGATCCGGGTGGCGCTCCAGCAGTTCGGCCATGGCGACGGCGCCGCTGAGCTGGGTGAAGTTGCCGCACTCCGGCGGAAGCGGCTCCAGACCGGCGAGGATCATGGCCTCCCGGTAGCCGCGGTGCCGCGCCCGGCTCACCTGGGTGTCCAGCGGCCCGCAGATCATGACCACCCGCCGCCGCCCGCGGGCGATCAGGTGCTCGGTGGCCTGCCGCGCACCGCCGACGTTGTCGACGTCGACGTACCACGGTGGCTCGGCGCCCACCGGGCGCCCGCCGAAGACCACGGGGAGCTCCGTCTCCGCGGCGACGCGCAGCACCGGGTCGTTCTCCCGGACCGCCATCAGCATGACGCCGTCGACGCCCCGGGCACGGAGCAGCTCCGCCAGCCGCCGTCGACTGCGATCGCTGGCCGCGAGACAGAGCATCAGGTGCAGGTCGGCCTCCTCCAGGGCGGCGGACGCGCCGACGATCACCCTGGCGAAGAACGGATCCGCGAAGATCGAGGGAGACTCGCCCGAGATCACCAGGGCGGCCGCGCCCCGCTGGCGGGTCGCCAGCGCCCGCGCGGTCGTGTCCGGCACGTAGTCGAGTTCCCTGATGGCGCGTTGGACGGCCTCGCGCTTGTCGCGCCTGACGTGCGGCGCGTTGTTGAGCACCCGGGAGGCCGCCGAACGGGAGACGCCGGCACGCTCGGCGACCTCGTCGAGTGTGGGCCTCCGGCGCGGCGCGTCTGTCATGGTTCGCGGCCCTTCCTCGCCGCCCCCGAGACGTCCCCTCGACCCGGGAAACTGGGAGCGCTTCCAGTTTGTGGACCCCAAGTCTCCCACCGGCCGCCTGCCACGAGTAGCCCTGCAGCAGCCCTTGACAGTGTTCAGCAGCGCACACACCATACCGAGGGAGCCACCTCGGGGCGCTCAGCGAAACTGGGAGCGCTCCCAATCATCAGCGGCACGTCCCGACGCGCCACTCGGGCCACGGATGCCGCAGCCCGGCGCCGACACGGGCTCAGGACGAGAGCCGCGTCGCGCTTCCAGCCCGCCACGAAGTGAGGTACACCCGTGCGCAAGCTCTTAAGCGGGGCGGTGGCAGCCCTCCTCGCCCTGCCGCTCCTGCTGACGTCCTCGCCGTCCGCGCAGGCGGCACCGGCGGCCAACCCGCTCGCCATGACCAGCGGCTTCTACGTCGACCCCAACTCCAGCCCCGCCGTCTGGGCGGCCGCCAACCCCGGCGACGGACGGGCCGCCGCGATCCGCAACTCCATCGCCAACACCCCCATGGCCCGCTGGTTCGGCTCGTGGAGCGGCGACATCCGGTCCGCCGTCAACTCCTACGTCGGCGCGGCCCAGTCCGCCGACAAGCTGCCGCTCCTCGTCGCCTACAACATGTACGGCCGCGACGCCTGCGGCGGGCACTCGGGCGGCGGAGCCGCGTCCCCGTCCGCGTACGCCAGCTGGATCACCGCCTTCGCCGGCGGCATCGGCAGCCGTCCGGCCGTCGTCGTGCTGGAACCCGACGCCCTCGGCGACTACAGCTGCATGTCCCAGGCGCAGATCGTCGAGCGGCAGAACATGCTCATCAACGCCCTCTCCCAGTTCCGGTCGGCCGCGCCGAACGCCTGGGTCTACCTCGACGGGGGCAACCCCGGCTGGATCGACGCCTCGACCATGGCCGACCGGCTCAACGCGTCCGGCCTCAGCCTGGCCAGGGGCTTCTCCCTCAACGTCTCGAACTACTTCCGCACCGACGAGAACGCGTCCTACGCCAACAGCGTCAACCAGGCGCTGCGCCAACGTCACGGCTACACCAGGCCGTTCGTCGTGGACACCAGCCGCAACGGCAACGGCTCCAACGGCGAGTGGTGCAACCCGGCCGGTCGCAGGATCGGCACGCCCACCCAACAGGGAGGCAGCGGGGCCGAGATGCTCCTGTGGCTCAAGACGCCGGGTGAGTCCGACGGCAACTGCGGCGTCGGATCGGGCTCCACCGCGGGCCAGTTCCTGCCGGAGGTCGCCTACCGGATGGTCTACGGCTACTGACCCCTCACGACAGCCGCCTCGGCGCCGGCACACCCCGCCGGCGCCGAGGCGTTTCGGTGTGCCGTTCCGCACCGCGCGGTCTTTCTCGACCTCGGGCGCCCGTCGGACGCCGGGTCAGCCCTCGATCGTGGCGAGGATCAGCGACCGCAGTTGCTCGGCGGTGTGGTCGAGGGGGCGGGTGTTCCGCTGGGCGCGGCACATGGCCACGGCGCCCTCGACGGCCGCGACGACCAGGGTCGCGAGCTGGGCCGCCCGCTCGGGCTCGGCGCCGTGTTCGCGCAGCGAGCCGGCGAGCAGGCTCTCCCAGGTGGCGAAGGTGTCGCCGGCGGCCGCGAGGGCGGCGGGCACCTCGTCGGTGGGGGGTTCCTCGACGGAGACGGCGAGGACCGGGCAGCCCGCCCGGAAGTCGCTGTCGACGACGATCTCGCGCCACAGGGCGAGGAAGGCCGCGAGGCCGGCGACCGGCCCCGCCGCCAGCTCCCTCCGCAGGACGCGCGCGGCCCACTCCCCCGTGTGGCGGACGGCTTCCGTCGCCAACTGCTGCTTGCCCCCGGGGAAGTAGTGGTACGTCGAACCGAGCGGCGCCCTGGCGTGCTTGGCCGTCTCGCGGATGCTCGTCGCGTTCAGGCCGCGCCGGCTGATCATGTCGGCCGCGCCGGCCACGATCCGCTCCCGCGCCGACGGGCTTGACCTGGTCACCTGGAAACCCCTTCCACCCCCTGGCTATGACAGTCGTCATAGCCTAGCGTGGGCGCCGCCTATGACGACTGTCATAATCCCGCGGTTCGTGGAAGCGGGAGGAAGCGAGGTGTGCCATGCCGACCACCCGACTCACGGCCCCGGCCAGCGCCCCGGCCGAGCGGCGCCGAAGCGGCGCGGCGGTGGCGAAGGGGCGGCGGGCCGATGCGTGAACTGACCTATGTCGCCCGGCGCACCGTCGAGTGGCGCGAGGTGCCGGAACCGAGGCTCAGGTCCGACGGGGAGGCGATCGTCGCGCCGGTCGCCGCCACCCCCTGCGACGTGGACTCCGCCATCCTGGCCGGGCACGGCTTCATCGACCCGCCCTTCGCCCTGGGCCACGAGTGCGTCGCCCGGGTCGTCGAGACCGGCGACGCCGTCACCTCCGTCGCCCCCGGCGACCTGGTCGTGGTGCCCTGGTCCATCAACTGCGGCGGCTGCGACCGCTGCCGGGCCGGCCTGACGGCGCACTGCGCCGCCGTGCCGCACATGGCGATGTACGGCGCGCCGCTCGGCGGCGACTGGGGCGGGCTCTTCTCCGACCTGGCGCGCGTGCCCCACGCCGACGCCATGCTGGTCCCGTTGCCGGCCGGTCTCGACCCGGTCGCCATGGCGTCGGCCAGCGACAACTGGCCCCTGGCCTGGCGGCTGGTCGCCCCCCACCTCAAGGCCCGCCCCGGGGCCCGGGTGTTGGTCGTCGCGCGCGGCAGCGTCGGGCTGTACGTGTGCGACATCGCGCGCGCCCTCGGGGCGTCGGCCGTGCACTACGTCGACCCGGACGCCGAGCACCGCGCGCTCGCGAACGGGTTCGGGGCCACCACGGCCGAGACGCTCGAACCGACACCACACGGCTTCGACATCGCCGTCGAGGCCACCGGCCGGGTCGAGCAACTCGCCCTGGCCGTCCGGAGCCTGACACCGGAGGGGATCTGCGAGAGCGCCGGCAACCACTTCCGCCCCGGCGAACTGCCCCTGCTCGACATGTACCTCACCGGCGTCACCCTGCGCGTCGCCCGCGACAACGTCCGCGCCCACCTCCCCCACGCCCTCGACCTCGCCGCCTCCGGCGCGGTCGCCCCCGAGAAGGTCGTCTCCCACGTCCTCGACTGGGACGACCTGCCGTCCGCGCTGCCGGAGAACCACCTCAAGCCCGTCTTCACCCGGGCCGTCGACTGAGCGCCCGGCCGGGGTGTCGAAATACCCCCGGGGGGTATATGGTTATGCCCGGCGTCCGGGACATCGGACGCCGCCAGAAGGCTCGTTCACGCAGTTGGAGACACGATGACGAACAGTTCCGGCCACGCCATGACCGGCCACGGAGCCCACGCCGCCCACGGGGAAGCCAAGGCCGGTGGGCTGTCGGTCTCGGAGGACGGGTACACCCTCGACTTCGACTCGACGATCCGCTCCAGCGGGCCGCAGTCGGTCACCTTCCGGGTGATCGGGCCCGACGGGCAGCCGGTGACCGCGTTCATACCGGAGCACGAGAAGGAGCTGCACCTGATCGCCGTCCGCCGGGACACGACCGGGTTCCAGCACGTGCACCCGGTGAGGGACGAGAAGGGCACCTGGAGCGTCGAACTGGACCTGGAACCGGGGGCCTGGAGGGTCTTCACGGACATCCACCCGGCCGGCCACCACGGGGCCATGACGCTGGGGATCGACGTCTCGGTCGCCGGGTATTACGACCCGCGGCCGCTTCCCGAGGTCACCAGGACCGCACGGGTCGGCGAGTACACCGTCACCCTCGACGGCGAACTCCTGCCCGGCGAGACGAGCGACCTGAGGCTCACCGTCAGCCGCGACGGCCGGCCCGTCACCGACCTGCAGCCCTACCTGGCCGCGTACGGGCACCTGGTGGCCCTGCGGGTCGGCGACCTGGGCTACCTCCACGTCCACCCGAACGGCGAGCCCGGTGACGGCAGCACCGAGCCCGGGCCCGAGATCGCCTTCCTGGCCGCCGCGCCTTCGCGCGGCACCTACCGCCTGTACCTGGACTTCCAGCACGACGGCGTCGTCCGGACGGCCGAGTTCACGGTGCGGACCTCCGTGACCGCGGGCGAGGGGCACCACGGCGGCCACCGCCACCACTGACCAACACCCGCCACGCCCTGAGGAACGCCATGCCCCGCCTCACCCGACCCACGCCCGACACCGCGCTCCGCGCCTGCCGCGACCTCCTCGCCGGCCAGGTCGCCGACCTGGTCGCCGGCCCCACACCGCGGGACACCGCCGGTGTGTAGCGACACCCCCGCCCGCACCCGTGGGACACGGCCACCACCCCGGGACCGTGCCCCGCCGCATGGACATGGAGGAAACCCGTCATGCGTCTCTTCGCCAACCGCGACTACCGCCACCTGTTCAGCGCCCAGGTCATCGCCCTGTTCGGCACCGGACTGACCACCGTGGCCCTCGGACTGCTCGCCTACGACCTCGCCGGCCCGCGCGCCGGAACGGTCCTCGCCACCGCCCTGACCGTCAAGATGGTCATGTATGTGGTCATAGCCCCACTCGCCGCCGCCTACGTCGACCGGCTCCCCAGAAGAACCCTGCTGGTCCTCCTCGACGTGGTGCGCGCCGCCGTGGTCCTGGCCCTCCCGCTCGTCACCGAGGTCTGGCACATCCACGTCCTGATCGGCCTGCTCCAGGCCGCCTCCGCGGCGTTCACCCCGACGTTCCAGGCCGTCATCCCCGACATCGTCATCGACGAGTCCGACTACACCCGCGCCCTGTCCGCCTCCCAGGTCGCCTACACCATGGAGAGCCTGCTCAGCCCCGTGCTGGCGGCGGTCGCCCTGGCGTTCATGAGCTTCAACTGGCTGTTCCTCGGCACCTCCGCGGGATTCCTCCTCTCCACCCTGCTCATCCTGTCGACCCGCGTCCCCGACGCCCGCCCCAGCGCCCACACCAGGGCGTGGGACAGAGCGGCGGCAGGGATCAGGACGTTCCTCACGACCCCGCGGCTGCGCGGCGTCATGGCGCTGAACCTCGTGGTCGCGGCGGCTGGTTCGATCGTCGTCGTCAACACCGTCAACCACGTACGCGACGGGCTCGGCGGCTCGCAGTCGGACGTGGCGTGGATGCTCGCCGCCTCCGGCGCCGGAACGCTCCTGGCCGCCCTCGCACTCCCCCGGCTGCTCGACCGGATCGCCGAGCGCACCGTCATGATGACCGGCGGCGGGGTCCTCGTCGGTGGCACGGCCGCCGCCACGGCCCTCATCGCCTCCGGCCGCACCACATGGACGGGCACCGCGATCGTCTGGGTCGTGATCGGCGTCGGCATGGCGCTGATCGTCACGCCGACGGGCAAGGTCATTCGGGGCTCCGTGGTGGCGAACCGCGTCCCCGAAGCCTTCGCCGCCCAGTTCTCGCTGTCGCATCTCGCCTGGCTGATCACCTACCCCGTCGCGGGGTGGCTCGGCACGATCGCCGGCCTCACCCTCGCCTGGTCCGTCCTCGCGATCCTCGCGGCGGCCGGCGCCGCCGGCGCCCTCCGGCTGTGGCCACGCCACGAAGGACGCCGGCCCCCGACCGGACCGGTCACGCCCGTCCAGGCCGTGCTCCACCCGAACCCGTCCACCGGATCCGACACCACCCAGCGCACTCTGGCGGCCTGACACCGATCACCGACCACCAGCGCCCCGGGGCGCTGGTGGTCGGTGATCGGCATGTCGCGCGCCTTCTCATCCCCGCATACACCAGACCAGCACATGGACTACGCTTGGTACATGTCCATGAAGCGCACGAACGTCTACGCCGACCCCGAGGACCTGGCCATCATCAAGGAAGCGGCCAAGCGCCGGGGCATCAGCGAGGCCGAGATCATCCGCCAGGGCATCCACCTCGCCGCCATGGCCAACCGCGTCTGGGACGAGCCGCTGTTCTCGCGCACCTTCGAAGGACCGGGCCGCACCCCGTCCAGGACAGAGGTTCGGGACACGGTCGCCGACGCCGTCCACCGCGAGACGGACACCGGAAACGCCGCGTGATCATCGTCGTCGCCGACACCTCGGGACTACTGGCCGCCCTCGACGCGACCCATCCGGAACACGGCGCGGCCAACGAGGCGATCACCACCGCGGGCCTCCTGGTCATGTCGCCGCTCCTGCTCGCCGAACTCGACCACGTCGCCACCCGCGAACTCGGCCGCGAAGCCGCACTCAGCGCCATCGACGACATCCGCCGCTGGATGCGCCGCGGCCGCGTCGTCGCCCCGGAGATCACCGACGACCACCTCGCCGCCGCCCAGTCGCTGCGCCGCCGCTACCACGCCCTCGACCTGGACCTCGCCGACGCCGTGAACGTGGCCCTGGCCGCCGACTACGACACCGACGCGATCCTCACCCTCGACCGACGCGACTTCCGCGCCGTCCGCCCCCTCGGCCGACACAAGGCCTTCCGCGTCCTCCCCGACGACCTCCCGCTCTGACGCGAATACGGACGGAGCCCCGACCGGATCCGCGTCACCTCGCGGCGGGGCCGTCACGCTCCACGTCTGAACGGTCGCGCCGGGTGGCATGATCCGGTGTGTGGACTACTCGCACTGCGTGGACCTCCTCGCGAAGCTGCACGAGAACTCCCACGGGCTGCCTCGGGGGGCGCGTCAGGCGAACGTCCCCAGGCTGCTCAAGGCGCTGGGCCACCCTGAGCGGGAACTGCGCGGGATGCTGGTGGTCGGGACCAACGGCAAGGGGTCGACCTGCGCGTTCGCGGTGTCGGCGGTGGCCGCGACCGGCGCACGGGTCGGCAGCATGCCCAGCCCGCACCTGCAGGAGCCCAGGGAGCGGATCCGGATCGACGGGGTCCCCATCACGCGCGCCGAGTACGCCGCGGCGTTCGCCGAGGTCTGGCGGACCATCGAACGGCACGGCCTGCCCGTCCTGCCCCAGGGCGTCTTCGCGACGACCGCGGCCGCGCACTTCCGACGGGCCGGCGTGGGCCTGGTGGTGGCCGAGGCGAGCATCGGCGGGAGCAGGGCCGCGGCCGCGGAACTCGACCTGGACGTGAAGGTCGTCACCGGCGTCGGACTCGACCACACCCGGCTGCTCGGCGACTCCCTGACCCGGATCGCCCGAGCCAAGATCGCGGCCGTCCGGGACGGGGACCACGTCGTCCTCGGCCGGCTGGCCCCCGAGGCGACCACCGCCGCGGAGCAGGTCCTCAGGGAGCGCACGGGCCTTTCCGTGTGGCGCGTCGACCACGAGATCCGCTACACCGCCCGTGCCGCCGGCGACCGCGGCCCGGGGACGCTGGTCGACGTCACCACCCCCCGCGCCGTGCACCGCGATCTGCCCTGCCCACTGACCGGCGCACACCAACACCACAACCTCGCGGTCGCCATCGCCGCGGTGGACGCGATGGCCGAACGCGGCCACATCCGCGCGCCCGACGGCGAACGACTCCGCGCCCGGCTGGCGGCGACCCGCTGGCCCGGCCGCCTCGAACTGGTCCCCGACGCCCACCTGGACGACTGGACGGGCCGGGTCCTCCTGGAGGGCGCCACCAATCCGCAGGGCACCGCGACCGTCGCCCCGGAGATCCTGCGGCACGCCCGCGCCGACGGCCACCCGCGCCCGCCCGTGCTGGTCTTCGCCGCGATGGACGACAAGGACGTCTCCGGCATGCTCGCCCCACTCCCCTCCCACTGGCCCCTGGTCCTCACCCGCACCGGCTCGCACCAGGCCGCGGACACCGCCACCCTGCACGGCCGGCTCGCCCCCGGCCGCCGGGGACCCTGCGTGACGGCCGAAGACCCCCGGTCGGCGCTGCACCGGGCCGCCGAACTCGCCGGCCCCGGTGGCCTGCTCGTCGTCCTCGGCTCGCTGCGCCTCGTGGGCGAAACCCGCACCGTGCTCGGCCTGCGGCCCGAGTGAGGACGGCTCGGGACGCACGTCGGCCGTCAGTCGAACGCCGGCCGGCCCGGTTCGCGTCTACTCCGAGTCGCCGGTGGCGTAGAAGAGTTCAAGGGTCTTGCCCTCCCTGATGATCGTGTCGTGGTTGGTCTTCACGTATCCGTTCATGTCGATCGTGGTGGCGCCGCCCTCTCCCACGGCCTCCGAGATGCGCCGGACCGTCCCGTCCCGGGTGTCCCCCGCGGCGAACACCCCGACGAGGCTCGTCGCCGTGATGCTCCCGGTACTGGTCCACTTGCTGTCCTTGGGGCCGGGCCAGGCGCTGCCGGAGGCCGGCCCGGTGAGCACCGTACCGAGAATCTGGTTCGGCCAGCCCGTGACCTTCTTCTCGAGAAGCTTCAGGTCCTTGTTGTCCTTCAGCCATTCGGTGTTGGCCTTACCGCCGATCAGGATGTAGAGGGCCTTCACGGGGAGGGCCGTGCAGTCCTTCTGCTCCGGGCGACTCGGATTCTTCTGTGAGCGGGCTCTTCCGTGAAACACCTTGGTCAGCTCGTTGTTGGTCGCTTCGAAGTAGTGGACCTCCTCCTCGGCCACTACCGTGATGTTCTTCTGCGCCTTGATCTGATCCACATGAGCGTTGACCATGTCCTGGTAGTGATCGAACTTCCCCCGGATGATCATGGTGACTTTGGCGCCCTCGTTGGCGAACATCAGGGCGGCCACCGCGGCGGTGTCGCCGCCGCCGACGATGACGACGGAGTCGTCCTTCTTCACCGTCTTGGCGTCGGACGGAAGTGCCGTGAGGTAGGCGCCCTTCGTCAGGTAGGCGTCCAGGCCGTCGACGTCAAGCTTGTTCGCCGAGACGCCGGTGGCGATCAGCACCATCCCCGCGACGATCTCGAGCGGGCTGTCGTCCTTTTCGTCATGCGGCCGCTCGACCTTGACCTTGTACTTCGGGATGAGGTGCGAGTCCTTAGTCTTCTCCACGTCGGACTGGGTTACCGCCGTCAGCGCGGTGGCCTTGTAGTAGGAGAGGTACTCGAACTGCGTCGGCTTGTGTTGGATCTGCTGGTACCACCTGAAGCACAGCGCGTCCGAGTCGATCCCGTCGGGGAACCCCAGGTAGTTCTCGATCCTGTTGATCGCGGTGCTGGCCGTTCCGCCGGGGGCCCGGTCCTCGACGACGAGTGTGCTCCAGCCGAACAGGGTTCCCGCGTTCAGTGCCGCGGAGAGGCCGGCGGGGCCACCGCCCACCACGACCAGGTCGTAGGAGTCCTTCTTCGTCGTGGTGCTCAGCCCCAACTCCTTGGACAGCTTGGGCAGGTTGTAGCCCGTGACCGTCACCGGGGTGCCCGGGGTGAACGCCAGGTCGACCTCGACGTCGGCGACCGTAGGGTCTTCCTTGAACGTGGTGTCCACGAAATTCAGCGTCAGGAAGCGCCAGGTCGAGAACGCGTCCCCTTCCAGGGCCTTGGCCCGAAGAACTGCCTTGACGTCGGTCCTCTTCGTGGGGTCGGTCATGCGGTGCGCTCCTGGTGGACGAATGCGGTTCCTGCTCGGGTTTGCCAAGCATGCGGAGAACAGCGCCCGTTTTTCGGCAGCCGGGTATGTCGGTTCCCATCGGGCGGGAACGTTTTGCCGCAGCTCCCAACGGATCCTTGATCGTTTCAGCCGCCCCCGCCTTTCGCTCGGGTGGTCGCCCGCCGAACCGCCGAGCGGCGCCGGTGGTTTCGGACCGATGAACCGCCTCGGTGACCGAAGCGAGCCCGCCCGAGCGCCTCCACTCTCGTCGCGGATCCGCCACATCCTCACCACTTTCATGGACTCGATGCGCCGATACCGAGTCAACGCCGTGGCCACGCGGAACGGAATGTTTCGCCGCCGTGTCACCGGGTAACGTGCCAGCAAAATTGGGAGCGCTCCCACTCCGGATGCACCACCCCACCCACCTTCCGGAAGACGGAGTAGGCACACATGCAGACACGCACACTCACCACGCCCCGCGGCTGGACGCTGCGCGTCCTGGCGCCGCTCCTCGCGGCGATGCTCGGCCTGTTGCTCTTCCCGTGGGCCAACACCGCCCAGGCGCACGGCTCGGTCATCTCACCGGCGTCCCGCAGCTACGGCTGCTGGGAGCGCTGGGGCAACGACCACCTGAACCCGGCCATGCAGCAGCAGGACCCCATGTGCTGGCAGGCGTTCCAGCGGAACCCGAACACCATGTGGAACTGGATGAGCCTGTTCCGGGAGAACCTCCGGGGCCAGTTCCAGCAGAACATCTCCAACGGGAACCTGTGCAGCGCCGGTGACGCCCAGGGCGGCCTGGCCAGCTCGCTCGACGAGGTCGGCGCCTGGCGGACGACGAGCATCCGCAACACCTTCACCATCGACCTGTACGACCAGGCCAGCCACGGCGCCGACTACATCCAGGTCTACGTGACCAGGCAGGGATACGACCCCACCCGCGAGCCGCTGGGCTGGGACGACCTGGAACTGGTGACGCAGACCGGCAGATACCCCAACCAGCAGCACTACGTGGTCAACAACGTCAACGCCCCGGGACGCACCGGACACCACGTGGTCTACACGATCTGGCAGGCCTCGCACCTGGACCAGACGTACTTCATCTGCTCCGACGTCAACTTCACCTCCTGACACCCGGAGCCTGACGGTCCGCCACCCCGGGCCTCGACCGCGGGCGGCCCGCCGACGTCGTCGGCGGGCCGCCCGTGTGTGGCCGGCCGATCCTCGACGATCCCGCCGTGGTCGGTCTCCGGCAGAGCCGCCTCACGCCTTCGACACCGCACGACGACAGGCCGACGCACGCCGTAGCACCAGGTAGCACACCCTCGCTATCATCGCATCATGACCGCCCAACCCGAGATCACCCAGCGTGACCTACGCACGAAATCCAAAGAGATCATGGACGCCGTCCAGGGCGGCCAGTCCTTCACCGTCACCCGGGACGGACACCGCATCGGCGAGCTGATCCCCCTGCGGCGACGCCGGCGCTTCGTCCCCCGGGGCGAGTTCGCGGCCATGTCCCGCACGGCTCCGGACATCTCGCTGGACGCCTTCCGCGCCGACCAGGACACCACCGCCGACCAGGACCTGGACGACCCCTATGCCCGTTGAGCACCAGCAGGGCCTCATCGACACCACCATCATGATCCTGCGCAGGTGGGTGGACCCCGAGGAGCTGCCGGCCGAGATGGCCATCAGCGCTATCACCCTGGCCGAACTCTCCGCAGGCCCCCACCAGGTCCGGAGCAACGCGGAACAGGACGACTACGAGGAACACGCCGAGCGCGCCCGACGCACGGACATCCTCCAGCGCGCCGAGAACGAGTTCGACCCGATCCCGTTCGACGCGGACGCCGCTCGCATCTACGGCAGGGTCTGCGCGGCGGTCATCGGCGCCGGCCGCACACCACGGCGCAGGGTGGCCGACCTGATGATCGCCGCGACCGCCATCGCCGAAGAACTCCCCCTCTTCACCACCAACCCCGACGACTTCAAGGGCCTCGACGACCTCCTCACCATCGTCCCCGTCACCCGCCCCCCGACGACCCACGGCTCCTGACAGCCTCACCAGAACCCGACGCGTCGCTCGCGACCGGGACACACCGCCGAGGCCGCCCCCGTCCGGAACCACACCAGCGCCGCCGCCACGAGCAGACCCTCGGCCGGACCGGGCGCCGGCTCCGGCTCGCCCGACCGCTGACCCTTCGACCTGCGGCACCAGGGGGTGTCGTCAGGCGGCGCCGGGGCGCCCCCTCGTCACCGTGACCCGACCGCGTCGTAGGGTCAGCACCCGGTCGGACTCCGCGGCCAGCGCCTGGTTGTGCGTGACGACCACGACGCAGCGGTTCTGCTCGTGGGCGAGCTCCTTGAAGATGGTGACGATGCCGGCCGCGGTCTCCTCGTCGAGGCTGCCGGTCGGCTCGTCGGCGAAGAGGATGTCCACGTCGCAGGCGAGGGCCCGCGCGATGGCGACGCGCTGCTGCTGGCCGCCGGAGAGCCGGAGCACCCCCCGGCGGGCCGTGTCGCGGTCGATGCCGACCCGCTCCAGCAGTTCGAGGGCGTGCCGCGACCGGCGGCCGCCCCCGGCGGGCTTGGCCCCGGTGATCTCCATGGCGGTGGTGACGTTCTGCACCGCCGTCATGTACGTGAGCAGGTTGTACTGCTGGAAGATCGTCGCGGCGTGCCGGTTGCGGTAGCGGCCGAGGCCCAGTTCGCCGAGGTCGCGCCCCTCGAAGCGGATGGTGCCCTCGGTGGGGCGGTCCAGGCCGCTGGCCAGGCTGAGCAGGGTGGTCTTGCCGCTGCCCGAGGGGCCGAGGATGGTGTGGAAGACGCCGCGTTCGAAGTCGAGGTCGACGTGTCGGAGGACGGGCGTTCCACGGCGCCGGCCCTGGTAGGTGTGGCTGACGCCGGAGAGCGTGAGCACGGGCGGGGTCGAGGGGGCGGTGCCCCGCTCTTCGGCCGAGGCGGTCATGGTCAGTTGCCCTTCGTGAGGATGGCGCGGGGGCTGAGCCGCAGCACGGCGGCCGCGGGGATCGCGGTGGCGAGCAGGCCGACGCCGAGCCCGACGCCGACGACGGTGGAGAGGGCCGCGGGATCGAGCCGCACGGTGATCTCGTCGATCGGGTCCGCGTTCTCGACCGGCGCGTCGTCGGGGTCGATGCCCTCGCCGAGCCCGGTGGAGCCGGGAGACGGCGGCTGCCACGCGTCGATCTCCCGCTGGGCCGCGGCCGCCTCGTCCCGGAGCAGCGCGGTACCCGCCCGCTGCGTCAGGCTCTCGGCGACGGCCGAGACCGCGACGACGGCCAGGGCCGCGACCACGAGGACCTCGACGGCCTGCTGGGCGACCAGCTTCCCCTTCCGCTCGCCCATCGCGAGCAGCACGCCGAACTCGCGGCGGCGCTGGCGGACGGCGAGAACGGCGAGCAGGCCGAGGACGGCGGCGCCGGCGACGCCGACCAGCCACATCGCCACCGTCGCGGCCCGGGCGATGGACTCCAGCGGGCCCGTCATCTGCTCCACGGCCTGGTCGTTGAGGTCGAGCGCGAAGCCGTCGAGTTGGGCGCCCGCGGTGTCCCGGGCGAACGCCTCGAACTCCTCGAACACCTCCGGGCCCTGGAGCTGGAAGGTGGCGGCCCGGACGGTCGCCGGCCCGTCGCCCGGGTTGAGGCGGGCCAGCGCCGTGGCCGGGATGATCAGCCGGTCGGCCGGCAGCTGCTGGAACTCGGGGTCCGGCTCGTCGGACGGGTCCCGGTAGATCCCCGCGACGGTGAACTCCGCCTGGTGGTCGCCCGCGGGGTCGTTCTCGGTCAGCGTGAGGGCGTCGCCGACCGCGAGCCCGTTCAGCTCCGCCAGCCGCTCCTCGACCAGCACCACGTCACGGTCCCCGTCGGCCGCGGTGATCGGCCGGCCGGAGAGCAGCCGCCAGCTGCCGTCGCTGAATCCGGGCAGCAGCGCGGAGTCGAGGACGCCGTGGACCAGCGTGTAGGTGTCGGGCGCGTCGGGGTAGAGCGGAGCCTCGCTGACGAGGCCGGCGCCACCGAGCAGCCGAGTGCCGTTGAAGGAGGTGTAGTTGTACCGCTCCACCAGCGGGGACGCGCCGATCCGGTCCAGGGTCGCCACGCCGATGGCGGGCGCCTGGAACGAGCCGCCGGAGACCAGGGCCTCCGGGTCGAGCCCCAACTCGGCCTCGGCGCCGACCCCGCGACGCGCCGCCTCGCCCGCGTCGGCGGTGGCGGAGGTGATCAGGACACCGCCGAGGACCATGGCGGAGATCACCGCGAAGGTCCCGAAGGTGAGCAGGGTCCTGGCGGCGCGGGACCGCAGACTCAGTGCCGCGCGCTTGACGAAGTTCATGGCTGGTCGCCCCTGGTCGTGATCGTTCCGGTCATGTCGGCACTGCTCATGTCGGCTCCGCTCGTGTCGCTCCGGTGCGTGTCGCTCCGGTGCGTGTCGCTCCGGTCATTCGCTGTCGGTGAGGATGGAACGGGGGTGGAGGCGCAGGATCCCGAGGCCGGGGAAGACGGTGGACACCAGCGAGATGCCGAGCCCGATGCCGGCGACCCGGCCGAGGTCGGCCGCCGCCATCCGCACCTCGGCGGACCCCACGCCGTCGTCGTCGGACGGCAGGAGTCGTTCGCCGACCGTGGGCGCCAGGAGCAGGCCGAGCGGGGCCACCACGGCGAGCGCGACCAGCGCGACGGCCGTGACCTCCACCGCGTGCTGGGCGACGAGCTTCCACCTCCGCTCGCCGAGCGACAGCAGCATCCCCGTCTCGTGGCGCCGCTCCCTGATGGTCAGCGCCACGATCAGGCCGAGCGTCACGGCGCCGGCCAGCGAGATCAGCCAGACCAGGGCACCGGCGAAGGCCCCGACCCGCTGGATCGGCCGCACCCGGTCCAGATACGCCTTGTCGTTGACGTCGAACCGGAGACCGTCGGGGCCGAGCACCCGCGCCACCTCCTCCCGCAACGGCCGCGCCGCCTCGGGGGACTCGACCCGGAACACCGCCTCACTGAGCCGGTCGCCGAAGCCGAGTTCGACCACCGGCGCGACCGGCGCGTACAGCTGGTTCGCGGCCAGGTCGCGGGGCGCCGTCCACTGCCCGGGGATCCCCTGCGGGCTCCGGTGGACACCGACAATCTCGAACGGGACGGTGTCCTCGCCGTCGCGGGTGGCCAGGTCGACGGTGTCGCCGACCGCGAGCCCGTTCAGCTCGGCCAGCCGCTCCTCCACCATGACCACCCGGTGCCCCGCGTCCCGCTCGGTGAGGGCCCGCCCCGAGACCACCTGGGAACGGCCGCTGGCGAAGGCGAGCAGCAGCCCGGAGTCCCGGACCCCGGCCAGCGCGAGCCCGTTGCGCTCCGGATCCGCCGCCGCCTCCGGTGGCTCGGGCAGCTCCGAGGTGACGGGGGTGAGGCCGGGCGACGCGGTCACGCCCCGCAGGACCGGGTTGTACGCCACCACCGGCGGCGCCGCGCCCAGCAGGTCGGCCGCGTCCGTCGTCAGCTCGTCGCCGCGCACCGTGACGTCCACGCCGATCCGGCGCTGCGCCTCCGCCTCCTGCCGCGCGGTCGCGCCCCGCAACAGGAGGCCGCCGAGGAGCAGGGCACAGATCACCAGGAGGATCCCCAGCAGCAGGATCGTCTTGCCCTTCCTGGCCAGCAGGCTCAGAGCCGCGCGTTTCACGAAGTTCACGGGCCGGAGCGAAGCAGGTCGCCGTTTGCGGCGGCGTAAGGCCCGTCACACCGGCATGAGCGGACCCCTCCCGCCGGGTGCTTATGCCGTCGTAACCGGCGGTCTGCTGCCATCGGAGCCATGAGAGTCCTGGTCGCCGAGGATCACCCGGTACTGGCACGGAACATCGCGACCGGTCTGCGCCGGCAGTCCATGGCTGTCGACGTCGCCACCTCGGGGGACGAGGCCGAGCGGATGTGTCAACTCACCGCGTACGAGGTGGTGGTCCTCGACCGGGACCTGCCCGTGCTGACGGGCGACGAGATCTGCCGGCGGCTCGGCCGGCAGCCGGAGCGGCCACGGGTGCTGCTGTTGACGGCGGCCGGCGAGCTCCGGGACCGGGTCTACGGCCTGGAGCGGCTCGGCGCCGACGACTACGTGCCCAAGCCCTTCGACTTCGCCGAACTCGTCGCCCGGGTGCGGACGTTGAGTCGCCGCGCGACACGGCCCGCGCCGGCCGTGCTGCGGCACGACGGCATCGTCCTCGACCCCGCGCGGCACCAGGTCACCGTCGACGGCAGGCCGACGGAGCTCACCCCCAAGGAGTTCGCCGTGCTGAGGATGCTGCTGGCGGCCGGCGGCGCGGCGGTGCCGCACCGGGACCTGGTCCGCGCCGTCTGGGACGAGCACCTCGACCCCCGCACCACCGCGGTCCGCGCCACCGTCAGCCGGCTGCGCGCCAAGCTGGGCGGCGGGGACGTCATCTCCACCGACACCGGCGAGGGTTACCGCCTGTGCGGCTGAGCCGACCGCGCCGACTCCGCCGGCCCACCTTCCGGGTCCGGCTCACCGCCGCGTTCACCGGCCTGTTCCTGCTGGCCGGCGTCGTACTGCTCGCCTTCGTGGTGCTGTTGGCCAGGCAGGGGACCGCCCGGCAGGTCCAGGGACTCGAGGTGGTCTCGCCCGATGACGAACCGGCCGCCCAGGAGGCGGAGTTCGGCAGGGCGTTCCCCACCTCGGCCGAGCCCGTCTCGCCTTCGTCCCCCGCGCCACCCGCCGGGCCGGGCGACAGCATCGCCCTCCGGCTGGTGGAGGAGACCGTGCGCGTGGTGCAGGACACCGTCCTCCACCAGATGCTGCTCTGGTCCGGCATCGGGCTCGCGGTGCTCGCCCTGCTCGCCGGCGCCATGGGCTGGTGGCTCGCCGGCCGGGCCCTGCGGCCCGTCGCCGCCATGACCGACACCGCGCGCCGGATCAGCGAGCAGCACCTGGACGAACGCCTCGCGCTCACCGGTCCCGACGACGAACTGCACCGGCTCGCCGACACGTTCGACGGCATGCTCGACCGTCTCGAGCGGTCCTTCGACAGCCAGCGCCGCTTCGTCGCCAACGCCGCGCACGAGCTGCGCACCCCCCTCGCCGCCCAGCGCACCAGCCTCGAGGTGGGGCTCGCCGACCCACTCCCGGCGGAACTGACGGAGATACGTGAGGAGTTGCTCACCACCAACCGGGACGCGGAGCGACTGATTGCCGCGCTGCTGCTGCTCGCCCGCAGCGACCTCGGCCTCGATGTCGTCGACGAGTGCGACCTCGGGGCCCTCGCCCGCCAGACCGTCCGGGAACTGCGGCCGCTGGCCGAGGAGTCGCGGGTGTCGCTCGCGCTGACCGCCGACCGCCCGCCCTCGGTCCTCGGCGAGCCGGTGCTGCTGCGCCACCTGGTGACCAATCTGGTGGACAACGCCATCCGCCACAACCGGCCGGGCGGCACCGTGTCGATCCGGCTCACCGGCCGCACCCTCACCGTCGTCAACACCGGACCCCCGATCGACCCGGACCAGGTGGACGGCCTCTTCGAACCGTTCCGCCGGCTCGGCCAGGACCGCACCGGCGCCACGGGGCACGGCCTCGGCCTGTCCATCGTCGCCTCGATCGCCCAGGCGCATGCCGCCCTCGTCACCGCCCACCCGGGACCGGACGGCGGGCTCACCGTCTCGGTCACCTTCCCGGCGCCCCGGCGGTAGGTTCCGAGCCGTGTCGACGACGGCTTCGTCATGGCGAACGCTCGTCGTCGACCGCCGCTGGAGCTGTGGCGGTCGGGGCGAGGTCAGGCCGGGTGCGAGCTGACCAGTCTCCCGATCTTGTCGATTCGGTGTTCTGGATTGCCCAGCTCGTCGGCCCAGTAGTTCCCGGCGGCGTGGTCCTCCTGGGTGGCGCACGTCGAGAGCGTGATCAGGGCCTCGCTGGGGGTGCGACCCGGATGTCCTGGCACGGCGGCTCGTTGCTCGGCCAGGGATCGCTCCGAACGAAACGACGTCTCCCTGGTCTCGATCACCTCGTAGACGTAGATGCGTTCGTCGGTGGCCACTTCGATCCGCGCGCCGTTCGGGAGGTCGGGGATCGTGAGGAACGGGCCGCCCGCCGAGTTGCGGTGCGCTGTCACCTGGTAGTTCCCGATGCCTCCGGGGCCGACTCCGCCGGACGGGCCGTGTGGGCTGGCCGCGATGCCGCGGTCCTGGATCTCCGTTCCCGGGGCGTCGTCGGTCTGTCCCTGATAGGGCTCGACGCGCAGGTTCCGGATGTCGAGTTCCGGGATGGTCAGGTAGGCGACCTGCGGGCGGCCGTCGCTGGTGAGGAGCGGTTCCTGCTCGGGGCTCGGGTCCTGGCTGGGAGCCGGCGTCTGGTCGGCGACCTCGCTGGCCCCCTGTCGGTCTTCCGGCGCGGGCGGCGCCTGGGGGGTGCTCGACGTGCATCCGGTGACGGCGAGGAGCGCGGTCAGCCCGGCGATGAGGAGTGCGGTCCGGTTGCGCGGACGCGTCGCGACGGGCGGCGGTGCGGGGCGTAAGTGTCGTGTCCACATGGTGTCGGCACCTCGGGTCCGGGTCGTCACGAGACGACGGGCCTGTCAGGAGGGCGGGTTCAGGTCAGGTGACGTTGGAGGAACGCGACAGTGTCCTCCATGGACTGGGCGAATTGAGGTCCGAAGGCGTGCTGGTCGTCGTACCAGTTGAGCTGGACGTCGACGTCTGCCTGAGCGAGCGCGTCGTGGGTCGCACGAGCCCACTCCGGCGGGCAGTCCTCGTCGCGGGTGCCGTGGATCATCAGGACGGGCTCGGTGATGCGGTCGACATAGGGGCGGGTTGACATGTCTTGCCAGGCCGCCGGGTTCTCGTCGGGCGTGCCGTGGCGGCTCGCGTACTCCGCGCCATAGCCGTCGACCGGACGCCCGCCCCATTGCCGGTAGTTGTCCGCCTCGAGCGAGGACTGTGCCGAGTAGACGATGCCGGCGTCGACAAGTCCGGGCGCCATCTCGAGCGCTTGGAGCACCACGCTGCCGCCCAGGGAACGCCCCATCAGGCCGATCCGCTCGTCGTCGACGGGCAGCTCGGACGCCCGGAGCGCGGAGACGCCGCCGAGCACGTCGACGGCGTACCCGCGGTACAGCTGGCCCAACAGCTCGGGATCGTCGTCCGAACCGGCGTGTGCGCGGTAGTCGACGTGCAGCGCGACGTATCCGTTCTCGGCCAGGTGACCACGCTCGCGGGTCATGCCCTGCCCGGTGACGTAGGCGTCGCGGTCGATCCACCCATGGGCGAGCACGACCGCGGGGAACGGGCCGCTACCGGTGGGAACGTTGAGCACGCCGGTGATGCGGAGCCCGTCACTGCGGTAGCTGACGTCGTAGGAGGTGTAGGCCGCTGTCTGCTCGCGGACTCTTCCGAGCTCGATCGGCGAGGCATCGGGCACCTCGTCGAAGTAGTCCGTGAGCGACGGGTGTTGGGCCACCTCCTCGGCCGGGGTCGTGGGCGCCTCGGTCGGCTGGTCGCCGGCCGCGGACTCGGAGGCCTCGGCGGGCGTCGAAGGCGCGGGCTGCTGGACACGCTCGGTGTCGCTCCCGGATGCCGAGCATCCGGTGACCGTGAGCGCCCAGACCCACAGGAGCGCGGCAACCAGGAGTCGTCGTGGGTTCACGTCGTGCTCTCCACCCTCGACGAGACGCCCCACCTCGCGTCGTGCCCGACCGCCGGTAAGCTCATGCGGCCCAGCACCCGCCACACCGAGACCCGCACCGCCCGGCCGCCGCGCCGCCCGGCACACGCCGGTACGGTGCGACATCCGCCGCGCGGGAGAACAGGAACTCCCGTACCTCGTACTCCTTCGTCCCCATGGCCCCACAGTAGACGCGGATCGCCGGCGTTGGGAGGCCCTGCCAGAACCACCTGACGACCTGACGCGACAAACCCCTCGTGGCGACGGCCGTTGACACGGCCGGCCCGCGACACCAGGTCGGTCGTGTTCGCGCAGGCCGCCTGTGGCACGGGGGCAGCCGACGCGCGCCTCGGCTGGCCGCGCCGTCGGCCACCTGTCGCTCTGCTCGACGGCACGACATCTGTCGTGTCAGCCGCGTTGTCTGCGAGCGCGCAGCGTGGCCCACTGGCGCAGGCGCTCGGTGATCTGGGCTTCGTAGCCGTTGCGGGTGGGCTGGTAGTACGTCTCACGGTCCATGCCGTCGGGGACGTAGTCGGCGCCGGAGAAGCCGTCGGCGGTGTCCGGGTCGTACTGGTAGTCCTTGCCGTAGCCGAGGTTCTTCATCAGCCGGGTCGGGGCGTTGAGGATGTGGGCGGGCGGCATGAGGGAGCCGGTGCGGCGGGCGGCGCGGTGCGCGGCGTTGAAGCCGCGGTAGACGGCGATGGACTTGGGGGCGGTGGCGAGGTAGACGACGGCCTGGGCGATCGCCAACTCGCCCTCGGGAGAGCCGAGTCGTTCGTAGACGTCCCAGGCGGCGAGGGCCTGCTGGACGGCGTGCGGGTCGGCGATTCCGATGTCCTCGACTGCGAAGCGGACCAGGCGGCGGGCCACGAACAGCGGATCCTCGCCGCCGTCGAGCATGCGGGCGAGCCAGTACAGGGCAGCGTCCGGGTCGGAGCCGCGCATCGACTTGTGGAGCGCGGAGATCAGGTTGTAGTGGCCCTCCTGCGCCTTGTCGTACAGCGGGGCGCGCTGCTGGACGTGGTGGGCGAGCCCGGCGGTGTCCAGGGGAGTTCCGGTCTCCGGGAGGGCGAGGAGTTGCTCGGCCATGTTGAGCAGGTAGCGGCCGTCGCCGTCAGCCATGGCGATCAGGGAGCGGCGGGCGTCGCCGTCGAGGGGCAGGCGGTGGCCGGTGAGGTTCTCGGCCCGGTGGAGCAGCGTGGACAGGGCGGTTTCGTCGAGGCGTTTGAGGACGAGGACCTGGGTGCGGGAGAGGAGGGCGCCGTTGAGTTCGAAGCTCGGGTTCTCCGTGGTGGCGCCGATCAGGGTGATCGTGCCGTCCTCGACGTAGGGCAGGAAGCTGTCCTGCTGGGCCCGGTTGAAGCGGTGGATCTCGTCGACGAACAGCAGGGTGCCCTGGCCGATGCCGCGTCGGCCGCGTGCGGCGGCGAAGACCTTGCGCAGTTCGGCCACGCCGGAGAAGGTGGCCGACACCGGTTCGAAGGCCAGGTTGCCGGCGCCCGCGAGGAGGCGGGCGATGGTGGTCTTCCCGACTCCGGGAGGGCCCCACAGGACGGCGGAGCCGAGGCGCTGCTGGGCGACCATGCGGCCCAACGGGGCGTCAGGGGCGAGGAGGTGGTCCTGTCCGACGACGTCTTCCAGTCGAGTGGGGCGCAGGCGGTCGGCAAGGGGCCGGGCGGGCTCCTCGTCGAAGAGCGGCAGGGTCGGTTCGGTCGGTTCCATCGGTCTCTCGGGTCGGGGCGGACGCGCTTCGGACGTCCACCCGGCGTTGACGAGCGCGGACTCAGCCGCTCGTGGGGAAGCTCCCGGCGCTCATCGCGCCGGGCGGTCGCCTCGCGGCAGCCTCTCGACGACCAGGTCGTAGGAGTGCTCGACGGCGTCCGTGATCAGCCGCTTGGTGATGCCGGGGCCAGGACCGAGTGAGATCCAGTGCCGTTTGTCGAGATAGCGGCCCGGGGTGATCGTGGCGTGACCGCGTTCTTGCGCGCGGGCGTGCTCGGGCTCGCACTTGACCGTGATGATCTGTTCGTCCGGGTCGTCGGTGACGATCAGGAACACCTTGCCCGCGACCTTGTACACGTCGAGTGCGGGGGTGAAGGGCCGGCCGTGGCTGACCCCGGGGAGGGCGAGGGCCGCCTGGCGGGCGGTGTCCTGGAGCCGGTCGCCGGCCGCGCTCACCGCGCCACCCCCGGGCCGATGCCGTAGGTGTGCGGGTCGACCGGCTGCTCCGCCCTGGGCAGGCGGGCGACGACGAGCAGGTAGGAGTCGGTGACGAGTTCCCCGACGAGCCTCTCGTCGATGCCGTCCCCGCCCTCCAACGTGATCCAGTGCTTCTTGTTCATGTGGTAACCGGGAGTGACATGACTGTTCTGCTGCCGCAGGGCCTGCGCCTCGCCGGGGTCCGCCTTGAGGATGACAACGGGACGCCCGGGGACCTCGGTCAGCAGCAGGAACACCTTGCCGCGCACCTTGAAGACCTCCCAGTCGGGGCCGAAGGGGTGCTCCAGCCGGGCCCCGGGAAGCTCCTCCGCGCAGGCGGTCGCAGTCTTGTGCAGGGTCGATCCGTCCATGGGCCTGCCTTCCTCAGGTAGAGCGACGGTCCGCGGCGCCGAAGACTGTGACATCGGAAAGCGTGCCGCGACAGGTCCCATCCTGTCCCCGAAACCGGCAAAACGGGCGGTAGGCTGCGGACACGTGATAGTCGACAAGCGACACCACGAGCAGGGCGGGCAGTCCGGACCGGCACGACCGGCCGCCGCCGCGGTTCCGCTGTACAGCTTCCAGCCCCCGGTCGGTACTCCGTTCGGGCTTGAGGTGACCACCGTCGAGGACTTCTTCGCCCAGCACGACGACTGGCCGTGGAATCCGCCCCGTCCCGGCCGCGCCACCTTCCACTACCTCATCGCGGTCACCGAGGGAGAGCTGCGGCACGACGTCGACCACATCACACGGACCGTCTCGCCCGGCCAGTGGCTGTGGGTACGGCCCGGGCACGCGCAGTGCTGGCATCCGCCCGGCGCGGCCCGCGGCCCGTTCATCCTCTTCGAGCCGGACGTGCTGACCCCCGACATGGCCCGCCTGCTGGCCCCGCTCACCGCGCACCAGGCCCCCGCCGTGCTGAACCCGCACCCTGACGACGCGGCCTGGCTGCGGCAGACGGCGCGCCAACTCCTGGACGAGCACCGCGCGTTGGGGCGCCGTCGGCTCGAGGTCCACCACGCGCTACGGCGCAACCTGCTGGAATCGCTGTTGCTGCGCCTGGCCAACTCACCGGACATCACCGCGACGGAGACAGCGACCGGCGAGGGCCGCGGTGACACCTACGGGCGTTTCGTGGACGCCCTGGAGCTGCACTTCCGCGAGCTGCACCAGGCCGCGGACTACGCCGAGCTGCTGGGCTGTTCGGTCCGCACCCTCAGTCGCGCCGCCCGGCGCGCCACGGGGAAGGGGGCGCGTGAGCTGATCGACGAGCGGCGGCTGCTCGAAGCCCGGCGCCTGCTGGGAGTCGCCGGCTGGGACGCCCGGGCCGTGGCCGCCCATCTCGGCTTCACCGATCCCGCCAACTTCGGCCGCTTCTTCCGCGACCGCCGGTCTGACTCCGGCCGCGTTCGCGGCCCGCGAAGCCACCACCGGTCTTTCGTGAGTTCCGTGAGTTTCGTGAGCGGAGCGCGGCGCCCCGAGTGCTCGCTTCTCAGTCCGCCAGGACGACGACGTGCTTGCCCGGGGTGGTGCCCGACTCGACGTCGGCCTGGGCGTCACGGACCTGTTCCAGACCGCGGTGGACCTTGGCGACCGGGACCTTGAGGCGCCCTTCGACGATGGCCTGGAGCTGGCGGGCGAAGACCTCGGCCGGCAGGTCGGCGGCCTCGCCCGCGTAGCTGGTCAGCCGCACCCCGCTGGGGATCACGAACGGGGTGAAGTCGGGGATCGTCCACTGGCCCGCCAGGGCTCCGGTGAAGCAGACGGTGCCGTGGCGACGGACGGCGCGGAGGGTGTCGGCGAGGGTCGAGCAGCCCACCAGTTCCAGTGCGGCGTCGACGCCGTCCGGCATCAGTTCGCGCACCTGGTCGGCGAGGGTGCCGTCGTCGACCAGGGGGTGGTCGACGCCCACGGCCCGCAGATCCCCGGCCCGCTCCGGGCTGCGGGTGGTGGACAGCACGGTGGCTCCGAGGTCCTTCGCGAGCGTGGCCGCGCTCAACCCGACCGTGGAGGTGCCGCCGCGGATCAGCAGCGTCTGTCCCGCCCGCAGACCGAGACCGGTGACGAGGGAGCCGTAGGCGGTCTGGAACATCTCCGGCAGGGCGCCGACCACATCCCACGGCAGGCTGGTCTCGAACGGGATGACCTGGCCGGCGGGGACGGTCACGTACTGGGCGTAGGCGCCGTCGTAGGAGCGGCCCATGCCGCCCATCATGGTCGCGACCTGCTGCCCCGGGTGCAGCCCGCTGTCCTCGTCGGCCTCGTCGACCACGCCGACGCCCTCGATACCGGGCACGCGCGGGTAGGTGACCTCCGGGTCCGACTCTCCCTTACGGGTGGTGACCTCGGACTCGTTGACGCCGAACGCCTTCACCCTGATCCGCACCAGCCCGGGCTTGCGTGCGGGCACCGGCACGTCCCTGATCTCCAGGGCGTCCAGGCCGCCCGGGCGGGTGACGACGACGGCCTGCATCGTCGCCGGTGCGGGCTCATCGGCTGCTGTGGGGTGGCTCATGCCAAGCTCCTTGTCGGGTGCGTTCGCCCCCCCGTTGCCCGCTGGCTGTCAGGGGCGGTCGATGCCCTCGAATCGGTCGAGAACGGCCTGGTAGTGGGCGGTGGCTTCCAGGGGAAGGTTGCCGACGCTTCCCGAGGTGGGCCGGTCGACGACGGCGGGCCACAGGCGCGTCCGCTCGCCGGTGCGGTCGGGGCCGCAGGTGCGGTGGCGGTCATGGCATCTCCTTCGGGCACAGGGTGGGTGTTGCGTCGGGGCTGCCGCGTCGCCGTCACGGGCGGTGAGATCCGCGGCACGCATCCATCATGAGCTCGATGACGGCATATCGGCTCGTTGCGGGCGGACAGCTCATGGTCACCAGGAGACACCCGGGATTTCCCCGGATAGCGCATCAGCCGGGGAGAAGGTGCCGGCCTCGAGCCGGAGGAGCTTGGGTAGCAACATGACCACCGCCCTGATCACCGGAGGCACCTCCGGCATCGGCCTGGGCTGCGCCACCGTCGAGAAGCACCTCGTGTCCACCGCCGTCGACGTCCTGGTCAACAACGCGGGCCACAGCCTCCCCCAGCCCTACCCCCGCAGCCCACTCTCCGAGGAGGAACGCATGCTCGACCTCCTCGTCCGCGCCCCGCTCCGCCTCACCCACGCCGCCATCCCCGGCATGACCGCCCGCCGCCACGGCACCATCCTCAACATCGCCTCCGTCGCCGGCCTCCTCCCCACCGGCACCTACGGCGCCGCCCGTGCCTGGCTCATCAACTTCAGCGAATCGCTCCGCCACGACCTCAAACCCCACGGCATCCGCGTCCTCGCCGTCTGCCCCGGCTTCACCCACACCGGCGCCCCCCACATCGACACCGTCCCCGACTGGATCTGGCTCACCGTCGACCAGGTCGTCAACCAGGCCATGAAAGACCTGCGCCGCAATAAACCACGCAGCATCGCCGGCTGGCACTTCAAGCTCTACGCCACCGCCGTCCAGTACGCCCCCCGCCGCCTCACCGCCCGCATGGCCCGCTCCCGCAGGGCGAAGAGCTGACGCGAACGTTCAGGGCGCGTCACGGTCGCCCGGGCCGCTGACAGTCGACCTGTCTCAGTGACGGCGCCGCCAAATCCTCGGTACGGTCGGTGCACGTGCCGCGAAGGGGGATGGGCATGCGCAAGTTCGTGTGGTCGTTGTTCAGGGCTGGGCGTGCACGCAGCGACCCGGCCCCCCGGACGGATGACAAGGTGGGCGTGGAGGCGCCCGATCCCAGCGATGCCAGCGATGCCAGCGCGACGAACAGGTCAGCCTCGACGGACCCGACCGAGGGCGTGCTCATCACGCCGGACGATGGCCTCCTCCTGAACAGCCGGGACATGACCGAGCGGGCGCGGTTGCGGCACGACGCCGAACACGACCCACTCACGGAACTGCCCAACCGGGCCTTCCTCATCAAGCGCGTCCGACAGACCCTCGACAGCCGTTCCGCCATGCTCCTCATCGATCTCGATCGTTTCAGCGCCGTCAACGACGCTGTCGGTCACGCGGCGGGTGACGCGCTGCTCATCCAGGTCGCCCGCAGGCTCAGGGACGCGGTCCGGCGCAGCGACACCGTCGCCCGGTTGGGCGGTGACGAGTTCGCGGTCCTGATCGCGGGCGACGGCACCCGTGACCGCGCCGCCCACGAACGCGACACCCTCGAGTTCGCCGACCGTCTCAGGGCCTCGCTCGCACGGCCCTATCTCATCGACGGCGGCGAGATTCGCGTCACCGCCTCCATCGGCGTGGCCCTCGCCGAGCCCGGCCTCGGCTCGGCCCAACTGCTGCGCAGCGCCGACCGAGCCCTGTACCGCGCCAAGGCCGGGGGCGAGGACCGCGTGGAGCTCTACCCGCCGGAGCCGCGCCAGGACGTGGCGGGCGTTGCTGCACCGAACACACGCCGGCCCGTGGCGCGGCAGGACGGCGAGTTCGTGTTGCTCCACCAACCGGTGGTGGCTCTGCGGAGCGGGCGGATCACATCGGTGGCCGCCCAGGCGCGCTGGCGGTCCTCGCGGGGTGTGCTCTACACGCCGGCCGGGGCGCCGGCGGTCTTCGAGGACAGCTTCGAAGGCGCCGAAGAGGGCACCGAACTGAGTATCTGGGTGCTGGAGAAAGCCGTCGAGCTGGCCGCCCAGCGTGCCACGGCAGGGCACGTCATCCCCGTCGCCGTGCGCATGAGCGCGCGCCGGCCGCTGGATCGCTCGATCCCGCTCGGCCTGATCGAAGTCCTGCTCACCCGGCACGGGCTGCCGTCCGGATCGCTGATCGTCGAGCTGTCCGACATCGACCCGCGCGTCACCCTCGACGATCTGGCACGCCACCTGACCGCCCTGAGCGGACTCGGCGTCCGGGTCGCCCTGGGCAGCCTCGGCCGTGGATCCGTCTCCGTCACCGCACTGCGCCGGCTCCCCGTCGACATGCTCACACTCGAACGCGGCGTGGTCGAGGGCATGGTCCGGTCAGCCGCGGTACGCAACCTCACCAGTGATCTGCTGCGGTTCGCCACCGACCTCGGGCTCCAGACCGTGGCCGACGGCGTGGACCTGCCCGAACAGGTCACCACGCTGCGCGCCCTGGGCTGCACCCACGGGCAGGGCCTGGCCTTCTCCGGCCCGCTGGACGCGTACCGGCTGCACTGGGCGCTGAACACGGGCGGCTATCCGATACCGCACACACCGGCCGAACCCACCGTCGCCAGCCGCGCCACCCGGAGCGCCGCACCCACGCGCGCCGCGTTCGCCGAGCAAGGGCTCGCCGCCGGCCAGCTGCTGCGCGACCACGCGCCACCTCTCCACGACAACGAGACCGCCGCGGTGGGCAGAGCGGCGGGTGAGTTCGAGCGCACCCTCGCCCAACTCTTCGTACGCCTCGGACCGCCCCCGGAACCGACGGAACTCGAACACACTCCAGCAGGAAGCGGCGACGGAGGCGTCCGGCGGTGAGTACGGAAGAAAACAGCGGTGCTCTGCCCCTCCCGCAAGATGACCCCGTCGTCTCGGCGGGGCTCGAAATCGCCATGAAGTGGGGCGCCGCCCTCGGCGGACCCGAGCAGCTCAAGGTCGCCTTCGAAGCGCTGGAACCCCAGCTGAAACGGGAACACCAGATCCGGCTCAGGCAGTTGGACATGCAGCGGGAAGCGGCCGCGCGCGCCGACGAGAAGGCCGAGGCAGCCGCGGAACGTGCGGCTCGCGCGGTTCGGGAGAAGCGTCAGCACGCGCTCTGGATGACCGGCCTGTACGTCGGCGCCGCGATCAGCGTCGCCATGCTCGCCGCCGGCGTCTACGTGGCCAGGGACGTGTGGTGGCTCGCGATCATGCTGTGCGGCCCCAGCCTCGTGGCCATGGGCAAGCTGTACGTGCTCCGCCGGGGAGACGCCGAAGACACGCGGGCGGTCTCCCAGGGCGCCCGAAGCGCCACCAGCGCCGCCGGCCAGGCGGCGCAGCCTCCGCCCCTCCCATGACAGGCGACGGGTGGGCGGCGGCAGCCGTCGCGCCGCCCACCGCCCACCGCCTCGCGGAACTATCGGGTTTCGACCCTGGCGATCGGGTGTGCCCCGTTTTCCAGGGCGCTCACCGCGTTCTGCCAGGCCGGGTCGTCCGGGTGGAGCTGGCCGCGCGGTAGGCTCCTCCGCACCGATCAGGACATGACCGAACCGTGTTCTCCAGACGTCGCCGAGCTGATCCGTGGCCCCGGCGGCTGCTCGCGGTGGCTCTCGGAACGGCTGCCGGGTTCACTCCCCACGGTCCGACGCCGCGCGCGGTCTCCGTTCCACTCCCAGTCGGCGATCGTGGTGCGCATCAGGCGGGCGGCGGTCGACAGATGGCCGCCACTCCACCAGGACAAGGTGACCGTACGCCGGCAGTCGGGGTGGTCGACGGCGATCCAGGCTGCGGGGAACGAACCGGTGGTGCGCCGGGCGATGCCGGGGACGAGGCCGACACCGAGGCCCGCGCTGATCAGTTCGGCGATGGCGCTGAGTTCGTCGACCTCGCAGACGATCTTCGGTGTCAGGTTCCGGCCGGCGAAGAGCCGTTCGAGGAGGCGGCGTTGCCAGTGCCCCTTGCCCGCGGAGACGAACGACTCGTCGGCGAGTTCGTCGACCGTCACCGAGCCGCGGCCTGCCAGCGGGTGGTCGAGTGACGTGCCCACTCCCACCGGCTCTTCGAACAGTTGGATCGACTCCACGTCCTCGGCGGGGATCGGCTGTGAGGCGACGCAGAGGTCGACGTCCTGAGCCCGCAGGCGGCGGGCCATCTCGCTGGCCGGCATCTGGTGGAGTTCGACCTCGACGTGCGGATGGGCTCGCTTGTACGCCGCGAGCGGCCCGGTGAAGGTCAGGAAGGTCTCCGAGGCCAGGCGCACGGTGCCGAATCCCTCGCCGGTGGTCTCGGCCACCGCCCGCCGCCCCGCGTCGAGCTCGCCGAGGGCGCGTTCGACATGGTCCCGGAAGAGCCTCCCCGCGTCGTTCAGCCGCAGCCGGCCGGCCCGGTCGAACAACGGCGTGCCGAGTTCGCCCTCCAGCCGCCCGATGCTTCGACTCAGCGACGGCTGGGCGACGCGGAGCTCGTCCGCCGCCCGGCTCAGGTGCTCGAGACGCGCCACCACGAGGAACTGTTTGAGTGTGTGCAGGTCCACGTCATGCCCTCCAGACCACTTACCCACGGCGCGACCTCGTCAGCGCGCACGGCCGCCGCACCACCGCCGATACTTCCAGCCGGGACCACGCCGCTGCCGTCGGGGCCGTGACACCCGGTGCGGAGCTCGACTTCGCGGGTCAGCGCAGGATTTCGGCGCGCAACCTCTCGTTCGGCGTCGCGATGTCCCAGTAGCGAGCAGTGCCCCCCACGTTGCCGTAGACGCCCGTACCGCCGGTGATGGCCATGTCGAGCGAACTCGTTCCGGCCGACCAGAGCGACTGCATCGTGAGGGAGCCGCCCTCGAGTTCGATCGTGATCAGGCACTGCATCGTGAGGTCCTCGCCCACGACGTGAATGACCTGACACGATCCGCCCCCACGTCCGACGCTGCGACCATCCTTGATGGCGGTGCCGGAGTAGACGTGCATGTCCCCCACGCTCGGCCCTGACTGGCCGAGATCGGAAACCACGTACTGGTCGTTCTGAACCTCGAGTTCGAGGATCTCGACTCCGCCCCTGCCCTGGCTGTCGGCGTCGGCGCTGCCCACCGCGCAGACGCCGACCACGGCGGCGACCAGCGAGACGGCGACGAACCTCATGAACGTCGCCCCGGCTCGTGTGGTGCCGATCCCCCGCTGATTCCCCCGCCCCGTCCGACGAGCGGCCGCAGGCCCCGGAACGCTGGTGACCACGATGAAACCTCCTCAGGTGCCGCCTTGTGCGAGCACCTCGACGCTATGACCCCACGGTCATCCTGTCTAAGATCAATATCGCTATGGCGTTATACCGCGCGGGACATGAGCGAGCCGCACGCGCTCACGTGGCGCCGGACACGGCGCCTTGAAGACACATGCGGGTGGCGAGCAGTCCTCTGGCGTCCTGGCTTGGCCGCCTGTGTCGGCCGCCTCCAGAGAGTCGCCGCCGTGCCAGCCGCTGAGGAGCCCGGCCGGCAGGGTGGTGTCAGACGGGTCGTGGGGCCCGCCACGAAGCGGCGGTGGCCTGACGCCGGGCCAGCTCGGCCGCCGGGAGGTCGATGTCCAGGCGTCGGGTGGCGGTGTCGAGCGTGACGGGATCGCCGGTGCGGAGCAGGCCGGGCGGGCCGCCGGCCCTGGCCTCGGGGGCGACGTGAAGGACGACCGTGCCGAAGGCGGTGCCGCTCGTCCGGGCGTCGCTGATGCGCACCATGTCCGGGACTCCGCGGCGCAACAACTTCTCGGGGATGGGTAGTTGGCCCCCCACTCGGGCATGCCGGGGCCACCGATGGGGCCGACGTTGCGCAGGACGAGCACGGTGTCCTCGGTGACGTCGAGTGCGGGGGCGTCGATTCGGACATCAGGAGGGCAGGGAGGCGGATCTACTCACTGTCGGTTCGGTGTTGGAGCCGCCGCCTCCTAAGACACAGGCTGTGGACGGCCGCACCGGCACGCCCATCGGAGCGGGTCCATCAATCGACTGGATCTGTCCCCACCTTGAGTGATGACGGAGAGATACGGCCGGCGCGCCCCCGTTGTCGACGCGTTCTTCGACCTCACCGACACGGTCATCACCGTGCGCAGCCTGATCCGGCGAGCATGGATGACTCACCGTTGGGACGAACGCCCGAACCGCCGACCATGACCGCACCCCCTTCCGCGCCACCTCTCCATATCTGCGGTATCACTGAGCGCGACCTGCGGAGACGTCTTCCGAACGCCTCGTGAAGCGGCCCTGTTGTCTGTGGCAAGGGGAGAAGCACGATCACGTCGTAGGCCCGCACCGCGCCGGTGCGGATCGAGCCGGTGATCCGTAGGGCGTCCTCCCAGTTCCGCTGGATGCGCTCCAGGTCGCCTTGGTCACCCATCGAGGCCGTTCCGATGTGGGGACTCATTCGTGTCCGATGACCGGGTGCGGGCGGTACGGCGTCTCGAGCGAGGTCATCTGTTCCCCGTCGAGGGTGATGTCGAGCGCGGCGATCGCGTCGTCGATGTGGTGCGGCTTGGTCGCACCGAGGACGGGCGCGCTCACGCCGGGTTTCGACAGGAGCCAGGCCAACGCGATCTGCGCCGCGGGGCGGCCATGTCCCGCGGCGAGCGTGCGCAGGACGTCCACGATGTCGAAGTCGGCGTCGGTGTACCTCGTGTCGGCGAGCGGGTCGTTGCCGGAACGGACTGTGCTCCCTTGGCCGCCGCGCTCCCGGCTGCCGGTGAGCAGTCCGCGGGCCAGCGGGCTGTACGGCAGGACTCCCACGCCCTGGTCCAGGCAGAGCGGGATCATCTCCCGCTCCTCTTCCCGGTAGAGCAGGTTGTAGTGGTTCTGCATCGACACGAATCTGGTCCAGCCGGCCGACCGCGCCGTGTGCTGGGCCTTGGCGAACTGCCAGGCGTACATGCTCGACGCGCCGATGTATCGGGCCTTACCCGCTCGGACCACGTCGTGCAGCGCCTCCATGGTCTCCTCGATCGGGGTCTCGTCGTCCCACCTGTGGATCTGGTACAGGTCGACGTAGTCCGTGCCCAGACGTTCGAGCGAGGCGTCGATGCTTTCCAGGATGTGACGGCGCGACAGACCCCGGTCGTTGGGCCCTGGGCCCATGGGGTAGTACACCTTCGTGGACAGCACGTAGTCCTCGCGGCGCGGGAAGAACTTGGCCAGTAGGGCTCCCGTGGTCCGCTCGCTGGCGCCCTGGGCGTACATGTCGGCGGTGTCGAAGAACGTCACCCCCGCTTCCACGGCTCGGCGCACGACGGGCTCGGCCGCGTCCTGATCGAGGTGCCAGGCCTCCCAGTAGGGGTGGCCGGGATCCGGAGGATTGCCGTAGCTCATCATGCCCAGGCAGATCCGGGACACCTTCAGTCCCGTAGCGCCCAACCTGACGTATTTCACGCGGTTTCCTCATTCCGTTCCTGGTGGACCGCGACCGCGACGACGACCAGGGCGATGCCGACGGCCTCGCGCCAGGAGGGGATCTGGGCGAGGACGACGATGCCGGTGATCGCCGCGGTGGCGGGGAGCAGGGACAACATCAGAGCGAAGGTCGCCCGGGAGACGCGCGCCATGGCCAGCTGATCGCAGACATAGGGGATGACCGACGAGCAGATCCCGACGCCGAAGGCGGCCGCCAGGAGAGTCGGGGTGACGAAGGTGACGGCGGCGTCGGCGATTCCGACGGGTGCGACCACGATCATCGCGACGAGCATCGAGGCGCCGAGGCGATCGATGCCCGAGGTGCCGCCGTCCTGGGCGAGGCGGTGGCCGAGGACCACGTAGAGCGTGAACAGCACGCAGTTGCCGAAGGCGAGGACGAGGCCGAGCGGTTCGTCGACGAGATGCACGTCGGTGAGCAGAGAGACCCCGGTGACCGCCAGCACGAGCGCGAGCACGGTGCGGCCGGTGCGGGCCCCGATGACCGCGAGGAGAACGGGGCCGAGGAACTCGATGGCTCCGACAGTGCCGAGCGGCAGCCGGTCCAGGGCGAGGTAGAACACGCTGTTCATCAGGCCGAGCACGGTGCCAAGGGCCAGCAGCAGCCGACGCTGGCGCCAGGTGGCGGCGCCCCACACGTGCCACGGGCGTCGCCAGACGGCGAAGACCACGGCAGCCGAGGCGATCCGCAGCCAGGCCACGCCCAGGACGTCGAGGTGGGCGAAGAGCAGGACGGCGAAGGCGGGTCCGAGGTAGTGGAAGACGGCGCTCGTGACGAGGAACGCCGGCGGCGGGACGCGATCGGCGGCAGCGGCGATGCGTGCCGCCGATCCACCGGGGCTCGGGCGGAAGCGTGCGAGCGTCTTGACCACGGGTAAAGGTTCGCAAGCAGGCAACGCCCACGACCATGCCGAAGGCGCAAGCTGATCGGCCACTTGCTTTACGGTTGACGCTGGAATACCACAGTTGACCTTGCGATAACGAAAAAGGTGAAGAAGTGGACGCTGTGGATCGGGCCATACTGATCGAGCTCGACGCGGACCCCCGGCTGTCCACGGCTGAGCTGGCCCGCCGTGTCGAGGTCTCGGTACCCACCGCACGGGACCGGGTACGGCGCCTCCGGGAGGACGACGTGATCCGCGGCTACCGCCTCGACGTGAATCCGGCAGCGCTGGGCTACCCCGTGGCCGCCTTCGTCCGGGTCCGCCCCGGCCCGGGGCAGTTGCCGAAGATCGCCGAACTGGCACGGAGCCTGCCTCAGGTCAGCGAGTGCCACCGCATCACCGGCGAAGACTGCTTCCTGATCAAGGTCCATGCCACCGACCTCAACACCTTCGAGGAGGTACTCGACCGCTTCCTCCTCCATGGGCAGACCACCACCTCGATCATCCAGTCCACCCCCGTACCACCGCGTACGCCAGGGCTCTGACACCAAGGCCGTGGCCCTGAAGAGGGCCGGCCCCCCCTCAAGGGCCGGCCGTCCCGACCACGTCGCCGGATGGCACGGCGATGACACAGCCCGTCTGCCTGGCCGACCACCGGCCACGAACGGGTGGGCAACGATCAATCGCGTCACGAGGGCAAAGGAACCGTAGGGGCACGGCAGCCTCCAGCATCCCCCCTCCTTCCCCTCGACCCGGCGTTTTCACTGGTCAGAGGGCCGCCTCTGCGCTGTGGCGGCGCCAGAATTCGAACCTGGGTAGGCTGAGCCGGCCGATTTGCAGTCTCCCCGCCACACGCCTCTGACCATGCGCCAGACCGGTCAGCAGCCCGGTCTCCCGCACGTGGCCCGCTTCATCAAGTACCTCAGACATCCCGCTCCCTAGCGTGCGCATTCAACCATCGCCCCTCTGTCGCGAGCCGAGACGCAAACGGCCACCATCCGCCAGAAGATTTCGCCGCTCGCCCGCGCCGCCGCGACCGCCCATCGCCCCCGCGTCGTCGTCGCCACCGGCCGGGCGGGCTGCTGCTCTGGCCATCTACGGCGCCCTGGCCCTGGCGCACATCGGGAAACAGGACGGCGCGACTCAGCGTCTTGTTCGGTCTCCACCGGCGAGTCGAGCGGGCAGCGTAACCCACATGGCCTCATAGAATCAGATACTCTGATTCCATGAGGACGATGACGGCGACAGAGGTCGCACGCAACTTCGCCTCCGTGCTCGACCGCGCCGAGCACGGAGAGACGATCGTGATCACTCGCGGCGGACGCCGTCTGGCGATCCTCTCCCCCGCGCCCGCCGGCAACGGAGCCGCGATCAAGGAGTTCCTGGCCACTCACCCCGTCGACGAGGACTTCGCCGACGACGTGACCACGGCCCGGGAGAACGTGACCGACGAGATGAGCGCGACATGGCACGACGACTGATCCTCGACACCGGCGTCGTCATCCGGGCCGAGCGCGGCGGCACGGGGCTCACCCGGCTGCTCGACGACGAGGACGACGTCACCATCGCGGCCGTGACCCTCGCGGAACTGCAGTTCGGAGTAGAGCTGGCGGACGGCACCCGGCGAGAACGCCGCCAATCGTTTGTCGACGGAGTACGCGCCCTCATCCCCGTCGAGGACTACACCGCGGACATCGCCGTCATCCACGCTCGCCTCCTCGCCCACGTCCGCCGCCAGGGCAAACCGCGCGGCGCCCACGACCTCATCATCGCCGCGACCGCCGCGGCAACCGCCCGTACCCTGCTCACCACCGACGACGAAGCCGCCTTCGACGGCCTACCAGGCGTACATGCCACGGTCGTCCCGTGAAACGCCTGGGAACGCGAACCGGCCAAGCGCGGGACGACGCACGGCAAGCGACGGCAACGCCAGCTACCTCAACGTTCCGTGAGTTGAAACAGCAGAAGGGCCCCTGACCCGCTTCCGCAGGTCAGACGCCCCAGCCCTCGGCCGCCCCCGGAGGACGGCCGCCAGTGGCGTCCGTCCGCGAAGGCGGCCGGGTGGTGGAACGCACAAGGTTCGCCTCCGAATCGCCGGGGGCGATCAACGTAGTGGGTGTGTGCGGCACGGGAGGGCCGCTACTGGAGGATGCCGTCGATGACGTACTGGTCCGCCAGTTGGGTCAGGCCGGTGGTCGTGATGCCGCTCGCGCTTCCCGGCAGGCGCACCGCCGGATGGAGGGAGCTGTCGGCGAAGAGGTCGGCGTAGCCGTCGCGGTTGAAGTCCGCGGAGGTCCGGAACTCACCGAACATGTCGCCCGTCTCGTTCGTGCCCGGCACGCCCACGCTGTTCTGATCGATCACCTGTCGCCGCGACCCCGGCCCGGGCGCGGTTCCGTAGGTGACCCGCACTCCGCCCACAGCCGACAGGCCGGGGTGGTACGCGGCGTAGTCGCGGTAGCCGTCGCCGTTGAAGTCGTCGGCGTACCGGGCCGGCGCGGCCTGCGCGGGCGCGGCCGGAAGGGCGGGCAGCAACCCGCCCGCGGTCGTCGCGGCGGCGATCGCCACCACCACACGGACCGTTCGTCTGCGGCAATCAAGACCGTCGAGCGGGGACAGAGGTTGTGCGCCAGCAGCGCACGGCGTGCCGACGCCGGCCCGAGTGGACACGAGGGGGGGCGGCGCTCGTCGCCGAGCCGGTCGTCGGTAGGCCGTGGGGGGCAGTTCCCGCGGTGAGCAGCCGCGGATCGTGAACCCCGTCAGCTGGCAGGACCTTGCGGAGGGGCGGGTCGGCGCGACATGGATCTCCGGCCCCTGCGCGGCGGGCGGCTGTCTGGGCCGGCCCGTTCACCATGGCCCAGCCGCCCGCCGCGTCCCTGTCGCGCGTCTCGGTCAGGTCCGGGCCTCGACGCCGCCCCGGGGCGGCTGGCCGGGATCAGCGTGCGGTGGCGATCAGTTCGAGCGTCTTGGCGAACTCGACCGCGAGGTGCAGTTTGTGCCCGTGGACCAGTTCCTTCGGCGCCTTCGCGGGGAAGAGCGCGCAGAGTTTGACGACGAGGCCACCGGGCATGGGCTTGAACTGGTGGTAGGCGATGATGTCGACCCTGCTGCCGTCGCTGCTCAGCCTCGTGTGTCCGGCGAGGAGCAGTCGGTATCCCTCATCGAGGTCGAAGGGGGCCGGGAGCGTCGGGTCGGCTGCGACCAGCACCTCGGTCGGGGTGCCGTACATGCCGAATGTCTCCATGGCGCGGGCGACCCCCGGCTCCTCCTGTTCGAAGAAGAAGTGATCGGGGTTGGCCGGCACGACCAACTTCTGGAGTTCGCCGAAGTCGCTCACGTGGGTGTGGAAGTCCTCCCAGGTCACCCCGGTCACCACGAGTTCTGCGCAGGCTCTCTGCCGTGGCAGTCCGGCGGACGCGGCGGTCATGTCCTTCCACATCCGGTCCGATGCCCGCAGTTGCTCGGCGAAGAGCTTCCGAAGGCCTTCCGCACCGTGCGCCAGGCGCGTGGCCACGTTCACCGCGTGTGCGTCCTCGGGGCTGAGGTGGTCGATCTCGTCGTCCGACAGCGGTCGGTGGTGGTGCTCGATGGTCGCACCGAGCCGCCTCATCTGGTGCAGCACGTGCAGATCGCGCACGTACCGCAGGCGGTCGAGTTGCTCGGTCGAGTAGGCCTGCCCGTCGATGGTGCAGTCGATGGTGATGTCACTCATGGCGGAACCCTTCTGGTGCGCTGGTTGGTACCGGAGTTTCACGGTCAGGCCGCGTCGCGCGTGGTCAGCGGGCGGCGGCGCAGACTCGGGTTCTCGATGGCCGGGGGCCGGTAGGCCTGGTCGAGGGTGCCGACATCGCTGCCAGGCGGAACGATCTCGTCGATGCGGTCGAGTAGATCGTCGGTCAGGGTGACGTCCAGGCCGCTGAGCAGACCGTCGAGGTGGTCCATGGTGCGGGCGCCGATCAGTGCGCTGGTGACGCCGGGGTGGGCGATGGTGAACGCCATAGCGAGGTGGGTGATGGGCAGGCCGGCCTCGCCGGCGAGGACGATGAGCCTCTCGACCGTCTCAAGCCGGCGCTCGTCGTTGAGATGTCCCATCAGGCCGGCGCGCAGCAGGGTGTTGTCCTGGCCCGCGCGTACGCGGCCGGTGAGCAGGCCCTGGCCGAGCGGGCCCCAGACCAGGGTGCCCATGCCGAAGCGCTGGGTGACGGGCAGGAGTTCGCGCTCGATCCCGCGGTTGAGGAGGGAGTAGTGCGGCTGCTCGGTGCTGAACCGCGCGAGTCCGCGCCGCTCGGCGACCCACTGGGCCTCGACGATGTCGGCCGTGGGGGTGTGCGACGCGCCGATCGCGCGCACCTTCCCGCTGCGGAGCAGGTCGGTCAGCGCGGAGAGGGTCTCCTCGACCTCGGTGTCGGGGTCGGGGAAGTGGAGCTGGTAGAGGTCGATGTGGTCGGTCCGCAGCCGACGCAGCGAGTTCTCGACGGCGGCGACGATCCAGCGTCGCGATCCACCGCGCCGGTTGGGATCCTGGCCGGTCGGGCGGCCGAACTTGGTGGCGAGCACGACGTCGTCCCGGCGCCCTTTCAGTGCCTGGCCGACGACCTCCTCGGAGTCGCCGTAGGCGTCGGCGGTGTCGATGAGGTTGATGCCGGCGTCCAGTGCCTTGTGGATGACGCGGGCCGAGTCCTCGGGGGCGTTGCCCATGGCGGTGGCGAGCATCAGGGTGCCCAGGCCGTAGGGGCTGACCTTGATGCCGGTCCGGCCCAGAGTCCGGTACTGCATGGGTTTCTCTTCCTGTGGTGGTCGGCGACCAGCCGAATGCCGTAGGCTCCATTAAACGGAAAGCCCTTCCGGAAAGACCATACGGAAAACCATTCCGGTTACGCAAGAGGAGGCGTTGTGGTGCCCCACCACAGGACGCGGTCCGACGCCACGTCGCCCGGCGCGGCGGAGCCGGGCGGCGGCGAAGCAGCGCCGCGCCGGCGCCGCGCCGACGCGCGACGCAACGTCGACGCGTTGATCGAGGCCGCGCACACCGTCTTCGCCACCTCCGGGGTGGACGCGCCGGCCAAGGAGATCACCGACCTGGCCGGCGTAGGAGTCGGCACGCTGTACCGGCACTTCCCGCACCGCTCCGACCTGGTCAAGGCCGTCGTGGAGAGCGGGATCGACGCCGTCGCCGACGCCGGCCCCGCGCTGAGCGCCGCGCACGAACCGGCGGAGGCCCTCACCCGGTGGATCCAGCGGTTCACCGAACTGCTCGCCACCAAACGCGGTCTCGCCTCGGCGCTGCACTCGGGCGATCCGGCCTTCGCGGAACTGCCCGACTACTTCCTGCGGCGGCTGGTTCCCGCCCTCGCGGCGCTGCTCGACGACGCCGTGGCCGACAGCACGGTCCGCGACGACATCGGCGCCGAGGAGCTCCTGCACACCCTCATCCAGCTGTGCCAGCCCGTACCCGGACACGGCCCCGAACACAACCAGCGCGTCGTCGGCGTCCTCGTCGACGGGCTACGCCGCCCGGCCGCCTCCTCGGGAGGTTCGTGAGTGCTAGGTGTATTGATCACGAGCGTTGTTGACACTGGCCGGTCTTGATCGTGGCGAAGACCTCCGGTGTGGTGGAGGTGTCGAGTCTTCACCGCGCGGAGGTCTTCGTGTCCCACCGTAATGCCCGGCTGACCATTCATGGCAGGCGGCTGTTGGTCGAACGTGTCCGCTCTGGCCGTCCGGTCGCTCACGTCGCGGCGGAAATGGGCGTGTCCCGGACCACGGCTCACAAGTGGGTCCGCCGCTGGCAGACGGAAGGCGAGCAAGGACTGCACGACCGCTCCAGCCGCCCCACAACGACACCACACCGCACGCCATCGGCAGTGGAAGCCCGCGTCTGCCAGCTGCGGCAGGCCCGCAAGCTCGGACCCGCCCGCCTGGGCCCCATCCTGGGACTGCCCGCCTCCACCGTCCACCGCATCCTGGTCCGCCACGGCCTGAACCGCCTCGCCTTCCTCGACCGGCCCACCGGAGCGCTCATCCGCCGCTACGAACGCGAACGGCCCGGCGAACTGGTCCACGTGGACGTCAAGAAACTCGGCCGGATCCCCGACGGCGGCGGCCACAAAGTCCTGGGCCGGCAAGCGGGACGCGCGGCGAAGACCGGTGTCGGCTTCGACTACGTCCACTCCGCCGTCGACGACTACTCCAGACTGGTCCTACAGCGAGATCCACACCGACGAGAAGGCCACCACCTGCGCCAGCTTCCTCCGCAGAGCCGCTGCGTTCTTCGCGGCCAACGGCATCGACCGCATCGAGCGGGTCCTGACCGACAACGCCTGGCC